>NZ_JBHXSG010000051.1:0-69811 GCF_042714835.1 Streptomyces sp. NPDC058678 | reverse complement strand
GCACGGGACGGCTCACGCCGGGCGCCGCCCGCTCGGGGGCGGCCCCCCGGCCGCGTCGGCTTCGCCTCGTCGGCGCCGACGCGGGTGCCGGTGCCGGTGCCGGTGCCGGTGCCGACATTGGTCCCGCCCCGCCCGGGCGGGGGCCCATGCAGTCCGGTGCCGGCGGGAAGCCGCTCCTGTTGCGCCGCCCGCGCGTCGACCCGGGCCCCCGGAGCCCCCGGGGGGTCCGGCGGGGCGACGGCCGCCGCCCCGCCGGGCTCCTCGTCCTGGGCCCACCAGACGCCGCCCGCCACCAGGGAGACGGTCAGCACGGCCGTCCTCGCCAGGCGGTAGGCGCGCGTCCGGTACCAGGGCCTGCGGATACGCCTACGCCGCGCCATGCTGGCGACGCCGGAGCCGGAACCAGACCGTCCCGGTCACCGCGGCAAGGCCGACGGCGGCGGCACCGGCGACCGGGGTGAAGGCCTCATCGCGGGCGATTCCGCCACCGCCGGCGGGCGGACCGCCGTTGGGGCCCGGTGACAAGCTCGGAGACAAGCTCGGAGACGTGCTCGGAGACGTGCTCGGCTGTACCTTGCAGTCGACCCTGAACACCTTCTGCTTGCCCGTGCCGTTGCCGCCTCTGATCGTCCAGACGAGCTTGTACTGCCCGTCGGGCAGCACCATGTCCTCGGTGTGGCCGGAGCCGCCGATAAGCGTGATGGCACCACTGCTTTCAGCGCCGCCCGCCACGGGCGGCTGCGTCTGGATGGTCCAGTCGATGGCCTGGATCGTGTCGAACTGGGCGGCGTCGATGTAGAACTTGCAGACCTTCGGCTCGTCCCGCGGGTCACCGTAAGGCGTGCGCTCGACATCGTCGTACGGCGCCGAGTGGATCTTGACGGTGCCGTTGTCCCCGGGCGCCATCGGCACGGCACCCGCCATCGGCATCCCCGTCAGGGGGGTCACCGCGGCGGTGAGCGCCGCGAGTGCGGCGGTGCGCGCTCCGGCGCGGCGCAGAAGAGGCGTCGTGGGCATGCAATTCCTCCGAGTCAGACGATTTTCGTACAAATCGCAGTTGATCTGACTCTCTTTCACATCCACGGTGCGGATGGTGGGAGCAGCGCCCTGCGTCCCGTCAGACATCCCTCTTCCGGTCCAGTACGACTCCCGACCTGCGGGGCTCGGAGTCCGGCCCCCGCCCCCCGGCCGGCCGGCCCGGCGACCGCAGTGCGACCCCCGAGGACAGCAGCAGCAGCGCGCCGAGCATCACGAACGGTGCGGCCACGCCCGCGATGCCCGCGATCAGGCCGGCCGCGGCGGGGGCGGCCACCTGGCCGAGCCGGTTGCCGGTCAGGCGCAGGGCGAGGGCGGTGGAGCGGGCTCCGTCCGGGGCCGCCTGGACGACCGTCGTCATGGACAGCGGCTGTCCGACGCCGAGGCAGAAGCCGAGCGCGGCGAGTATCAGGGCCAGCGCCCACACCGGCACCGGCAGCGCGATGCCGGCGCACAGCACGGCCGCCAGCAGACAGGTGACGGTGAGCAGCACCGTCCGGCCCAGCAGCCGCAGCAGCGGCGTCAGCACCAGGCGGCAGGCGATCGTGGCCGCGGCGCGCAGGCTGAGCAGCAGGCCGATCACGGAGGGGGCGATGCCCCGGTGTTCGCCGACCACCGGGAGGTAGGCGGTGAGGATGTCGGTCGCGGACAGCACGGAGAGGCTGATGAAGATGCCCGCGGGTACGCCCCGGGCGCGCAGGATGCGCTGGACGGGGACGCGGTCGCCCTGTGCCGTACGGGACTTGGACGTCGCACGGTCCTCTATGCGCCACAGCGAGCTGAACGCGACCGCGGCTCCCGCCCCCGCGACGAGCAGGGCGAGCGCGCTGGTGCCCGCCATGTCCCGCCCGCCGATCAGGGCGCCCGCGGCGATCGGGCCGACCAGTTGGCCGAGGGAGGCGCCGATGGTGAAGTGGCCGAAGTTGCGGTCCTGTTCGTGCGGGGCGGACTGGCGGGCCACGAGCGACTGGGCGCCGATCACGAAGCAGAGGTGGCCGAGGCCCATCACCCCGCTCCAGACCGCCATGCCCGAGAGGGAGTTGGCGAGGCCGCTGAGTGCGCAGCCGCCGGATATCAGGACCACGCCGACCGGCAGCAGGGGCGCGCAGCGGCCGTGGTCGGTGCGGCGGCCCAGCGGGACGGCGGCGAAGAGCGGCAACAGCGCGTACACGCCCGCGATCACGCCGATCGCCCGCTCGTCCGCGCCCAGCGCGAGGGCCCGGTAGGACACGGCGGGCCGGGCCATCGACACCGCCCCCTGCGCGAAGCTGAAGGCGATGACTAGGCGGAGCAGCCAGCCGCGGTTCCCACCGGGCCTCAAGGTCGTTTCCTCCATGGCGAGTCGGTCGACACGTCCGTCAGATGATCCCGAAGAGGACTCCTGCCCCGAGGATGATCAAAGATGTCAGCGCGGCCCACTTGACCACGAACCTGGTGTGGTCGCCGAACTCGACCCTGGCCATGCCGACCAGGACGTACACAGCCGGGACGAGCGGGCTCGACATGTGCAGCGGCTGGCCGACCAGCGAGGCGCGGGCCATCTCCAGCGGCGAGACACCGTGGGCCGCGCCGGCCTCGGCGAGGACCGGGAGGACGCCGAAGTAGAAGCCGTCGTTGGACATGAAGTAGGTGAGCGGGAGGCTCAGGACGCCGGTGACGATGGCCATGTGCGGGCCCATGCCCGCCGGGATGACGTTCACCATCCACTTGGCCATGCTGTCGACCATGCCGGTGCCCTGGAGGACGCCGGTGAAGACGGCGGCGGCGAAGACCATGCCGGAGACGTTGAGGACGTTGTCCGCGTGGGCGGCGAGGCGTGCCTTCTGGTCGGGGATGTGCGGGAAGTTCACGGTGAGCGCGAGCGCGGCGCCGATCAGGAACAGCACCGGAATCGGCAGGTACTCCATGATCATGGCGGTGAGCAGCACGACCGTGAGCAGCGCGTTGAACCAGAGGAGCTTGGGACGCAGCGTGGCCCGGTTCTGGTCGAGGCCCGGGAAGTCGTCGTCGTCCTCGTCGTCGGCCGCGGTGCCGAAGCCCGCGCCGCCGGTGCGGGCCGGGGTCTTGCCGTCGCCGGCACCGCCCGCGCCGACCAGGACCGTCTCGGTCTCCTTCTCCTCGACCTTCTCCTCCACCAGGACCTCGCCCAGCGTCAGCACGCCCAGCCGCCTGCGCTCACGCACGCCGAGGACGTACGACAGGATGAAGACGCCGAGGAGGCCGACCAGCAGGGCCGGGATCATCGGGACGAAGATGTCGCTGGCGTCCAGCTTGAGGGCGGTGGCGGCGCGGGCGGTGGGGCCGCCCCAGGGCAGGGTGTTCATCACGCCGTTGGCCATGGCGGCGACACCGGTCATCACGACCAGGCTCATCTTGAGGCGCTTGTACAGCGGGTACATCGCCGAGACCGTGATCATGAAGGTGGTCGAGCCGTCGCCGTCGAGCGAGACGATCGCGGCGAGTACCGCGGTGCCGACGACGATCCGCATCGGGTCGGCCTTCGCGAACTTCAGGATCCCGCGAACGACGGGGTCGAAGAGGCCGACGTCGATCATCACACCGAAGTAGACGATCGCGAACATGAGCATCGCCGCGGTGGGGGCGAGGCTGGTGACGCCGTCGATGACGTAGTCACCGAGCTTGGCGCCCTTTCCCACGAACACACAGAAGAGTGCGGGGATCAGTACGAGCGCCGCGATCGGCGACATCTTCTTCATCATGATCAGGACCAGGAAGGTCGCGATCATGGCGAAGCCGAGGATGGTCAGCATGAGTGGATACCTAACGTTCGCCCTTGAACTCCCACCAGGGCCGGCGGTGCGATGACGTTAGGACTCGTCAAGTGGCGTTAACAAGACGTTGACACGCGAGCAATAAGCGCAAAACTCCTGGTCACAGCTTTGCTCAGGTCAGAGCGGGGAACTTTTCGGTCACGGCGGCGACTTCGACGGGCACTCCGTTGAGCACCGCGTTGCCCGAGAGGGGGTCGAGCAGGCTGCCGTCGAGGATCTGGTTGACGTTGACTCCGGGGTCGGCGGAGGCGTGGCTGAGGCGGGTGCCGGGCCGGTCGTGTCCCCAGCCGTGCGGCAGGCTCACTACACCCCGGCGCACGCCGTCGGTGACCTCGGCGGGCGCGGTCACCTCTCCCCCGGCGCCCTTGACGCGCACCGGCGCCCCGTCCCGTACGCCCAGGCGGTCGGCGTCCTCGGGGTGGATGTGCAGGGTGCAACGGTTGGTGCCGCCGGTGAGGGCGGGGACGTTGTGCATCCAGCTGTTGTTGGAGCGAAGGTGCCGACGGCCGACGAGGACCAGCCCGGCGGGCCGCTCGTGCAGGGCCTGCCGGAGGCGGGGCAGGTCCCCGGCGATCGGCTGCGGCAGCAGTTCGACCTTGCCGCTGCGGGTCTTCAGCGGCTGCGGCAGGCGCGGGCTCAGCGGCCCGAGGTCGATGCCGTGCGGATGCGCGAGCAGCTTCTCCAGGCTCAGCCCGTCCGGGCGGGCGCCGAAGCCGTCGCCGTACGGGCCGAGGCGCAGCATCAGGTCGAGCCGCCGCTCGGGGCCGGTCTCGCCGGTGAGCTGTGCGGCGAGTTCGCGCGGGTCCCGGCCGTGGACCGGGGAGTGCGGCTCCTTGACCGCCTTGCCGAGGGTCTGGTCGATCACCATCGCGTCGACGGCGGCCGGGTCGGCGCCGTGCATGCCGGTCGCGGCCAGGACCAGCCGGGCCAGGATCTCGGTCTCCGCCATCCGGCCGGGCTCCAGGGGCACGGCGGGGCGGGTGTAGCGGACCTGGTTGCGGACGGCGAGGGTGTTGAAGGCGAAGTCGTGGTGCGGGCTCTGGGAGGGCGGGGGCGGCGGCAGCACGACGTGGGCGTGGCGCGAGGTCTCGTTCAGGTACGGGTCGACGCTGACCATGAAGTCGAGGGAGTCGAGGGCCTTGTCGAGCCGGTCGCCGTCGGGGGCGGACAGCACCGGGTTGGCGGCGACGGCGACGAGCGCGCGGACCGGCTCGCCCTCCTCGGTGGCCGTGTCGATCTCCTCGGCGAGCGCGGAGAGCGGCAGCTCCCCCTTGGCCTCCGGGTGCCCGCTGACCCGGGAGTGCCAGCGACCGAGCGCGAAGCCGTGGCCGGGTCCGGCGGGGCGCGGCGTCCTGTCGGTGGCCGCCTGCGGGAAGAGGGCGCCGCCCGGGCGGTCGAGGTTGCCGGTGAGGATGTTGAGGACGTCGACGAGCCAGCTGGCGAGGGTGCCGTGGGGAACCGTGCAGCTGCCGATGCGGCCGTATACGGCGGCGGTGGGGGCGGCGGCGAGTTCGCGGGCGAGGGCGCGGATCGTGACGGCGTCCACGTCGCAGGCCTCGGCGACGGCTTCGGGGGTGAAGTCCCGCACGGATGCGGCGAGTTCGTCGAGCCCTTGCACATGCGGGGTCAGGTCGCCGAGATCCACGAGGCCTTCCTCGAAGAGGACCTGGGCCATCGCCGCGAGCAGCAGGGCGTCGGTGCCGGGCCGGATCGCGATGTGCCGGTCGGCGAGCTTGGCGGTGCGGGTGCGGCGGGGGTCGACGACGGTGAGCGTGCCGCCGCGGGCCTTGAGCGCCTTGAGCTTGCCGGGGAAGTCGGGGGCGGTGCACAGACTCCCGTTGGACTCCAGGGGGTTGGCGCCGAGGAGCAGCAGGTGGTCGGTGTGGTCCAGGTCCGGTACGGGGATCGCGTTGGCGTCGCCGTAGAGCAGCCCGCTGGAGACGTGCTTGGGCATCTGGTCCACCGTGGAGGCGGTGAAGATGCTGCGGGTGCCGAGCCCCGCGAGAAGCACCGGCGGGTAGAGCGCGCCGGCCATGGTGTGCACGTTGGGGTTGCCGAGGACGACGCCGACGGAGTTCGGTCCGTACCGCTCGACGACGGCCCGGATGCCGGCGGCGACCGCGTCGAAGGCCTCCTCCCAGGTGGCCTCGCGCAACTCGCCGTCCTTGCGGACGAGCGGGGTGCGCAGCCGGTCGGGGTCCCCGTCGACGGCCCCGAAGGAGGCCCCCTTGGGGCAGATGAACCCGCGACTGAACACGTCGTCGCGGTCCCCACGGGCGCCGGTCACCCGGGTGCCCTCGATGGTGAGGGTCAGGCCGCAGGTGGCCTCGCAGAGGGGGCAGATGCGCAGGGCGGTGCGGGACACGGGTCCTCCCAGAGGACGGCGGCGACGGTGACGCACGGGATCAGGGCCGAGCATACCGAGCGGTATGCCGTGTGGGGAGGGGTGCCGGAGACAGACCTGACGGCGGAAACCGGCGGCAGGGGGGCGAGGCGTCAGTCCAGGACCCGCGCCAGGTACGCCCGCAGCAGCTCCCGCGTCTCCGCGATGATCTTCTCGTCGCCCTCAGGAGCCACCCGGAAGGCCAGGTGGACGAGGGTGTCGGCGGATTCCACGGCGACGAGGAAGGTGCGCCGCAGGTCCTCGTCCGGGGCACGGTCGAGGTAGCCGGAGAGAAGGTCCGTGAGCCGGTCGGCGACGCGGTGGTTGGGTTCGGCGTAGCGGGAGCCGACCGGGATCTGGTTGCCGAAGTCGACGAGGGAGAACCCGGGGGCGGTGCGCTTCATGGCGAGGTACTCGTCGAGCACGGCGTCCATCGCCGCCCGCCACCCTCCCTCGCCGCCGGTCGCCTCCAGGCGCTCGGTGACGCGCTCGGTGTACCGCTCCAGGTTGCGCTGGGCGAGGGCGTCCGCCATCGCGCGCTTGTTGCCGAAGAAGCGGTAGACCGAGCCGATGGGGACACCGGCGCGCAGGGCGACGGCCCGGGTGCTCAGGGCGTCGTAGCCCACCTCGTCGAGAAGGTCCGCGCACGCGTCGAGGATCCTGGTCAGCCGTTCGGCGCTGCGTCGCTGCACGGGCGCTCGGCGGAGCGATGTCGCTGGGGGCACGGGCTTCATGATGCCTTTCCGCCGCGGTCCGGGGAAGCTCGCTCCTCAGTACGGAGCACGGGGCCCGGCGCGCTCAGCGCGCCGGTCGCGGTGCCGGTGGGTTCCGGCCCCGAGGGCGTGGATGACCGCGAGGCCCCGGAGGCCCCCGAAGATCCCGACGCGGTGATGTCCGCCGTGCTCTCGACCGGTTCGCCGTCCACGGCCCACACCGTTCCGTCGTCGGCGTACAGGCGCGCGGTGACGTGGTGGGTGCCGTGCGGGACGTAACGGGCGGAGAGGCGGTACTCGGTGGTGCGCAGGCGGGCGACGGGATGACCGTCCACGAAGAGGCGGGCGATCCCGCGGCCCGCCACCGCCTCCGCCTTGGCGCCTGCGGGCGAGAGGCGGAAGTTCTGGAGGGTCAGCCGGACGTTCCAGCCGTCGTCGGCGGCGGGCTGCACCTCGATGCCGACGTCGGGTGCGCCCGTCTCGTCCACCTCACGGTAGGGGTGCCCCTCCTTGTCCGTCTCGTCGATGACCTTGCCCACCGGGGAGGGTGAGGCCTCGTTCCTCTGGTTCTGCCGCTCGTCCGCACCGCTGGTGCCACAGCCCGCGGATCCTGTCAGCAGCAGGACACAGACCGCGAGCGCAGCAAGAAGTGCCCGCGTCCACGCCATGCCGGGGAGCGTAGAACACCGGTACGACACCTCGTATCCCCCTGGAGTCTGGTTCCGGGCGTCCGATGTCCTCCGTGAGGAGGTCGGGCACCCCTCTTGCGCCGGAGAAACCGCAATCCTACGGTGATGCATAGGAATCAGGACGGCAAGGGAGCGATCATGGACGGGGACGCACGGAAGACCGCCGAGGGACTCACCTACCTCTCCGGTTTCGGCAATGAGCACAGCTCGCAGGCCGTGCCGGGCGCACTGCCCGAGGGCCGCAACTCGCCGCAGCGCGCCCCTCTCGGGCTCTACGCCGAGCAGCTCAGCGGTACGGCGTTCACCGAGCCCCGGGCGCACAACCGCCGCTCGTGGCTGTACCGGATCCGCCCGTCGGCCGCGCACCCGGCGTTCACGCGCACGCACAATGGCCGGATCCGTACGGCGCCCTTCACGGAGTCCGTGCCGGACCCGAACCGGCTGCGCTGGGACCCCCTGCCGGAGCCCACGCCGGGCACCGACTTCCTCGCCGGCCTGTGGACCCTCGGCGGCAACGGCGACGCGACCCAGCGCACCGGCATGGCCGTGCACCTGTACCACGCGAACACCTCGATGGACCGCGTCTTCAGCGACGCCGACGGCGAGCTGCTGATCGTGCCGGAGCACGGCGGACTGCTGCTGCGCACGGAGTTCGGGCTGCTGCATGTGGAGCCGGGACATGTCGCGCTGATTCCCCGTGGGGTCCGCTTCCGTGTGGAGCTGTTGGATGCCTCTGCGCGCGGATATGTATGCGAGAACTACGGCGCCCCCTTCCACCTCCCCGACCTCGGCCCCATCGGAGCCAACGGCCTCGCCAACGCCCGTGACTTCCGGGCGCCGGTCGCCGCCTACGAGGACGTCGAGGGCCCGGTGGAGGTGGTCAACAAGTTCTGCGGCAACCTCTGGACGGCCACGTACGACCACTCGCCCCTCGACGTGGTCGCCTGGCACGGCAACCACGTGCCGTACATCTACGACCTGCGCCGTTTCAATGTGCTGGGGACCATCTCGTACGACCATCCCGACCCGTCGATCTTCACGGTGCTGACGTCACCGTCCGACACCCCCGGCCTGGCCGGCGTCGACTTCGTCGTCTTCGCGCCGCGCTGGCTGGTGGGCGAGGACACCTTCCGGCCGCCGTACTTCCACCGGAACGTGATGAGCGAGTACATGGGGCTCATCGAGGGCGCCTACGACGCGAAGACCTCCGGCCCGGGGGGCTTCGTGGCAGGCGGCGGCTCGCTGCACAACATGATGTCGGCGCACGGGCCGGACCAAGACACCTTCGACCGGGCGAGCGCCGCCGAGCTCCGTCCGCAGAAGGTCGACGACGGGCTGGCGTTCATGTTCGAGACGCGCTGGCCGGTCACCCTGACACCACAAGCAGCTCGGGCGGACCATCTGCAGCAGGGCTACGACGACGTGTGGCAGGGCCTGGAGCGGCACTTCCGCCCCTTGCACTGAGGATTCCCTACCGGTACGGATGGCCCCGTGACCTCCTTCGCCCCGGACTCGATAGTCCTGAACCGCAAGCTGCCGCTCTGGTACCAGGTGTCGCAGTCGCTGCGTGCCTCGATACTGGGCCGCTCGCCGCAGGACCCGCTGCGGCTGCCCACCGAGGAGCAGTTGGCGGGGCACTACGGGGTGAGCGTGCTGACCATGCGGCAGGCACTGAAGGAACTGGAGGACGAGGGGCTGATCACGCGCCATCGCCGGCGCGGCACGTTCATCGAGCCGGACGCCCTCAGGGGCGCCCCGGTGCGGCTGCTCGGCTCGGTGGACGCCATCGTGGCCCAGCAGTCCGGCATGGCGACCCGGCTGCTCGACCACGGCAAGGCGCCCGTGCCGGCCGAACTCGCCGAGCACTTCCCGGACCTCGCCGAGGTGGCGACGTACCACCGCCTGCGCGGCGACGAGAAAACCGGCGAACCGACCAACCACGCCCGCAACTACGTCCGTCCCGAACTCGCGGCGCGCATCGACCCGGACGACCTGGCCCGCTGGCCGATGACCAAGGTGCTCCGGGACGTCGTCGGGGCGGACATCAGCCGCATCACGGACACCGTGCAGGCCCGCCTGGCGGACCCGGAGACGGCACGCCTGCTCCAAGTCCCGCTGCTCAGCCCGATCCTGCACTACACGGGCGTCACCTACGACACGGACGGGCGGGTCCTCGACGCCGCGGTCATCCACTACCGGGGCGACCGCTTCTCCTTCACGGTGACGCTGGACGCCACCTGAGCCGCCCGGCCGTGGCAGGTCGTACGATGCCGTGCGTGACGCACGACGACGCTCCGCCGCTGGCGGACCTCATGCCGTGGTCCGTCGCACCGCCGCGGCTCGGCCGGGGGTGGCCGACGGGCCCCGACGCGGCATCCCTCAGAGCCCGCTGGGACGCCCTGATGAAGGCCGAGGGTCCGGACCGGGAAGCCCTGTTCGAACCGACCCGCTCGCGCACCCTGCGTTCGGCCGTCGGCCAGCTGCCGGGCCGGTCCGGCAGCACGGAGAGGCTGGCCCGCACCTCGGGCCCGTGCCCGGAACCGGTACGCGTCCTGCACGCGCCCTTCGACGAACAGTGGCTGATCCCCGACCACCGGCTGATCGACGCGGCCCGGCCCGAGCTGTGGCGGGTGGCGGACGAGCACCAGATCTTCGTCACGGAGACGCCCGACACCCCGGGGCCCCTCCTCCACGCCACCTCCCTGCTCCCGCTCCTCCGCCCCGGCCGCGTCCGCCCCCTCTACCGCCGCCCCGGTGGCGAGGAACCCAACCTCGCACCCGGCCTGTTGGACCACCTGGCCACCCGTCTCGGCCTCTCCCCCACCCCGGCGGACTTCCTGGCCTGGACCGTGACGGCGGTACGCCCCGGTCTCGCCGTCCCCCTCACCGAGGACCCCGGGCTCTGGACCCACGGCGTCGAGCTCGGCCATCGCGTCCTGTGGCTGATGCGCCGCGACGGCGACCGCCCCAAACTGCCCGGCGGCCGCCGCCCGTACGTCCGCGCACCCCTGCCCTCCCGGCCGCTGACCCTGCACTACGACCGCGACGAGGAGGCCCTGCACCTCGACGAGGGCCGCATCTCCCCGGTTCCGCCTCAGTCCTGGGACTTCGAGGTGAGCGGAACACGCGTACTGGAGCAGTGGTTCACGGCCCGCACCGCCCATCCCGAGCCTGGCACGCTGGAGGCGATCCGCCCGGCGGCCTGGCCCCAGGCGTGGACGTCGGAGCTGCTGGAGCTGATCACCGTGCTGGCGCTGCTGGCGGAGCTGAGGCCGCGCCAGGAGGAGTTGACCGTGACATCCCCGATCACCGCGCGGGAGCTGCGCAAGGCGGGCGTCCTGCCGGTGCCGGAGGCGGCACGCAGGCCGGCGTCGGTGCTGGACCACCACGAAGAAGGCCCGGAAGGCCAGTTCACCCTGATCTAGCCCCTCCCCCCCCCAAGCCCCCAGCCCTCAGCCCCTGGGATCGAAGGCGTCCATGACCCGCTGGAGCGCCCGCTCGAACACCGCCTCCAGGTCGATCGGCCCCGAGTCCTCCATGAAGGCCGCCGCCAGCCGCGGATAGGCCCCGGTGGCCACCTGGCTGCCGAGATAGGCGATACGGACCGCGTTCTCCTCCTCCGCGGACCAGGGCATGGAGCGGGTGCGCTCGGCGGTCGCGAGCTCGTTCGCGGTGTACGTCGTCACGACGCCGTTGAGCAGCGCGACCAGCTCCATCTTGATGCTGTACGGCTGCTCGAGCGGTTCGAGGCAGGCCAGGCAGTGCTCCAGATAGCGCAGGGTGTTGGGGCTGAAGCCGTAGACCCCCGCCATCAGGCGTGGCACCCACGTGTGGCGGTGCATGATCCCGCGGGTCTCATGCGCGTTGCGCAGCATGTCGGCGCGCCAGTCGCCCGAGGGCTCGCTCATCTCGTGCTCGGCCCCCACGGCGTCGAGCATCAGCTCGTACAGGTCCTCCTTGCGCGGGACGTAGTTGTACAGCGACATCGTTCCGCAGCCCAGTTCGGCCGCGACGTGCCGCATGGAGACGCCGTCCAGCCCCTGCGCGTCGGCGATCCGCACGCCCGCCGCCGCGACGTCCGCGCGCGTGAACGCCGGTTTCGGCCCCCGGCCCGTCCGCTCGGGACGGGCCCAGATCACTTCGGGTACGGCCGCTCGGCCCGCCATCGATCATCACCTCGGCCTCCATCCTAGTTACGTACAGCGTACGTAGTGCGCTATGGTCGGGGCATGACTTCTACGTACGCTGTACTTAGTGAAGGTCTGGAGAAGCGGTTCGGCGCCGTCCACGCCCTGCGCGGCCTGGATCTCGCGGTGGCGACCGGCACGGTCTGCGGAATCCTCGGCCCGAACGGGGCCGGCAAGACCACGGCCGTACGACTGCTCACCACGCTGCTGCGCCCTGACGCGGGCTCCGCGCGGATCGCCGGGCACGACCTCGTACGGGAGGCGGCGGCGATTCGGCGCCGGATCGGCGTCACCGGGCAGTACGCGTCGGTCGACGGAGACCTGACCGGGCGCGAGAACCTGCGCCTGTTCGCCCGGCTGCACCGGGTGCGCGGGCCGGCCGAGCGGGCCGGCGAGCTCCTGGACCGCTTCGGGCTGGCCGAGGCCGCCGACCGGCACGCGTCCACCTACTCGGGCGGGATGCGTCGACGGCTGGACCTGGCGGCGAGCCTGATACGCCGCCCCGAGGTGCTGTTCCTGGACGAGCCGACCACCGGACTCGACCCGGCCAGCCGGAACCTGATCTGGGCCGCCGTGCGCGACCTCACGGCGGACGGCACGACCGTGCTGCTGACCACGCAGTACCTGGAGGAGGCCGACCGACTCGCCGACGACATCGCCCTGGTGGACCAGGGCCGGGTCACGCACACGGGTTCGCCGGCGCAGCTCAAGTCGCTCATCGGGACCCATGTCGAGGTGGTCGTAGCGGACCCGGACGTGCTGGCGAAGGCGGCGGCCGTGCTGGACCAACTCACCGGCACGCAGCCGTCGTTCGACCACGAGCGGAACGCCGTCGGCGCGGTCAGCCGCGACTCGACGCTCACGCTCCCCCGTCTCGTGCGCGAACTGGACGCGGCGGGTGTGCCGTTGCTGGACGCGAGCCTGCGTCCGCCGACCCTCGACGACGTGTTCCTCCGGCTCACCGACGACCACAAGGAGCGTGTGGCATGACCACACTGGCCTATGACGGAACGGCGATGCTGGGCCGTCAGCTGCGGCGGATGCGGAACAATCCGGGGCTGCTGATCCTGACCCAGACCATGCCGATCAGCATGCTGCTGTTCTTCGGCTACGTCTTCGGCAGCGCGCTCGCGATGCCGGGCGAGGAGTACCGTGCGTTCCTCGTTCCGGGCCTGCTGGTGGCGACGGCCGCGAACGGGATCATGACGGGGATGTTCCAGGCGGCGGGGGACACCCACCGGGGCGTGATGGACCGCTTCCGCACCCTGCCGATGAGCCGGGCGGCCGTACCTCTCGGGCAGGCGGTCGCGGACCTGGTCGTCACGGCGGCCGGTACGGTTCCGCTGCTGCTGGTCGGCCTCGCGGTGGGCTGGCGCGTGGAGGGAAGCGCCCTGGAGGCGGTGGGCGCCTTCGGCCTGCTGCTGCTGTTCCGGTTCGCCACCACCTGGATCGGGATCTTCCTGGGTCTGCTCACCCGGAACGAGGAGGCGGCTGGTCAGCTGGGCGGCGCGACCTTCCTGCTGCCACTGCTGTCCAACGCGTACATCCCGGCCGACGGGCTGCCGGGCTGGCTGCGGACGGTCGCCGAGTGGAATCCGATCAGCGCGGTGACGACGGCTCTGCGGGACCTCTTCGGCAACGCCCCCGTACCGGAGGGGGCGGCCTGGCCGGTGGCCCATCCCGTCGCCGGGTCGCTGGCCTGGTGCGCGGTCCTCCTCGCGGCGTTCGTGCCGCTCGCCGTGCACCGGTACGCGCACGGCGAGCGCTGAACTCACGGTCCTGCGGGGTTGAACGCGGGGGCAACGGGAGGAAGGGAAAGAACGTGGCCGCGCTCGGCGGACCACACCTGGACGCCGCTGCATGCCGTGGGGATGACGGACGACGGGATCGCAGCACTGCCCGGCGGTGTGGCCGCCCGAGCGCGGATCAGGAACGTCTGAGCGTGAGGACTCAGCGCCCGCCGAACAGCGAACGGCGCAGTCGACGCAGCGGCGCGAAGAGCAAAACCCGACTCACTCGCGCACCCCTGGGGCTGCGCTCACGCGGGGTGTCACGTGCGGTCAGCTCACGCATCAACGAGGTCGCCTCGACCGTCTCCCGCTGCGGGACGGCAGGACCGCCCAGTACCGAGAGATGGCGGTCGAGGCGCGAACTGGTCGCGCTGCTCCCGCAGGTGATCGCAGGGACACGTGCCCTGCTGCGCACTGTTATCTGTTCCATGTCACTCCCCACCCGTACGAGTCCACCCGGCCCGGGCAGGGTAACCCTATCGCCCCCTCGGGGCACTCGTGTATCGCGGTCACAGGATTCACCTTCCCCGTAAGCAGGTTGACGACCCCTCTGTGATCACTCTCCGAATCCAACTGATTTCAGGGCGAGTTGGACAACCGGCTGAGTAGTGGGTTGCGGCGAGCCCCCGTCGGGCTCGACAGTCACAGCGAGTGACGTGGCGGAGGTGTCGAGACCGGACGCCACCAAGGGCGTGTCGTCGTCGAAGAGGCCGAGGGAGCGCGGTTGCGCGTCGGGGCGCATGAGCCACAGTTGGCGCACGCGGTCGCTCGGCAGGTCGCCGTATCCGCTGAGGGTGACGACCGCACTGCCCTCCGATGCGGAGGCGATCACTCCGATACTGCGGCCCTCGGTGTCCTGACCCGTCGTCGCCCGCGCGTCGGGAGCCGCGAGAACGTGGGCGATCTCACGCGCCTGGGCCCGCTCGGCGTTCAGTTGGTCCTCCGTCTGCCCCGCCTGGACGGCGAACAGGGACGCGACCACGAGGGCCGCGGCGGCGGTGACCGTCGCGAAGGGCACGAACAGGGGGATCCGCCGCCGCTCACGTACGCGCGGCGGCGGCTGTACGCCCCACACGTGCGGCGGCAGCTGGGGCGTACGCGCGCGTGCCACTTCGGGCCGGGCGTTCTCCTGCGGCGTCGCGCGTACGGCGGCCAGGACCCGCTCGCGCATCGCGGGTGGCGGCGGGGCCGCGGTCGACCAGGCGAGCCGGACGGCGTCCTCGGCCAGGGCACGCACCTCGGCGGCGCAACTGTCGCACTTCTTCAGGTGCTTCTCGAAACGGCGGCGCTCGTCGGGTTCGAGGGCGTCCAGGGCGTAGGGAGCGGCCAGGGAGTGGAGGTCCTCTCGGCGCAGAAGGCTCATGCCACACCTCCCAGGCACTCGCGCAGACGGGTCAGCCCGTCACGCATCCGCGTCTTCACCGTACCGAGCGGCAACGAGAGCTGCTCGGCCACTTCACGGTACGTATAACCCTCGTAATAAGCGAGGGTGACCGACTGGCGCTGCAGGACCGTGAGCCGGTCCAGGCAGCGGCGGACCCACTCGCGTTCGAGGCCGGCCTCGACCTCCTCGGTGACGTGGTCGAAGGCGGGGTGATGGGCCCGCCGGGCCTCCCGCTGCTCACGCTCGCCGGCCGCGCGGGCGCTGCGCACCCGGTCGACGGCCCGGCGGTGGGCGAGGGTGAGCACCCAGGACAAGGCACTGCCCCGACCCGGGTCGAACCGCCCCGCGGAGCGCCAGAGTTCCAGCAGCACCTCCTGCGACACCTCCTCCGACTGCGCGGGATCCCGTACGACCCGTCTCACGAGCCCGAACACGGGCCCGGACACGAGCCGGTACAGCTCCTCGAACGCGTTCTGGTCACCGCCCGCCACGAGGACCAGAAGCTCGTCCGCCTCCACCCCGGCTCCCCCTCTCCGCACACCGCATCCTGCCCGCCCCGTCCCACGCGGTATTCGCAACGCACACACCTCCGGATGGGGTTACGGATCAGCGGGCCGAAAGCGCGGGTCCAGCAGGCAGAAAAAGTCTTTTCAGATTCGACCAATCCGGCCCCACCCCCGCTCCGAATCCCCGGTGTCAGGCAAGTTGGACTGAGGACGGACGGCATGACACCTATCTCCAGGAGCGGTGCGGGACGCAAGCACCTCGCGACCCTCGTATGTGGTGCGCTGGCCGCCGGGGGGCTCGCAGCCGCCGGCGTGACCGCGCTGGAACCGGGGGCGGCCGCCGCCTCCAGCCATCGGGAGGCCCCGCTGATCTCCGGGCAGCCCCAGTACGACAACACGGACGTGTACGCGTTCGTCAGCCCGGACAAGCCGGACACGACGACGATCGTGGCGAACTGGATCCCCTTCGAGGAACCGGCCGGCGGTCCGAACTTCTTCCCGTTCGCCGAGGACGCGCAGTACGACATCCACATCGACAACAACGGTGACGCGCAGGGTGAGCTGCTGTACCGCTTCACCTTCAAGACGCACGTCAAGAACGAGAAGACGTTCCTCTACAACACCGGGCCGGTCGAGAGTCTGGACGACCCGGACCTCAACATCACGCAGACGTACGACATCGACCTGGTGAAGCTGAAGGACCAGCACCTGGTGTCGAAGACGAAGGTCGCCGACGACGTGCCGGTGGCGCCGTCCAACGTCGGCAAGGCGTCCATGCCGGACTACGCCAAGCTGCGCGACCAGGCGGTGCACGAACTGCCCGGCGGCTCGACGACGTTCGCCGGCCAGGCCGACGACCCGTTCTTCCTGGACCTGCGCGTCTTCGACCTGCTGTACGGCGGGAACCTCACCGAGGTCGGCAACGACACGCTCAAGGGCTACAACGTCAACTCCATCGCCCTCCAGGTCCCGACCCACATGATCACGGAGTCGGCCGAGCAGCCGATCGTCGGGATCTGGTCGACGACCCAGCGCAAGAACGCCCAGGGCTACTACTCCCAGGTCTCGCGCCTCGGCATGCCGCTGGTCAACGAGGTCGTCAACCCCATCAAGGACAAGGACAAGTTCAACGCGTCCGCGCCCTGGGACGACGCCCAGTTCCTCAAGAACGTGACCAACCCGGAGCTGCCGAAGCTCATCGAGGCGATCTACAAGATCGACGCGCCCGACGAGCCGCGCAACGACCTCGTCGACGTCTTCCTCAAGGGCGTGAAGGGCCTCAACCAGCCGCCGCACGTGGTCGCGGCGGAGGAACTGCGCCTGAACACCTCGATCAAGCCGGTCTCCGACCCCAAGCGCCTCGGTGTCCTCGACGGCGACAACGCCGGCTTCCCGAACGGACGCCGCCTCACCGACGACGTGATCGACGCCTCGCTGCAGGTCGTCGAGGGTGAACTGCTCGGCGCGAAGAACGACTTGGGCGACGCCGTCGACAAGAACGACAAGGACTTCGAGAAGGCCTTCCCGTACGTCGCCCTCCCGACCGAGGGTTCACGCGGCCCGCTCGCCAAGGGCACGACAGACGGCAACGACGTCCGCAGCCAGATCGGCGACGCCCTCCAGCCGGCCGGTGCGGGCGGATCCGACGACACCACCCTGATCGCCGCCTCCGCGGGTGCCGGCGCGGCCGGAATCCTCCTGATCGGCTCGGCCCTCATGTGGTGGCGCCGGATGAGGGGTCGGGCGTACTGATCCGTACTCCCCACCGACTGGCGCGGCCCGCACCCACCCATCCCCCACGGCGCGGGCCGCGCCGCGACTTCCCTTCACAGCAAGCGACCGAGGAGAGGGCATGGCCCGGCGTACGAACAACAGCGCACCGGAGAACCACCAGGGCGCAGAGCCGACGGCGCTGCCGGAGCGCGGGCGCGGGTTGGACGCCGGGCCGGGACACGAGGGCGGTGCGGGCATGGGCGCGGGGCCAGGACACGCAGCCGATGCGGACATGACCGCGGGGCCAGGACACGCAGACCGTCCAGGTTCCGCTGCTGTGCCGGTGCCCGTGGACGGGGCGAGTACGGCCATCGCGCCGGGGGCGGGCGCCGGCTCGGATGCAGGGGCTGCGCCAACCGCCCCCGATCAAAAGCCAGTCACGCCGAAGGCACCCGAGCTGGAGGCGAATGGCGCCCCGAAGGCACCCGAGCTGGAGGCGAGTGGCGCCCCGAAGGCAGCCGGGCCGGACACGAAGGGTGCTGCGAAGGCAGCCGAGCCGGAGGTGCAGGGCACGTCGGAGACCGCCCCACCGCAAGGCAAGGGAACCCTTGAGACAGCCCCGCCCAAGCCCGGGGCCGAGTCGAAGGCAGTCCAGCCGCAGAGCGCCACCCGGCCGGAGGCAGAAGCCTCGACGACGGGCTCCCGGCCAGCCGTCCAAGCTGCGTCGGAGGCCGCCGCGTCGAAAGCCGAGCCGCCGCCCGGAACCCGGAACGCGCCGGAAGCCCAGTCCGCCCCGGAGGCCCTCCCCCTGACGACCGGAACCCGATCGGAGGACGAGGGCACGGCGAAGTCGGCTCAGGCGAAAGCCGGGGCCGGCGCAGAAGCAGCCCCGCCGGAGACCGCGCCCGGCCCGGAGGCGGGAACCGCGTCAGCGGGCCCTGGGCACGGTACCCGGGCTGCGCCGGAGGCGACCCGTCCCGCTCGGGGCTCCGAGATCGCCGTCGTCGACGAGCGCATCGCCGCCGTGCGGCGGGTCGGGGCCGCCGGGCGGCGTTGGCGGGGCGCTCGGCTCGCCGGTTGTGCGGTGCTGCTGGCCGTCGCGTTCACCGCCGGTTCCGTGGCGGTCGGTGCCGTGCGGGACGGGGGGACTGCGGTGGTCGCCTCCGCACCCGCCGCCGTGTCGCCCGAACTGCTCACCGGCGGTGATCTCGACGCGAGCATCACCGCGCTGCAGGCTCATCTGCGGTCCCAGCCAAGGGACTTCGGAGGCTGGGCCACCCTCGGTCTCGCCTATGTCGAGCAGGCCAGGACCAAGGGCGACCCGTCCCGCTATCCGCAGGCCGAGCGGGCACTGAAGCGCTCACTCGGTATCGAGCCGGACAATGTCCAGGCCCTGGCCGGCCGCGCCGCCCTCGCCGCGGCCCGGCACGACTTCGAGAACGCGCTGACGTACGCGGACCAGGCGCTGAAGCAGAACCCCTACAGCGAGCGCGCGCTGTCCTCCCGTATCGACGCACTCGTCGAACTCGGCCGTTACGACGACGCGGCGAAGGCCGCCGACCTCGCGGACGAACGCCGACCGGGCATTCCGGTCTTCACGCGGTACGCGTACGTGCACGAGCTGCGCGGCGACGTGGCCACCGCGCGGCGGGTGCTGGAGCAGGCGCTCGCCTCCGCCACCGCCCCCGGAGACGTGGCCTACGTGGCCACCTCGCTCGGCCAACTCGCCTGGAACCAGGGCGAGTACGCGACTGCCCTGACCCACTACGCCCGTGCCCTCGCCGCCGACGACACCTACCTGCCCGCCCTTGAGGGCCGCGCCCGCGCCCAGGCCGCGAGCGGCGACCGGGCCGCCGCGATCAAGGGCATGGAGGCCGTCGTCGCCCGCTACCCGCTGCCCGGCCCGCTCGTCGAACTCGGCGAGCTGTACGAGGCCCGCGGCGCGGAGGGCGACCGGGCGAAGGCCGGCGACCAGTACGCCCTCGTGGACGCCTGGACGGCACTCGCCCGCGCGGGCGGTGTCAACGCCGACCTCGACACCGCGCTCGCCGCCGCCGACCACGGCGACAAGGCCGAGGCCCTGCGCGCGGCCCGCGCCGAATGGGCCCGCCGCCACACCGTTCACACCGCGGACGCCCTCGCCTGGGCCCTGCACGTCAACGGCCGCGACGCGGAGGCACTGCCGTACGCCCGCCGGGCCACGGCCACCGGCTACCGCAACGCCGCCTTCCTCCACCACCGTGGCGTGATCGAACACGCCACGGGCAACGCGCAGCAGGCCCGCACCCACCTGAAGGCAGCCCTGGACCTCAACCCCGGGTTCTCACCCCTGGGCGCCCGTGCGGCCCGTGAGACGCTGGAGGCCGCCAAGTGAAGCCCCAGCCCCGTCGGCCCCGTCGTCGCGTCCTCGCCTCCGCAGCGGCCGTCCTCACGGCGGCCTGCGCGCTCGTGCTCGTCCCCTCGGGTACGGCCGGCGCCCACCCCCTCGGCAACTTCACCGTCAACCACTACGACGGCCTCGTCGCCGTCCCCGGCGCACTGCGCGTCGACCACGTCGAGGACCTCGCCGAGATCCCGGCGACCCAGGCCGGGCCGGACATCGAGAAGCTCGGCATGACCGAGTGGGCCCGGCAGCGGTGTGCGCAGGCCGCCGACGACAGCCGGGTCACCGTCGACGGCCGCGCGGTCGCCCTCACCGCGAAGAGCAGCCACGCGCGCCTGCGCCCCGGCCAGGCCGGCCTGGACACCCTCCGCCTGGAGTGCCGCCTCACGGCACCGCTCCCCGAGGACGACACGGTCGCCCTCGGCTTCCGCAGCGCGGCCACGGACTCCGGCCCCGGCTGGCGGGAGATCACGGCGCGCGGCGACCGCACCACGCTCACGGAGTCGGACGTACCGACGAAGTCACTGTCCGGCGAGCTGACCAAGTATCCCGAGGAGTTGCTCTCCTCCCCCGCCGACACCGCGAGCGCCACCCTGCGCGTACGGCCCGGCGGCCCGGCCCTCGTCGAGGAGCAGGAGGACGCGCCCGCCGCCTCCGTCCTGCCGCGCGGCGCCGACCGCTGGACCAGGGCCCTGGACTCCCTGGTCGCCCGCAACGACCTCACCGTCGGTTTCGCCGCCCTCGCCCTTCTCATCGCCGTCGCCCTCGGCGCCATGCACGCCCTCGCGCCGGGCCACGGCAAGACCCTGATGGCCGCCGTGGCCGCCGCCCGGGGAGGCAGGGCCCGCATGAAGGACGTCCTGCCCCTCGCCGCCTCGGTGACGGTCACCCACACCCTCGGCGTGGTCGCCCTCGGCCTCCTGGTCACGGCCGGCTCCGCCGCGGCGCCCTCGGTGATCGCGTGGCTGGGCATCGCGAGCGGCGCCCTGGTGACGGTGGCGGGCGCGACCCTCGTACGACGGGCCTGGCGAAACCGGCAGCAGGCCCACGGACACGCCCACCCGCACCCCCACAGCCACGACCACGACCACGACCACGACCACGACCACGACCACGACCACGGTCCCGATCATCCGCATCCGCACGACCACGGACACCCGCACCCGCACGACAGCGAGCACGCTCACGAGCGCACGCCGGTCCTGGTCGGGGCCCACAGTGCCACTCCCACCGGCCACGCACACGAGCACCCGCGCCCGCACCCCGGCCACGGTCACGACCACGACCACGACCACGACCACGACCACCACCACGGTCCCGAAAGCGGCCGCCCCCACAGCC
The DNA here is from genome assembly GCF_042714835.1 of Streptomyces sp. NPDC058678. Classification (NCBI taxonomy): domain Bacteria; kingdom Bacillati; phylum Actinomycetota; class Actinomycetes; order Kitasatosporales; family Streptomycetaceae; genus Streptomyces; species Streptomyces sp. NPDC058678. The sequence goes on along the minus strand of NZ_JBHXSG010000051.1, from coordinate 48,895 downwards.
ACCCCCACACCGTCGAGCACACCCACGGCGGCTTCACCCACACCCACGCCACCGCCCCCACCCTCCGCGGCACGATCCTCCTCGGCTTCGCCGGCGGCCTCGTGCCCAGTCCGTCCGCGGTCGTCGTACTCGTCGGCGCGGCGGCGCTCGGGCAGGCCTGGTTCGGGCTGCTGCTCGTCGTGGCGTACGGCGTCGGGCTCGCCCTCACCCTCACCGCGGCCGGCTTCGCCGTCGTCAAACTGGGTACCGGGGTGACCCGGGTGCTGGACAGACGCCCGCGCTGGGCCGACAGCCCGCTGACGGCCCTGGTCCGCCGGACCGCACCGCTGGGGTCGGCGCTCGTCGTCGTGGCCCTTGGGGCCGGACTGGTGCTCAAGGGGGCGGCATCCGCACTCGGCTGAGCTACTTTTGTGGAGATATCTCGCGGATGCGAAGAGGGGGCCCCCGTGTCCGAAGAACCGGGCAGTGAACGTCTGATCGCGGGCCGCTACCGTCTCCTTGCCCCGCTCGGCGAGGGCGGCATGGGAACCGTGTGGCGGGCCCGCGACGAGTTGCTCAACCGCGAGGTCGCCGTCAAGGAGGTGCGCGCGCCCTCCGGGCTGCCCGGCGCCGACATCGAGCGGATGTACGCGCGGCTGGAGCGGGAGGCGTGGGCGGCGGCCCGGATCTCCAGCCCCAACGTGGTGACGGTCTACGACGTGGCCACCCAGGACCAGCGCCCCTGGATCGTCATGGAGCTGGTCCGCGGCATCTCGCTGGCCGAGCTCCTGGAGGCCGAGGGTCCGCTCACCCCGCAGCGTGCCGCGCACATCGGCGCGGACGTGCTGTCCGCGCTGCGGGCCGCGCACGAGGCCGGGGTGCTGCACCGGGACGTGAAGCCGGCCAACGTCCTGCTGTCGAACGACGGACGCGTGGTGCTCACCGACTTCGGCATCGCCATGGTCGAGGGCAGTTCCGCGCTGACGATGACCGGCGAGGTCATCGGCTCGCCCGAGTTCCTGGCACCGGAGCGGGCGCTGGGCCGCACGCCCGGCCCCGAGTCCGACCTGTGGTCGCTCGGCGTACTGCTGTACGCGGCGGTCGAGGGAAGCTCTCCGTTCCGCCAGAACACACCCCTCAGCACCCTGCGCGCGATCGTCGACGAGGAGCTGCCGCCGCCGCACCGGGCGGGTCCGCTCGCCCCCGTGATCGAGGGGCTGCTGCGCAAGGAGCCGGCGGAGCGGCTGCCCGCCGACCGGGCCGAGCAGGATCTGCGGGTGATCGGCGCCGGGGGTACCCCCTCTGGGGAAGGCACGCCCCGCGCGGACGCCGTGCAGGCCTCCCCCTACGCGCCGACGGCCGCCGCACACCAGCAGCCGTCGTACCGGCCGGCCCACCCGCCGAGTCGCGACCAGTCGCCGCCGACGGCACCGGTCCCGGCCCCCTGGACGCAGTCCGGGGGCACGACCAGCACGGGCGAGCGGCCGCACCGCAACCGTCGCGCCGCGGTCGTCCTGATCGCGGGCATCGCCGCGCTCGCGCTGGCGATCGGCGGACTGATGTACGCCCTGCTGAACGGCGACGACGGCAAGGAGGCCGAAGGCCCCAAGAACGAGACGTCCGGTCTGAGTTCGCCGTCGGTCAGCGACCCCGACCCGAGTGACACGGCGGAGCCGAGCCGCTCCCCGAGTCCGAGCCCGAGCGGCAGCCCCACGACCGCCGCTCCGCCCCCGTCGGTGCAGGTCACGGTGGCCGGTTCGCACACGGAGTACACCGGCACCTGCCCGCCCCCGCAGGGCGAGGCGCCCGCGTTCACGGCGACGCTGACGGTGGGCAGCCTGCCGTCGGAGGTGACGTACCGCTGGGTGTCCAAGGACGGCGAGATCATGGATCAGGACTGGAAGACCCTCTCGTTCCCGAAGGGCGGCGGCCTGACCCGTCAGGACACGGCGTTCGTGACGACGAACGGCGAGAGCGGCAACCTGGAGAACGAGATCGGTGTCGAGGTCCGCTCTCCGGTGGAGACGACGTCCAACTCGGTGCCGTTCTCGGTGACCTGTGTGACGGAGACCCCGTCAAACGGGGCCTCCGCTTCCACTTCGCCGTCTTCCTGAGGGGTCAGGCCAGGCCGTTGAACACCGACAGGTAGCCGCCGGACTGGCCGGCCGCCGTCGGGTGATACGACTCACCGACGTTCAGCAAGTTGAGGCTGTGCAGCCAGGAGCTGCCGGAGCAGATCTCGTGGCCGGTGAAGGTGGTGCGGACGTCACCGAAGGTGTACCCGAAGTTCGCGGCACGCTTGGCGATGGCGGTGTCGAGGTAGTCGGCCGCGTCGTTGATCGCCTTCCGCTTGGTCTCGGAGAGGCCGACGCAGGTGGTGCCGAGTTTGTAGAAGCGGGGGTAGCCGAGCACGACCACACGGGCGGCCGGTGCCTTGGAGCGGATGGCCGAGTAGACGCTGTCGAGCTTGCCGGGCAGCGTCGAGTCGACGTACGCCTTCGCGGTGTTGATCCGGGACAGGCAGGAGCTGTCGGACTGGAGCACACAGGTCGTCATGACGTCGGCGAAGCCTGCGTCGTTGCCCCCGACGCTGATCGAGACGAGGGCGGTGGCGGCGCTGAGCGGGGTGAGTTGATTTGCGAGAACATCACCCGTTCGGGCGCCCGAGCAGGCGGTGAAGTCGAACGACGAGGGTGAATGGGCGGCGGCCCAGAGGTACGGATAGGCCTTCGTGCTGCGCTTGCAGTCGCCGCTCGCGGACATGTAGCTGCCCGCTCCCACTCCGGAGGAGTAGGAGTCGCCGAGCGCCACATACCCACCAGGTGCGGCGAGTTGGGCTGCCTGCGCGGTCGTCGCCCCGGTGAGGGCGGTGCCGACGGCGAGGAGGAGTGAGCCGACGTATGCGGCAAATCGGGAACGTCTCATGGAACCTCCCTTAGCAGGATCTCTGCCACAACCGTCGTAGCAACTACGCGTGTTGACGGGAAGTGCTCATGCCAAGACTTTTCAGGCGCGTTCATGACACGCTTCATTACGCGTTCATGACAAACATGTGACAGGGCGTCAAGTCCCTTGATCTACACCCGTAGACCACTGACTCTTTACTCAGCCTGGGGCGGAACGCGACGCTCCACGGCCGTGCGTGCGACGACGCGCGCACCCCCCACAGACGCGCGCCCCACCCAGGCACGCGTCGCCTATGAGGAGGACTCCCTCGTAATGGCACACCTGCGTAGCAAGAAGGTCCGGCTCGCCGCGATAACCAGCCTGGCGACCGCCGCCCTCGTGGGCGGACTCACCGCCCTCCCCGCCCAGGCCGCCCCCGCCGAAGGCAAGGTCCTGGCCGCCGGCTCCCCCACGGCGATCAAGGACAGCTACATCGTCACGCTCAAGAAGGACGCCGGCTTCAAGGCCTCCTCGAGCGAAGGCAAGAGCCTGATCAAGGAGTACGGCGGCTCGGTCGGGAAGACGTTCGGCGCCGCGCTGAACGGCTACACCGCCACCCTCTCCGCCACCGAGGCCAAGAGACTCGCCGCCGACCCGTCGGTGGCCGTCGTCGAGCAGAACCAGCGCGTCCAGCTCACCGACACCACGCAGTCCAGCGCCCCCTGGGGCCTGGACCGCATCGACCAGACCTCGCTGCCGCTGTCCGGCACGTACACCTACCCGGACACCGGCGGCAGCGGTGTGACGGCGTACGTCATCGACACCGGCGTGCGCATCACCCACTCCCAGATCAGCGGCCGTGCCTCGTACGGCTACGACGCGGTCGACGGCGACACCACCGCCTCCGACGGCAACGGCCACGGCACCCATGTGGCCACCACCATCGCGGGCTCGACCTACGGCGTCGCCAAGAAGGCGAAGATCGTGGCGGTCCGCGTGCTCGACAACGCCGGCTCCGGCACCACCGCCGGTGTGATCGCGGGCATCAACTGGGTGACCAACAACCACTCGGGCCCCTCGGTCGCCAACATGTCGCTCGGCGGCGGCGCCTCCACCACCCTGGACACGGCGGTCGCCAACTCCATCGCGAGCGGCGTGACCTACGCCGTCGCGGCCGGCAACAGCAGCGCCAACGCCTCCTCGTACTCCCCGGCCCGCGTCGCCTCGGCGATCACGGTCGGCGCCACCACCAGCACCGACGCCAGGGCCAGCTACTCGAACTACGGCTCGGTCCTGGACATCTTCGCCCCCGGCTCCTCCATCACGGCGGGCTGGTACACCAGCGACACCGCGACGAACACCATCTCCGGCACCTCGATGGCGACCCCGCACGTCGCGGGCGCCGCCGCGGTCTACCTGGCGGGTCACACCTCGTCCACCCCGGCCCAGGTCGCCACGGCCCTCGTCAACGGCTCGACCACCGGCAAGGTCACCAGCCCGGGCACCGGTTCCCCGAACCGCCTGCTGAAGATCGTGCCGTGAGCCTTGGAACCCCAACTCGCTTGACCTGAGCGACCGTTCCCCGGAGACGCGGGCCGTCTCCGGGGAACGCGGGTACCAAGTCGGCAACCGACCGGTGCGTCCGGCTTCGGCATCTTGACGGCCCCCGCGCGACTGAGCGACATTGAAGCCCGGCATCCGGCGCTTCGGGGGGCAAAGTCGCCAATGCAGTCCATACGTGGCAAGACATCTTCAACAGCGTCGACGGACGGCACCGGGGGAGCGCGGCCAGGACCGGGGAGGGACCTGGCGCCGCTGCTCGCGGGCGCCGCGACGGCCGTCGGGGGGTTCGGCGCGGTCCTGGCACTCGCCGGCTCCGACTCACCCCTGCGCGGCCCACTCACCCTGTTCTTCCTGCTCGTGGCGCCCGCCGCGGCCGTCGGCGCCGCCCTGCGCGGCCTCGAACCGTTCGGGCGGACCATCGCCGCGCTCGCGGGTTCGGTCGTCGTCAACATGCTGGTGGCCCAGACCATGCTGGCCCTGCACAGCTGGTCGGTGCGCGGCGGGATCGTGGCCGTGACCGCGATCAGCTGCGTTCTCCTCCTGCTGGTCCTGCTCCGCCGGCCGCCTGGCCGTACGACGACAAGGCAGGGCATCTGACGTGGACATCAGCGTGTACCGCCCCGGAGAGCTGAGCGCCGCCGACCGCACGGCGTGGACGGCGATGCAGTCCAAGGCCCATCTGCTCGGCTCCCCGGAGCTGGCGAACCCGTTCCTGTCGCCCGAGTTCGCGCTCGCGGTGGGCCGGTACCGGCGCGGGGTACGGATCGCGGTGGCGCGGGAGGCCGGCGAGGTCGCCGCGTTCTTCCCCTACCAGCGGACCGCCACCGGCGTTGGCCGGGCGATCGGGCTCGGCATCTCCGACGCCCAGGGCGTGGTGCACCGGCCCGGCTTCACCTGGGACGCCCGGGAGCTGCTGCGGGCCTGCGGGCTCGCCCTGTGGGAGTTCGACCACCTGGTGGAGGGCCAGCGGGCGTTCGAGGCCGACGCCACCGGCACCTTCCCGTCCCCGGTGATGGACGTCGACCAGGGCTACGAGGCCTACCTGACCCAACTCCGCGCACAGTCACCGAAGTTCACCCGCACCACGCTGGCCAAGGAGCGCAAGCTGGGCCGGGACGCGGGCGAGGTGACGTACGTGCACGACGAACGCGATCCGGCGGCCCTGCGCACGCTGATGAACTGGAAGTCGGCGCAGTACCGCAGGACCGGGCGCAGCGACCGCTTCGCGCACGACTGGATCACCCGGCTCGTGCAGCACCTGTTCCACACGCGTTCCGAGTCGTTCGCGGGGATCCTGTCCGTGCTGTACGCGGACGGCAAGCCGATCGCCGCGCACTTCGGGCTGCGCACCGAGCGGGTGCTCGCGTGCTGGTTCCCGGCTTACGACCCGGCGTTCTCGAAGTACTCCCCCGGCCTGGTGCTGCATCTGCGGATGGCCGAGGCGGCCGCCGCCGACGGCATCGCCTATCTCGACCTGGGCCGGGGCCAGAAGGAATACAAGGACTCCCTGAAGACACGTGAGCTGCAGGTGTCGGAGGGATGGGTGACCAGGCGTCACCCGGTGGCGCTCGGACATCGCGTCCGCCGCGCCCCGGTGCGGGCACTGCGCAACGCGGTGGTGTCCCGGCCGGAGTTGTTCGAACCTGCCGACAAACTGCTCAAGCGGGCGGGAAGGATCCGCTCGTCCCGTCGGTAACGGTCAAACCAACAAAAACGTGAGGCCTCGTTCCAGGTCTTGCCATAGGGGTTCAATCGTCAATACCGTCGTACATCTCACCCGCATCGGTCCATCATTGCGCGGCTCTAGGGGAGGGCTCAAGGACCGCGATGGCCCGGCGCGGGGCGCGGTAGGGGGGTGCCGTGCTCGGTGACCGCACTTGTGACCGAGTCGTGCCGCGCGGTCGGCAGTCGTTTCCGGCGGCCGGCCAGCTTTGCCAACTCACCCGGTGGGTGCGGAGTTCCATTCCGTGGTGCCGTGCGTGAGAAACCCCCCTTTCGAACCGGACACATTGCCGGGCTGCCCAGGGGCGGGCGGTCCACCGGACGAGAGGGACCAGACTCATGAGTTTCGATCTGCGACCGGCCACATCGAGCCAGGACGCCGTGGTGGCCAGCCATTACCGACCCATCTCCTCTCACCTGGCCATAGCGCCTCCGGTGAGCGTGGTGATTCCCGCCATGAACGAGGCGGAGAATCTCCCCTACGTCTTCAAGACCCTTCCGGACTGGATCCACGAAGTGGTCCTGGTCGACGGCAACTCCACCGACAACACCGTCGAAGTCGCCCGCGAGCTGTGGCCTGACGTCAAGGTCGTCGAACAGCGTGGCAAGGGCAAGGGCGACGCCCTGATCACCGGGTTCAACGCCTGCACCGGCGACATCATCGTGATGGTCGACGCGGACGGCTCGGCCGACGGCAACGAGATCGTCTCCTACGTCTCCGCCCTCGTCTCGGGCGCGGACTTCGCCAAGGGGTCCCGCTTCGCCAACGGCGGCGGCACCGACGACATGACCTTCATCCGCAAGCTCGGCAACTGGGCGCTGTGCACGACCGTGAACCGCAAGTTCGGCGCCCGCTACACGGATCTCTGCTACGGCTACAACGCGTTCTGGCGGCACTGCCTCGACAAGATCGACCTCGACTGCACCGGTTTCGAGGTCGAGACCCTGATGAACATCCGGGTCGTGAAGGCAGGGCTCAAGGTGCAGGAGATACCGAGCCACGAGTACCTCCGCATCCACGGCACCAGCAACCTGCGGGCCGTGCGGGACGGGATCAGGGTGCTCAAGGTGATCCTGCGGGAGCGCTCCAACCGGCGTGCCCTGCGCAGCCGCAGGCACCACTCCCCGATGCTCGACTCGGTCCGGGGAGAGGTGTCTTGAGCGGTCCCGACATCTCCGTCGTGATCTGCGTCTACACCGAGGACCGCTGGGAGGACATCCTCGCGGCGGTCTCCTCGGTGCGGGCGCAGTACCGGCCGGCCCTGGAGACCCTGCTGGTCGTCGACCACAACGCGGCGCTCCTGGACCGGCTCACCAAGGAGTACAAGGAGTCCGGAGACGGCCCGCGGGTGCGGGTGCTCGCCAACGCGGGCCCTCGCGGTCTGTCCGCCGGCCGCAACACCGGCATCGCCGCCTCGCGCGGTGAGGTGGTCGCCTTCCTGGACGACGACGCCGTCGCCGAGCGGGACTGGCTCGCGCACTTCGCCGAGGCCTACGCGGATCCGCGGGTGATGGCCGTCGGCGGCCGTACGGAGCCCATCTGGGCCTCGGGGCGCCGGCCGGCCTGGTTTCCCGCGGAGTTCGACTGGGTGGTGGGCTGCACGTACAAGGGGCTGCCGCCCGGCCTGGTGAAGGTGCGCAACGTGCTCGGCGGCAACGCGTCCTTCCGGCGCAGCGCCTTCGACGCGGCGGGCGGCTTCGCCACCGGCATCGGACGCGACGGCGACAAACGGCCGCTGGGCTGCGAGGAGACGGAACTGTGCATCCGCCTCACCCGGGCCCGGCCGGACGCGGTCCTGCTGATCGACGACCGGGCGGTGATCCACCACCGGGTGCCCGAGGCGCGCGAACACTTCGGGTACTTCCGCACCCGCGCGTACGCCGAGGGCCTGTCCAAGGCCCTGGTGGCGCGCAGTGTCGGCGCCGACAAGGGGCTGGAGTCGGAGCGCCGGTACGCCACCCGGGTCCTGCCGGCCGGGGTGGCGCGCGGGCTGCGGGACGCCCTGCTGGCCCGGCCGGGAGGTGCGGGCCGGGCGGGCGCGATCGTGGCCGGGGTGCTCACGGCGGCGGGCGGATACGTGGTCGGAAGTGTGCGGGCCCGCCGGGGCGGGGCAACCTTCACGGTGGCTCGGCTGTCGGACAGCGAGGGGGGAAGACATGACTGAGGCACCCGTGCCGATCCTCATGTACCACGCGATCGCCACCGACCCGAACGAAGCGACCCGCGAACTGTCGGTCACACCCGACGACTTCGCGGCCCAGATGGCGCTGATCGGTGACCTGGGCCTGACCCCGGTCAGCACCGCCGATCTCGCCGCCCGTTGGCGCGGTCGCCGTCCGCTGCCCGCACGGCCCGTGCTGATCACCTTCGACGACGGCTACGAGGGCGTGCACCGGCACGCCCTGCCCGTCCTCGCCAAGCACGGCTTCGCCGCCACCGTGTTCGTCTCCACGGGCTGGATCCGCGGTCCGCACGACACCGGCGGCAGCCTCGACACGATGCTCGACTGGGCCCAGGTCCGCGAACTGGCCGCGGCGGACGTCGAGATCGGCGGGCACAGCCACACCCACCCGCCGCTGGACCAGCTCGATGACGCCGCACTGCGCCACGAGCTGATCCACTGCAGGGAGATCGTCACCGACGAACTGGGCACCGCCCCGGCCTCCTTCGCCTACCCGTACGGCTACTCCAGCCGCCGGGTGCGCCAGGCGGTGCGCGAGACGGGGTACGGCCAGGCGCTCGCCGTCGGCAACGGTCTCGCGCGGCGCCGCCAGGGGCCGTACGCCCTGCAACGGGTCACCGTGCGGCGCAGCACGGACGTCGAGGAGTTCGAGCGGCTCGTGGAGGGCCGTGGGATCGCCCGGAACTTCGCCGGGGACCGTGCCCTCACCAAGGGGTACGCCCTGGTCCGCAGAGCACGCCAGGTCCGCCGGAAGGCCATCCGTTCCCGTGTCTGACACGACCACGACCACGACCGAGGACACCTCGCCCGCGACCGGGGCGCCCGAGCAGTCGGGGCGCCGGCTCCGTCTGCCCGGCCTGGGCCGGTCACCAGGGGGCAGCCAGCTGTTCCGCAACGCCTACGCCCTGATGCTCAACACCGGCATCTCCGCGGTGCTCGGCCTCGGGTTCTGGCTGGCCGCGGCCCGCTACTACTCGGAGGCGGCGGTCGGCCAGGGCTCCGCCGCGATCGCCGCGATGAAGCTGCTCGCGGGTCTCACCGCGGTGACCCTGACCGGGGCGCTGGCCCGCTTCATCCCGGTCGCGGGCCGGGCCACCGGGCGGCTGATCCTCCGTACGTACGTCGGCAGTTCGGTGGTCGTGGCGCTGGCCGCGGGCGTCTTCCTGCTGACGCTGGACGTGTGGGGGCCGTCGTACGGCTTCCTGAACGCGCCGGCCAGTGGGCTCGGGTTCGTCGTGGCCGTCGTCGCCTGGAACCTGCTCACGCTCCAGGACGGGGTGCTGACCGGTCTGCGCAGCGCGCTGTGGGTTCCGGTCGGCAACACCGTGTTCTCCGCGGTGAAGCTGGGGCTGCTGGTCGCGTTCGCGGTGGCCATCCCCATGACCGGCGTGTTCGTGTCCTGGGTCGCGGCGATCGCCTTCTCCGTGCTGCCGCTGGGCTGGCTGGTGTTCCGGCGCCTGGTGCCCCGGCAGGTGGAGGCGACCGAGGAGCACGCGCATCCGCCGACGTGGCGGGAGGTCGGGCGGTTCCTGGCCGGCGACTACACCGGCTCACTGTTCTCGCTCGCCGTGGTCTACCTGATCCCCGTGATCATCGCCTCGCAGGTCAGCTCCGAGGACAACGCGTACTTCTACATCACCGCCACCATCGGCGGCACGGTGAACCTGCTCGCCATCAACATGGGCGCCTCCCTGACCGTCGAGGGCTCGCACGACCCACGGCGGCTGGCCTCCAACACCCGGGCCGCGCTGAAGCGGATGGCGCGGATCATGCTGCCGGTGGCCGCGGTGCTGTTCTTCGGGGCGCCGTGGATCCTCGGTGTCTTCGGCGCGGGTTACGCGGACGCGGCCACCCCGCTGTTGCGCTGGTTCGCGGTCGGCGGGCTCCTGCGGGTCGTCATGGAGACGTACTTCGCGGTGCTGCGCGCGCAGAGCCGCACCGCCGGACTCGCCTGGCTGCAGGGCCTGCTGTGCGCCCTGGTGCTCGGTCTGACGCTGCTGCTGCTCCCCCGCATGGGCCTGACCGGCGCGGGCGTCGCCGAGATCGCCGCCCTCGCGGTGATCGTCACCCTCGCCGCGCCCAGGCTCTACCGGATCGTCCGTGCGTCGGACGCCGAGCTGCCCGAGGGCGCGGCGCCCGACGGGGACCTCGCCGACCTGGGTGCCCGCGAGGTCCCCGCCGCGCCGCACAAGCGCGGGACCGCCTGGGCGCTCGACCAGGACACCCTCGCCCTGGGCGTCCACGTCGACTTCGACCACCTGGAACGCCGGCCCGACGTGCGCCCGGGCCCCGGCACCCCGCCCACGGGCACGCCCGCGGTGCCCGAGGACCGCCGGCCCACCTGGGCGCGCAAGCCGGAGCTGGGGCTGCCGGTCGAGGCCCGGGAACCGGGCTCGGAGGCGTCGCTGGGTCCGGCCGAGGCGGAGGTGGACGCGCCGTTCGAGACAGACGCAGTTGCAGAGACCGAGGCAGAGGAGACGCCCGTACGCGAAGAGGCGCGGGAGACGCGCGTCCCTGAAGAGGTACCGGAGCCCGACGTGCTGCCCGTCCCGGGGGCACGGTCCCTGCTGCCCACCCGTCTCGGTGTGGTCCTCGGCTGTCTGCTGACCGCCGCGCTCCTGCTGTACTGGGTGCCCGCGCTGCGGCTGGGCGAGGCCGATCTGGACCGGATGGGCGGGCTCGGGCTGATCTCCGTGCTGCCGACGCCCACGCTCGTCGGCGCCGGTCTGCTGGTCGTGGTCTTCGCCTCGCTGCTGTGGCTGGGCCGCGAGCACCGGGCGCTGCTGCTGGTCACGCTGCTCGCGACGGTGGTCTCGCTGCACGCATTGCCCGCCGTGATCGAGGCCGAGCCCCGGTTCGCGACGGCCTGGCAGCACCTCGGCTTCCTCGACTACATCGACCGGACCGGGTCCGCGGTGCCCGACCTGGACGCGCGCTGGAGCTGGCCGGGGTTCTTCGCGGCCGCCGCGTTCGTCCTGAAGGCCTGCGGGGTCGACGACTTCACCGAGGTCATCCGCTGGTGGCCGCTCGCCATCCAACTGCTCTACCTCGCACCGATGTTCCTGCTGGTGCGCTCGATGCGGGCGAGCTGGCGGGCCAAGTGGACCGGCATCTGGATCTTCGTGCTCAGCGGCTGGGTCGGCCAGGACTACTTCTCCCCGCAGGGCTTCACCTACCTCCTCTACCTGGTCTTCGTGGCGATCCTGCTCGTCTGGTTCCGGGCACCAGGGGTGATCTGGACCAAGCGGCGCCCCGGCGAGATCGAGGTCGAGCCGACGAACCGGCGGCAGCGGGCCGTGCTGCTGACGGTGGTGATCGGCCTGTTCGCGGCGAGCGTCCCGGCCCACCAGCTCACCCCGTTCGTGATGCTGGGCGTGCTGACGGTGCTCGTCCTGGTCGGCCGCAGCGAACTGCGGGGGCTGCCTGTCCTGTTCGGCGTCGTTGTGGCCGCCTGGGTGGGTTTCATGGCCGAGCCGTACTGGTCCGGGCACTTCGACGAGATGTTCGGCGGGGTCGGCGGGGTCGGCGGCAATGTGTCCTCGTCCGTGTCCGGCCGTATCGAGGGCGGCAGTTCGACCCACAAACTCGTGCTCTACGCGCGCGTGCTGCTCGCCGGCGGTGTGATGGCGTTCGCGTGCTACGGCTGGTGGCGCAGGCGCGAGCACAAGTACCGCGAGCGGTCGCTGCTGGTCCTCACCTTCGTGCCGTTCCTGGGCTTCGGCATGCAGTCGTACGGCGGCGAAATGGCCCTGCGGGTCTTCATGTTCGCCCTGCCGGGCGCGGCCCTGCTCGCCGGACTCGCGCTGTTCCCGCGCACCGGCGTCACCGTCGAGGAACGCGACAAGGACCGGGTGAGCCTCGCCCCGCTGGCCGCGCTGATGGCGGGGCTGCTGCTGATCGGCGGCTTCCTGGTGGCCCGTTGGGGCAACGAGCCCTTCGAGCGGACCCGGACCGGCGAGATCGCCGCGATGGAGTACGTGTACGCCCATGACGACCCGACGGCACGTCTGCTGTGGCTGAGCAACGACCCGGTGAACGTGGTGACGCCGTCGCTGCCGTGGGGCGCGAAGGACATGGAGAAGGTCGAGTACCTGCCGACGCTGGCCCCGACCGACCCGGTGCTGGTGTCCGGCCTGGTCAAGGCACTCAAGGACGCGGGTCCGAACTCGTATCTGATGGTCAACCGCAGCCAGGTCGTCTACCTCCAGCTGGACGTGGGCTACGCATCGGGCTGGGAGCCGCGGCTGATCAAGAACCTGGACGACCGGAAAGAGCTGAAGAAGGTCTTCGTCAACGAGGACGTGACGATGTACGCGCTGCGCAAGCAGCCCGAGGGCAAGGTTCCGGCCCCGGATCCGGGCCCCATCGGGCCGCAGGTGACCTGGACGCCGTGGTCGGTGGTCGGGGCCCTCGCGGCGCTCGCGCTGATCGTGCTGCTGTCGGCGCGGGAGGTCGTCCGGGTCGCGGTGCGGCCGAGCGTGCGGCAACTGCGGTGGCTGCAGAGCACCTTCTGGTTCTCGCTGCCGCTGCTGGCGGTGCTGCTGGCCGCGTTGGTGCAGCGGTTGCTGACGATCAAGTGAGGATCAGGTGGCTCGGCCTTCGAGCCACCTGACCTCGTACGCCTGCATCGTGAGGTCCTTGCCGTCGATCTTCGCTTTGATCGACCGGTCGAGGGTGTTGACGACCAGGACCACCTTGTCGGTCGCCAGGACCCGGACCTCGGACACGTCGGAGGCGGCGACGGACACCTCCTTGGAGGCGGTTCCCGGCGGGAACTCCTGGCTGAAGCGCGAGACCAGGTCGTACATGGGCAGTTTCTTGCCCCCGCTGCCGCTGTGGGTCGGTGTCCACAGGCAGCCCGGGCAGTCGGAGCCCTTCTCCCTCTCCGGGTTCCAGTAGAAGCCGGAGGAGGCGCCGCCCTTGACCATGGCGATCATCCCGGCGGCCTGCACGGCGACCCGGCGGATCTCGGACCAGCCCTTGCGCTCGTCGTTGCCGTCGGCGGGCTCGACGTAGTACTCGGCCCACCACAGGGGCAGATCGCCGGTCCGCGCGCGCACCCAGTCGCCCACCGCGGTGAACTTGTCGGTGGCCGCGAACTCGTCGGGCAGCAGCTCGTCGTCCTGGGTGTAGCTGGACCCGTCCACGACCACGAACTCGGCACCCGCCTTGTGCTTGTTCCAGTACTCGAAGGCGTCGAGGGTGCGCTGGTCCATGGCGCCCCAGGGGCCCTTGAAGGTCGCGGACGCGTTGTCCGACCTCGGGTCGAGACTGTCCATGACCAGGTAGGGCCCGCCGACCATGATGTCCTTGTCGACCTTCTTCAGGGCCTTGTGGACGAGGTTGTAGAGCTCGGTGTAACCCTCGTAGTCCCAGCGGGCCTCGGCGTCGTTCCAGAAGCCCTTGAACTCGTTCCAGACGATGAAGTGGCGTACGTCCGGATAGCGCTTGGCAACGGTCGCGGCCAGGTCTGCGAAGTCCTGGTAGTGCTCACGCTCGGGGGCGGTCTCCAGGGCTCCCTGACTCCAGTCGGTCTTGTCGACGCCGGCCTCGCCGCCCTTCATCCAGTCGGGGGCGCAGCACAGCGTGATGACGGGCGTGCCGCCGGACGCGCGCATGAAGTCGACGCGGAGGTCCATCGCCTCGAAGTCGTAACGCCCCTTCACCGGTTCGGGGTTGTCGGCGCCCCAGCCCATCAGGTGCTGGATCTGCGGCAGGCCCCCGGCCTTCGACAGCAGCCCCTCGACGCGCTCGACGGCGGCGGCACTGCCCTCGTCGGCGCTGAACTGGGTGTGGGTGAAGCCCCACCCCACGTCCGGCCGTGTCGCGTCCGGAGTGGCGGTGGGCGTGCCGTGCACCTTGTCTCCGTCGCGCGAGGTGCCCTCGGTGCCCGAGCCGCCCCCGGGAAGCGTGTTGAGGAGGGTCACCACCAGGGCCAGTGCTGCCACGCCGACACCGAGCAGCGCGGTGAGCCGCCACCGCCCCACCCCCGAATCCCACCCATGACGTCCCATCGAGGCCAACGGTATCCGGGAGGGCGCCCTCTGGGGCAGATGTCGTGGATGCACAGCTGTGTAACAGGACGAAGGGGATACGCCGGGAGCGCGGGACGCGCGCGACGCGCCGTGGTGCTCGCGCCGTCCGTGCCGCAGGAGCGCGGGCGGCGCACTGCGGAAAGCGGGTGCACACGGCGTCCGCGTGCCGGATCATGGCGGCATGTCTGCGAACCCACACGACGCTCTGCCGATCCGGCTCAACGTCGACGACAGCGACTCACCGTCCGACGTCGTCGACGCGCTGTTCCTCGGCCGCTTCGCGACGGGCGAGCAGCCGTACTCGCACGCGGCCAACATCGACCGCGTGCGGTCCGGGGCGACGCTGCTGCCGGCGGGCGCCCGGGTGCTGCGCGTCGCCCGCGACGACGACCGCAGCGCGACCCTCGCCGAGGGCGACGGCTGGACCCTGCTGATCTCCCGCTGGAACCGAGGCGCCGACGTCACGGTGACGGCGACCAGCCCCGAGCTGGCCGAGAAGGTCCTCGACCAGGCCACCGACGGCGCGACGGACGAGCCCGAACCGCAGCCGGAGAACGTGGCCATGGGCTTCTGGTACGTCTCCCCCAGGCGCGGCCCGCACCGCACCACCCGACAGATCTCCGCGGGCACGTGGGACGAGGTGCGGGACAACTACACCGCGCCGGTGGCGGACGCGATGGACATCCTGATGAAGACGACCCCGGAGGACATCGCGGGCCGTCTGCTGCTCCTGCACGGCCCGCCGGGCACCGGCAAGACGTCGGCGCTGCGGACGCTGGCGCGTTCCTGGCGGGACTGGTGCCAGGTGGACTGCGTCCTGGACCCCGAGCGCCTCTTCTCCGACGTCGGCTATCTGATGGACATCGCGATCGGCGAGGACGACTCCACGGGCAAGGGCCGCTGGCGGCTGCTCCTCCTCGAGGACTGCGACGAGCTGATCCGCGGGGAGGCCAAGCACACGGCGGGCCAGGCGCTGTCACGGCTGCTCAACCTGACCGACGGCCTGCTCGGCCAGGGCCGCAACGTCCTGGTCGGCGTCACGACCAACGAGGACCTGGAGCGCCTCCACCCGGCCGTGGTCCGCCCCGGCCGCTGTCTGGCCCGCATCGAGGTGGGCCGGCTGACCCGCCGGGAGGCGGTGAGCTGGCTGGGCACCGAGGAGGGCGTGGCCCGCGAGGGCGCGACGCTGGCCGAGCTGTACGCGCTGCGGCGGGGCACCTCGCCGACGTCGCTGCCGGAGCCCCGGCCGGGTACGGACGCCGGGCTGTACCTGTAGCACCCGTGCTTTCATGAGGGTATGACCCTGTTCGTCGGCACGTCGGGGTGGCAGTACAAGGACTGGCGGGGCGTCCTCTACCCGGCGGGGTGCCCCACCCGGCTGTGGCTGGAGGAGTACGCGGCGCGTTTCGCGACGGTCGAGATCAACAACGCCTTCTACCGACTGCCGTCCCGGGAGACCTTCGAGGCCTGGCGGGAGCGCACCCCGCCTGACTTCGTCGTCGCGGTGAAGGCCAGCCGCTATCTGACCCACATCAAGAGGCTGCGGGACCCCGAGGAGCCGGTGCACCGCCTGATGAGCCACGCGGCCGGCCTCGGCGACCGCCTGGGTCCGGTCCTGCTCCAGCTGCCACCGACCCTGCGCGCGGACGCGGGGCTGCTGGACGCCTGCCTGTCCTGCTTCCCGGCCGGCACGAGAATCGCGGTCGAACCGCGCCACGACTCGTGGTGGACGGACGAGGTGCGCGAGGTGCTGGAATCCCGCGGCGCCGCCCTGTGCTGGGCCGACGTCCGCTCCCGCCCGGCGACCCCGCTGTGGCGCACCACGGACTGGGGTTACGTCCGCTTCCACGTCGGCCGCGCCCGCGCCTGGCCGCACTATGGCCGACGGGCCCTGAAGACCTGGGCCGAGCGGATCACGGCGACCTGGTCCGGGGACCAGGACGTGTTCGCGTACTTCAACAACGACCCGACGGGGGCGGCGGTGGAGGACGCGATGACCTTCGCGGGTGCGGCACGGGCGGAGGGCTGGGACGTCACCCGAGCCCCGGAGCACCTGGAACGGGCCTGACGTCCGCGTTCCCTCAACCACGACGGCGCCCAGCTCATTCACCGTGGAAACGGCGCCCGGCTCCACTCCACCAGAACGGCGCCCAGCTTCCTCACCGCCAGAACGCGCCCAACTTCCCCACCGCCAGAACGGCACCCAACTTCTTCTCCGCCGGAACGGCGCCCAACTTCTTCTCCGCCGGAACGGCGCCCAACTTCCCCACCGCCCAAACAGCGCCCAACTTCTTCTCCGCCGGAACGGCGCCCAGCCACGAGGGCGCATGTCGGCGGTGCCAACCCCTGCTCAGCCTTCCCGCGAAACCCGCTCAACCCTCCGAGCCGAGCCCTGCGCAACCCCCAAGCCGAGCCCTGGCCCAGTTCTCTACCCGTGCCTTCCCCGCCTCCCGGCCCCCGGCGCCCGCTCACCCCGACCCGTAAGCCGCCCGCAGGGCATCCCGCACCGCGACGAGCGCCGCCTCCTCGTCCAACCCGAGCCGTCGGGCACGCTCGACGTACGCCTGTGCGGCCAGCGCGACTTCCCGTTCCGCCGCCGAGCCCGCGGCGGCGACATACGTTCCGTTGCGCCCCCGGGTCTCGATCACCCCGTCCGCCTCCAGCGCCCGATACGCCTTGGCGACCGTGTTCGCGGCGAGTCCGAGCGACTCGGCCAGCCCTCGCACCGTCGGCAGCCGGTATCCCACCGGCAGCACCCCCGACCGCGCCTGCTCGGAGATCTGGGCCCGCACCTGCTCGTACGGCGGGGCGCTCTCATCGATGTGGATCTTCAAGGTCACGGGGTGATTGTCCCGCACCCGCCCGAAAATGAGAGGCACCGCGGTGCATCTCCCCCGTAGCGTGCGCGTACATGACTGTGATCGTGCGCGACCTCGCGCCCGAGGTCCGAGCCGACATCGAGGGCTTCGCCCGCGTCCGCCACCTCGCGCTTCCGTTCTTCCTCGTCACCCCGGACTCCCTCACCTACGACCTCGACCACATCCGGCCCGAGGCCCACTACCGGCCGCTGGTCGCGGAGGAGGACGGCGAGGTGATCGGCACCGCCCAGGTCGGGCTCGTCCACGACAGCCCCGAGGCCGGCCTCGGCTATGTCAACGTCTATGTGCACCCGGGGCGGACCCGCCGCGGCGCCGGCTCGCTGCTGGTCCGCACCGCCGAGGAACACCTGGCCGGCCGGGGCGCGACCAAGCTGTTCGCCTGGGTCCTGGACGAGCCGGGCAACCGCGGCTTCGCCGAGCGGCACGGCTACCGTGACAGCCGCTCCGCGCACTTCCTCCGCCTGGACCTGGCGGGCGGCAGCCTGCCGCCGCTCCGGCCGCTGCCGCCGGGGGTCGAACTGCGCACGGGTGCCGACTTCGCGGACGATCCGCGCCCGCTGTTCGAGCTGGACTCGGAGACGATGTCGGACGAACCGAGCGACATCGCCTACGAGTTCACCGACTACGAGGCCTGGCTGGCGGAGACCTGGCACCACCCTCTCTTCAGTCCCGAGCTGACCTCGGTCGCCGTGGCCGACGGCCGCCCCGCCGCCTTCAGCATGGCCCGCACGGACGGCGGCACCCGCTACGGCACCGTCATGACCGGCACCGCCCGCGCCTTCCGCGGCCGGGGCCTGGCCAAGCTCGCGAAGAACGACTCCCTGCACCGCGCCCGTGCCGCCGGATTCACGGAGGCGTTCACGGGCAACGACACCGGTAACAGCCCGATGATCGCGATCAACAAGTGGTTCGGGTACGAGATCTGCGCCACGGAGGTGCGTTATGTCCGCGAACTCGGCTGACCCCTCGGCCCTCCTGGAGGTCGTCCTCGTCAAGGCGGGCCGCACGAAGATCCGTTACGGCGCCGAACTCCTCGGCGACGACGGCACGCGGCTCGCCGTCCGTGCCCCCTGGGCAGGCGAGGGCGTCCGCGACTTCGGCTTCGTCCGCTTCGAGCCGGGCGACGTCTTCACCGAGTACTACTGGCGGGACCGCTGGTACGCGGTGAAGGAGGTCCGCGCCGCGTCCGGTGCCCTGAAGGGCTGGTACTGCGACATCACCCGCCCGGCCACGCGGTCCGGCGCCGAAGTCGTCGTGGAGGATCTCGACCTGGACCTGTGGCTTTCGGCCGACGGCACGGATGTGATCCGCCTGGACGAGGACGAGTTCGCCGAGAGCGGTCTCGCGGAGCGGGATCCGCAGGCGGCGGCCGCCGCCGTGGCCGCGCTGGACGAGTTGGAGGCGCTGGCGCACGCGGGCGGTTTCGACGCGCTCCTCTCGTGAGCGACCGACCGACTGACCACCGCCACCACTCGTCACCGATCGACCACCGCCCCCCTCGTCACCGACCTCAGCCGACCACCGTCACCACCGCGTACCGCTCGTCCTCCACCTCTCTCCCCCACAGCAGCGCGTCGTCCGACAGCCGGTCGACGCGCACCTGCCCGGCGAGCGGGGCGAGGAGGGCGGTGAGCCGGTCGGCGGGGATGCCCACCGGGCTCACCGTCCCCCACACGCCCTCGACCAGTACCAACCGCCCTCCGGGGCGCAACAGCTCCCGCCAGTGCCGCAGGGCGCGGTCGGGGTCGGGCAGCGCCCACAGCAGGTGCCGTACGAGCACCACATCGAAGCGCTCTTCCCCCACGGGCGGTTCCGCCGCGTCACCGACGAGGAACACGGCGTCACGGCCGGCCAGCTTGGCGCGCGCCAGGTCGACCATCGCCGGGGACCGGTCCACACCGGTGACGCGGTGTCCCTGTTCGGCGGCGAGGAGCGACAGACTGCCGGTACCGCAGCCGAGGTCGAGGACGTCGGACGGGTGCTCGGGAAGCCAGTCGCGCAGCCGCTCGGCCCAGGCGTGGCGCACCTGCGGGTCGCGCAGACCGTGGTCCGGCTCGTCGTCGAAGGAGGCGGCCCGCGCGTCCCAGTCGACACTCACCGAAGTCATGTCGTCACTCTCGTTCGTCATGCGCCCAAGAGTGACACCCGCCACTGACAGTCGAATCGTGACACTGGCCACTGACAGAACGGCAACCGATGAGGAACTCTCCCTGAACGGGTCTACCTCCGTGAGAACGCGGAACTCGGAAGACCCTGAAGGAGGCAGCCATGCGCCGTGTGACCGTGCAGAAGCCCCTGAAGAAGACGGACTCCCGCCAGGTCCGCGAGGAGGCCGACGAGCGCCCCGCGGGACGCCCGGAGGTCCGAAAGGACATCGCGCGCACGTGGTGGCCGGACGGGTGAGGGGCACCAGCTCCCTCGGCCCGAGTTCGTGTCAGTCCAGCCGCTTGCGGTAGTGAACGCGGTCGTACGGCCCGTCGATGCGCTGCTCCACGACCTCGTACCCGTACTTCGGGTAGATCTTCTGGTTCTCCCACATCATGGCGTGCGTGTAGAGCCTGACCTCGGGCAGACGCAGCGCACGCGCGCGTGCCTCCACGAAACGCAGCAGCCGTCCCCCCACGCCCCTGCCGTGCGCGTCGGGGTGGACGGCGATGTTGTCCAGGTACAGGTGGTCCTCGTACGCCTCGATCACCACCAGCCCGATCACGGGCTCCCCCGTCACGAACACCTTCCTCTCGGCGACGTTCGCCGCGTGGTCCGCCTCCATGGGCCGCGGCACCCTCCCGATGCGCTCGATGTAGTGGTGGTAGGCGGCGTCGGTGACGGCTTTCACGGCGGGCACGTCGGCTGTCGTCGCAGGCCGGATCTCCTCGTTCGTCATGAGGCGGACGCTACCGGGACCGATGCGCGGTGCACGGGCTTCCGCCCGGTGGTGAGGGGGATCCGATGACCGCGGCGCGGAGCGTCGCGCTCCACGATCTGCCGGACTCACCAGCACGCCGCCGGAGCACGCCGGGACGGCCGGGCCCGGAAGGAACCCTCTTGGCTCAGTGATCCCGCGAGCCGCGATGAGTCCTGCGGCGGCCGGCGGTCGTACTGTCGAGCCCGTCACCGAGGAGGCTTTGTGATGCGCAGCGTGACCTATTCGATGAGCGTCTCACTCGACGGCTACATCGTCGGGCCGGACGGCGGCTTCAACTGGACGGCGCCCGACGAGGAGGTCTTTCGCTTCGCCACCGACGAGATTCGAGAGGTCGGCGTCCATCTGCTGGGACGAC
Organism: Streptomyces sp. NPDC058678; assembly: GCF_042714835.1. Taxonomy (NCBI): domain Bacteria; kingdom Bacillati; phylum Actinomycetota; class Actinomycetes; order Kitasatosporales; family Streptomycetaceae; genus Streptomyces; species Streptomyces sp. NPDC058678. The sequence goes on along the minus strand of NZ_JBHXSG010000051.1, from coordinate 28,367 downwards.
GGCTGTACGAGACGATGCTGTACTGGGAGACCGCCGACCAGAACCCGTCGCTCGACTTCTCGACGCTCGAGTTCGCCGCGCTCTGGAAGTCGCTCCCCAAGGTGGTGTTCTCCACCACGCTGTCGACGGTGCGGGGCAATGCCCGCCTGGCCTCCGGCGGCCTGGCGGAGGAGATCGAGCGGTTGCGAGCCGAGCCGGGGGACGGCAACATCGCGATCGGCGGCGCGACGCTCGCCGCCGAGGCGGCCGCGTCGGGTCTGATCGACGAGTACCGGGCCAGGGTCCACCCCGTGCTGGTCGGCGGTGGCATTCCGTTCTTTCCCCGGCGCGAGCGCCGGGTGGATCTCGAACTCGTCGAGACCCGCACCTTCAGCTCGAGAGTCGTCTACCTCCGCTACCGCGTGGGCCGCGACGCCTGACGCCGACGGTCAGGTGATCGTGGAACCATCGATGGTGTGCTCGTGCCGACGCACTCCCGAGAAGCAGGACGCCGCATCGCGCAGGGGAATGCGGCGCTCACCCTGCGCGACAGCCGGGCCGCTGGCGAACCCGCGACCGGTCGACTGTCTGATCTCCGTCTCAGCACTCCCTTAAGGCGGCCATAAAGATCGCTGCCGACCGCGCCCAGCAGGCGTTTTCACGGTTTCTTTGATCCGGCACGCATCAGTTCCGGTTCCGAGGAGATCCCCCATGCCCGCACGCCGCAAGGCCGCCACCGTCGCCGCTCTCGGCCTGACCCCGCTCGCCGTGACCGCGCTGTCCGCCGCCCCCGCGTCCGCGCACGGATCGCTGGGCGACCCGGTCAGCCGGGTCTCGCAGTGTTACGCGGAAGGTCCCGAGAGCCCGGCGTCGAACGCGTGCGGAGCGGCCGTCGCGGCCGGCGGCACGCAGGCGCTCTACGACTGGAACGGCATCCGCATCGGCAACGCGGACGGACAGCACCAGGCGCTCATCCCGGACGGCAAGCTGTGCAGCGCGAACAACGACGAGTTCAAGGGACTCGACCTGGCCCGCGCCGACTGGCCCGCGACCGGCGTGAGCAGTGGGTCGTACACCTTCGAGTACCGCGTGACCGCCCCCCACAAGGGCACGTTCACGGTGTACATCACCAAGGCCGGTTACGACCCGGCACAGCCGCTCGCCTGGGACGACCTGGACCTCGCCGACCCGGTGGCGACGGCCACCGACCCGGTCGCGTCCGGCGGCTTCTACACCTTCTCCGGCACCCTCCCCCAGCGCTCCGGCAAGCAGTTGCTGTACGCGATCTGGCAGCGCTCGGACAGCCCGGAGGCGTTCTACTCCTGCTCGGACGTGGTGTTCGGCGGCGGAAGCGGGACCGGAAGCGGTGACAGCGACAGCGGTACGACGAGCAGCGCTTCCCCGGTCCCGACCGCCTCCGCCCCCTCCGAGGAGCAGATCGAGGGCGGCAGCGACAAGTCGACGGTCGAGCACAACGGCCACGGCGACCAGGACGCCGGTACGTCGGCCGAGCCGGAAACGAACCCGAAGGCGAATGCGGAGACCGAACCGGTCGCGCAGACCGAGAGCACCCTGCCCGACGAGCCGAGGGCGGCCGGCCGCGCCGAGAACCTCGCCGAGACCGGCGGCGACGGCAGCACGCCGTACCTCGCCGTGGGCGGCGCGGCGACGCTGGCGCTCGGCTCGGCGGTCCTGTTCGCCTCGGTGCGCCGACGTGCGGTGGGCGGCGGTCGGCGCGGTCGCTGATCCCGGGGTTCCGGGGCCTGTCCGGCGGCTCAGGCCGGACAGGCCCCGGCGGCACTCAGCCGAGCACCGACGCGCAGGTGGTCGGGGTGGCATGCGCCGGGTCGAGGGCGTTGGCCACCTCGTGGAAGGCGATCCGGTCGAGCAGCCCGATGACGGCGTGCTCGGACAGGTCGGCCGGGCACAGGTCCTGGAGCAGGATGTTGCGCACGCCGGGCCCGTTGAGGAACTGGCTCCGGTACGGCGTGACCACCTCGTCGTACTTGGTGGCGAGGACCGTGTACTGGACACCGGGCACGGTGTCGCCGCCCTCGTTGAGCTTGGTGAGGAAGGCGGAGCCGGCGACCTGGTCGGCGAGGGCGGGGGTGTTGGTCGTGAGCAGGTCCTCGATGCCCGGGAAGTACGGCAGGAGGCGGGTGAAGCCCAGGAGCGTGGTGCCGTGGTTGCTGGGCGCGATGCCGACGAGGGCGTTCACCTTGGCGGCTCCGCCGAGGAACTTGAGGTAGTAGCGGGGCATCATGCCGCCCTGCGAGTGGCCGACGAGGTCGGTCTCGGCGGCGCCGGTCGCGGCGAGCACCTTGTCGACGTAGGCCTTCAGCTGCTCGGCCGACTTGTCGATGGGGCCGAGGGCGTGGACGAGCGGGACGCCCGGCAGCTGGCCGTAGTCGAGCGAGAAGACGCAGTAACCGCGGTTCTTCAGGTACGGCGCGAGGGTCAGCCAGTTGTCGACGGAGTTGGCGAAGGTTCCGTGCACGAGGACGACGGGCCGGGGATGGGCGGCGGACGGCTTGCAGGAGTAGTCGTTCCAGCCTCCCGAGCTGGAGGCGTCGGCCGCCTGGGCTGTGGTGGCGGGGACGACGGCGACCGCGGCGGTCAGCAGCAGGGCGGCCAGGGGTCTGAGCACTCTTTTCCAGGGCAGCATCGGGTGATCTCCTTGCGGCTCAAGGGAGTTGCGACGGCTCTACGCCCTGTGATCCGGATCACGAGGATGCTGTTCACTCGTCAAGTTACGGACGAGTAGTGCACTTGTGAAGTTACGCGTCAGTAAAAACTTCCAGTGGTAACCAGCGACGGCCGGAGTTCCTGATAAAGAACTGACGAATCGTCACCAAGCTGGCCTGATGGGGCCGTAGGGGGCAATGCGCGTCAATTGCTCGCGCAACGCGCCCACTCCGCCCTCACCGAGCAGCGCCGCCCACGCCTCGACCGCCTCGGCGGCCGCCTCCTCCGCGGCCCGGGTGCAGGCCCATCCCCGCCCGGTCAGTACGACCAGCCGGGCCCGGGCGTCACCGGGATGCGGCCGCCGCTCGGCGTACCCCTTGCGCACGATCTCGTCGACCAGTTGGCTGGCGGCCTGCTTGGTCACCCCGAGGTGCGCGGCGAGGTCGGTGACCGTCGCCCCGTCCGGGGCGAGCCGCGCGAACGCGAATCCGTGCGCGGGCCTGACCCCTTCGAAGCCACGGGCGACGACACCCTCGTGGATGCGTTGCGTGAGCTCACCGGCAACGGCGAGCAGGGCGGCGGACAGGGCCATGGCTTCGGAGTTCTGCACGGAGGCATTGAAACACTCTTGACGGGTTGGTCAAGCTGCTTGACTATGGATACACATAGTCAAGCAGCTTGACCAAATGCCATCGGAGAGCCCATGCCCGTCATCCGCCCGTCCGAAGCCGTCACCCACGAGATCCACGGCGCCCGCTTCGTCTCGTACGCCACCCCCCGCACCGGCAGCAGGGAGCTGTGCGCCTGGCGCGGCGAGATCCCGGCAGGGACCAAGGCGCCCGCGCACACCGTCAACCGGGAGGAGATCTTCCATGTGCTCGGCGGCGAGCTGCTGATGACCCTCGACGGCCACACCCACCGCGTCACAGCGGGCGACACGGTCATCATCAACCCGGGGTCGACCCTCGCCGTCGAGAACCCGACGAGCGAGGTCGCCACCTCCTGGGTCACCACCTCCATCGGCCTGGAGGCGGAACTCGCCGACGGCACCCGCATCACGCCCCCGTGGGCCAACTGACCTTCACGCTGCCAGCGTCCCCGGCATCGCCGCCCGCGGCCCGAACTTCGCTCGCACGCGGTCGGCGACCTCCTCGATGCGGCGGAGCTTCTCGTCCACGGGGTCGAAGGCGAGCTGGTAGGAGGCCAGTTCGGCGGGGCCGAGGGCCTCGGCGCGCAGAACCACCGAGCGGACCCGGGCGCGCTGGAGGCCGAGGGCCTCGTACATGCCGTAGGCCGCCTTCGTCAGCGCGGCCGAGTGCGCGGTCGGTTCCTTGAGGGTGCGGGAGCGGGTGGTCGAGGAGCGGTCGGCGTAGCGCACGGTGAGGGTCAGGGTGCCGCAGACCTTGTCGAGGGCGCGCAGCCTGGCGCCCAGTTCCTCGGCGGCCGAGAGCAGGGCGCGGCGGTGCCGGTCGGCGTCCAGCTCGTCCCGGTCGAAGGGGCGTTCGGCGGCCAGCGAACGGGACACGGCGTTCGGTACGACCCGGCCGCGGTCGAGGCCGTTCGCCTTCTCCCGCAGTTCGCGGCCGGCCTTCGCACCGACCAGACGCTGGAGCGTGGACAGGGGTGCGGCGGCGACCAGGCCGAGGGTGTCGAGGCCGTACTCGCCCAGGGTGCGGGCGGTGGCGGCGCCGACGCCGGGGAGCGCGGCGACGGGCTTGTCGGCGAGGAACTCCACGACGGCGTCCTCGGACACCGCGCAGGTCACCCCCGGTTCGGCGTCGCGCAGCGCGATGCGGGCCAGCATCGGGCCCGGACCGGCGCCGATCACGCAGTCGACGCCGTACAGGGCGAGCGCCCGGACCCGGATCACCGACGCCAGCTCCGTCGCGTCACGCCCGAAGTACCGTTCGGCGCCCCGCAGATCGGCGAGCGCCCCGTCCGGCGGCAGCGCCTCGACGACGGGCGTGAACTCCTCGAGCAACCCGAGCAGCCCCGGCAGTGCCGTCTCCTGCGTCGGCGGCAGCTGGAAACGTACGCAGAGGATGGTCATCCCGCACTCCCCGGACTCTGGTGCCACAACTTCCGTACCTTCGCGGGCTCTTCGCCCGCCGGGCGCAGATCGGCCCACGGATGCAGTTCGTATCCGGTGGGCATCGAGAGGCGCCGGCCGTGGGTCGGATCGCCGTCCGGTTTCTCGGGCAGCGGCTCGGCCAGTCGCGCCGCCACCACGTCGAGCCCGCCCTCGGCGCGCAGTTGGACCAGTTCGGCGAGGTTCCAGGCGGCGGCGCCCACCACACTGAGGCTGCGCGGGCCGCGGCGCTGCACCACCCCGCGCACCAGCAGCAGCCAGGAGTGGAAGACGGTGTGCGCGCAGGCGTCGTGGGAATCGTCGAAGAAGGCGAGGTCGACCAGGCCCGTGCCGTCGTCCAGGGTGCTGAAGATGACCCGCTTGCCGGACCGGATGGGCGGCGTCTGGGTGGCCGCCTTGGCGCCCGCGACCAGCACGGTCTCCCCGTGCCGCGCGTCCCGCAGCCGCCGGGCCGGCACCACGCCCAGCTCGTCGAGGAAGGCCCGGTGGTCGTCCATCAGATTGCGCGAGGCGTCCATGGACAGCACGCCCAGCTCGGCACTCAGCCTCTCCGCCGCGGAGAGGTCGGGCAGCCCGGCCGGGGCCGTCTTCCGGCCGCCCGCCAGCGGGAGTTGGCCGCCGCCGCTGCCACTTCCCCGGGCTCCTCGGTGCAACTCGGTCAAGTGCAATTGCAGATCACGTCGGTTGGACCCGAAGGCGTCCAACGCACCCACCTGGGCCAGCCGCCCGGCGAGCGGCCTGCTCGGGCGGGCCCGTTCCCAGAAGTCGAGCAGCGAGGCGTACGGCTGTCCGTCCGCGACCCGCGCCGCCTCGGCCTCGCTGATGCCGTGAACGTCGGAGAGGGCGAGACGCAGGCCCCACACGGCCGGTGAACCAGACACCAGTTCGATACGGTGAGCGACCGCCGACCTGTTCACGTCCAACGGCAGGATCGGCACCCCACGCCGCCGCGCGTCCGCCAGCAGCAGCCGCTTCGGGTACATCCCGGGATCGTGCGTGAGCAGCCCGGCGTAGAAGGCGGCCGGGTGATGTGCCTTCAGCCACGCCGACTGGTAGGTCGGCACGGCGAAGGCGACCGCGTGCGCCTTGCAGAAGCCGTACGACCCGAAGGCCTCGACGATCTCCCAGGTCCGCTGAATCGTTTCCGCGTCGTAGCCGTGGGCCGCCGCGTGCTGCGCGAACCAGATCTTGATCCGCCCCTGCGACTCCGGGTCGGACAGGCCGCGCCGCACCCGGTCCGCCTCGCCGCGCCCGCAGCCGGTCATGATGGCGACGATGTCGATGATCTGCTCGTGGAAGACGACGACTCCGTACGTCCCCTTCAGCGGTCCTTCCAGGTCCTGGTGCGGGTAACGGACCGGTGCCCGCCCGTGCCGCGCCTCGATGAACGGCCGCACCATGTCGGCGGCGACCGGACCCGGCCTGAAGAGCGAGATGTCCACGACGAGGTCGTGGAAGGTGGCCGGCTGCAGCCGCCCGACCAGGTCCCGCTGACCCGGCGACTCGATCTGGAAACAGCCCAACGTCTCGGTGGAACGGATGAGTTGGTACGTGGCCGGGTCGCCGTCCGGCAAGGCGTCCAGGTCGATCCGGTTCCCCGTCGCCCGCTCCACCTCAGCGACCGCGTGCGCCATCGCCGACTGCATCCGCACCCCTAGCACGTCAAGCTTGAGCAGCCCGAGGTCCTCGACGTCGTCCTTGTCGAACTGCGCCATGGGCAACCCCTCGCCGCTGGTCGGCATGACCGGCGTACGGGAGAGCAGGGAGGCGTCGGAGAGGAGTACTCCGCAGGGATGCATGGCGACTCCGCGCGGGAGGGCGTCGAGGGACTCGACCAGTTCCCAGAGCCTGCCGTACCGCTTCTTCTCCTCTGCCAGCTGCCTGAGTTCGGGCAGTTCCACCAGTGCCGCGCGGGCGTCGCGGGCGCGGATGTGCGGGAAGGACTTGGCGATGCGGTCGATGTCGGCCGGGTCCATGGACAGGGCGGCGCCGACGTCACGGATCGCGTGCCGCACCCGATAGGTCTCCGGCATCGCGACCGTCGCGACCCGCTCGGTACCGAACCGGCCGATGATCGCGCGGTAGACCTCCAGGCGGCGCGCGGACTCCACGTCGATGTCGATGTCCGGCAGGACGATCCGCTCCTTGGACAGGAACCGCTCCATCAGCAGTCCGTGCTCGACCGGGTCGGCGTGCGCGATGCCGAGGAGGTGGTTGACGAGGGAGCCGGCACCGGAGCCCCGGGCGGCGACCCTGATGCCCATGTCCCGTACGTCGTCCACCACTTGAGCGACCGTCAGGAAGTAGGAGGCGAAGCCGTGGTGGGCGATGATGTCCAGTTCCCGGTGCATCCGCTCCCAGTAGTGCCGCGCTTTTGCGGAACGGTCGTAACCGTGCAGCACCATCCCGGTCGCCGCCCGCGAGGCCAGCGCCCGCTGTGCAGTGCGGCGGTCCGCGCCGACCAGGTGCGGCTCGGGGAAGTGGACGGTGCCGATACCGAGGTCGTCCTCGGGGTCGACCAGACACTCGGCGGCCGTCGCCCGGGTCTGTTCCAGCAGGCGGTGGGCGGTGTCGCGCCGGTAGCCGGCGGCCTCGACGACCCGTTCCGCCACCCCGAGCATGGCGGGCGAGTCCTTGAGCCAGGCCTCGCCGGAGTCCAGTTCCTTCGACGGGTCGACAGGAACCAGGCGGCGGGCCGCGTCCAGGACGTCGGCGACCGGGCCGAGGCCGGGATCGGCGTACCGGACGGCGTTGCTGAGCACGGGCCGGATCCGCTGTTCGGCGGCGAAGCCGACGGTACGGGCGGCAAGCCGCAGGGAGCCTGGGCCGGTGCCCTCGCGGCCGTGCCAGACGGCTTCGAGGCGCAGGGCGTCGCCGTAGACCTCCCGCCAGGGGGAGAGCAGCTTGGCGGCACGGTCGGGGCGGCCCGCGGCGAGGGCGCGGCCGACGTCGGAGGCGGGGCCGAGCAGGACGGTCAGGCCGGCCGCCATGTTGTCGGCCCAGGGCAGCAGGGGCGGGCCCTCCCCCGCATGCGACGCCGTGACGAGCCGGCACAGGTCCGCCCAGCCGCGGGCGCCGTCCCGGGCGAGGAAGGTGACGCGGGGTGTCGACTCGTCGATGAAGGCGCCTCCGCGCACGGGCGTGCGGCGCCGCTCCTGCCGTACACCCTCGGACATCTCCACCGCGAGGTCCACGCCGAACAGCGGGCGGACCCCCGCCTTGGCGCAGGCCTTGGCGAAGCGGACCGTGCCGGCGAGAGTGTCGCGGTCGGTGAGGGCCAGGGCGTCCAGGTCCCGCTCGGAGGCGCGCTCGGCCAGCCGCTCCGGGTGTGAGGCTCCGTACCGCAGGGAGAACCCGGAGACGGTGTGCAGATGCGTGAAGCCCGGCACACGCACCTCCCGCACTCGTGGGCCCGACAGGGGCTCTCGAACATTTGTTCCCAGCTACCTCACCCCCACCATAGACCAATTCTCGAATGTATGTGCGACATCCGTTCGAGCCCGTCCCACCTGCACAAACACCCCGTGGCCCGGACCGTGGGGGCATGACGCGGACCACCGGTGCCGACACTCCGGGTACCCCTTTTCTCGGCGAGGTGAAGGACGCCGTGGGCCCACAGGACGGGGTGGTCGGCGACGCGGTGCACCGCGGCGGCGTCCAGGTGGTGACGGAAGATGCTGCCGCCGTTCTGGAGCGCCATCGGACCGGCACTGCCGCCGGGCGCCGGCACCTGGGCGGCACGCTCGATCGCGTACTTCGAGGGCAACGACACGACCGCCGCACTGCTGGTCCTGTCGGCGTGGGCGTTCGCCGGGATCGTGATCACGCTGCTGGCGGCGGGTCTGCGCGGAAAGCGACAGCCGAGGCAGGCCGCGCAGACCGCGTAGGCCACGCGAGCCACGCAGGCCGTCGCCGGGAGCAGGGCCATGTCGTCGTCGCGGCGGAAGCACGGACGGCTCGCGAGGGTCTCGGGGACGACGCGGGCGAAGCCGTGGACGTCACAGCGGCGCGAACGGGGCACCGGCTCGGCCCACCGTGGCCGTGGTTCGGTCTCGTACGACGCGAAAGTCCCGCCCCTCGCGCGCGGGGCGGGACTTCACGGAAGCCGAACCGCGGTGCCGGATCAGGTGATCCGGCAACCGGTGCGGGCCGAGGTCAGCCGATCTGTGTGCCGGTCGCCGACAGCGCCTCGGTCACCGGCTGGAAGAAGGTCTCCCCGCCCGAGCTGCAGTCGCCGCTGCCGCCGGAGGTGAGGCCGATCGCGCTGCTGCCCGAGAAGAGCGAGCCGCCGCTGTCGCCGGGTTCGGCGCAGACGTCCGTCTGGATCAGGCCGTTGACGATGTCGCCGTTGCCGTAGTTGACGGTGGCGTCCAGACCGGTGACCGAGCCGTCGTGCACCTGGGTCGTGGAGCCGCTGCGGGTGACCTTCATGCCGACGGTGGCGGCTGCCGCCCCGGTGATCTGCTGGGCGGAGCCGTTGTAGAGGTCCACCTCGCTCGGGTGGGCCACGTCGGCGGTGTACTTGACCAGGCCGTAGTCGTTGTCCGGGAAGCTGGAGACCTCGTTGGTGCCGATCTCGGCGCCGCTGGAGTCCGACCAGGTGGAGATGGACTCGGTGCAGTGCCCGGCGGTGAGGAAGTACGGCTCGCCGCCCTTGACCACGTTGAAGCCGAGCGAGCAGCGCCCGCCGCCTCCGGTGATGGCGTCGCCGCCCGCGATGAAGGGCTTGAACTCCCCCTTGGTGCGCTGGAGTTCGGCCGTGCCGCCGAGCCCGTCGACGACCTTGGTCAGCTTCGCCCACTCGGCGTCGGAGACCGTGCGGTCGGCGGTGACCACGACCTTGTTGGTCGTCGGGTCGGTCGCCCACGAGGTGCCGGGGATGGTCGCGTCCTGCGTGAGGGTGCTGCGGGCGCTCTTCAGTTCGGCCAGGGAGTTCTCCACGACTCTGGCCTGGGCGCCGGCCGCCTCGACGGTCTTGGCCGCGGCCTCGTCGACCACGTTGACCACGAGGCTCTTGGTCTTCGCGTCGTAGAACGTGCCTGCCGCGTCGGCGCCGAGGTCCTGGCCGAGCGTCGAGGCGAGCTTTCCGGCCGCGAGAGCCGAAAGGACCTGAGGCTCAGGGGTGTTCGCCGGCTCGCTGGCGTTCGCAGTCTGGAAGGTGACTCCCGCGGCGACCAGTGCGGTGATGCCCGCACCTGCCACGGCGATCCGCCGCCTGGGTATGCGTCGGTGCTTCAACTCGCGTCCTCCTGTGGGGGGGGTCGGCCCGGAGGTTGTGGGGACCTCGCGGACCGGAAGGCTGGTTGACGAGCGCCCACTCTTTCGAACCCCACAGGGGGCGCACAAGGTCGACTTCCGGACGCGCGTAGAACGCGGTTGCGCGCCCCTTTCAGTTTTGACTGTCCACGGTCACCCCAGGCTCTTCGCGCTGCAAACACTACGTGCGAGTAATATCCATCAGCCTGTGAGGTCTAGTCCTGTCTTGAAATCGACCCTTGCGCATCGGAGTTCGGACGGGGCTCGACGGACGGGAGTTGCTCCTGCACCGGTTGCTGTGCCGCGGGCGGCGCAGGTTGCCGCTCCCCGGAAGGCGGTTGCCGCACCGCGGGCGGCGCCTGCTGCGCCCGCTCCAGGAACCGCAGCAGCTCCACCGGGAAGGGCAGCACCAGCGTCGAGTTCTTCTCGGCGGCGACCGCCACCACCGTCTGCAGCAGCCGCAGTTGCAGCGCGGCGGGCTGCTCGGACATCTCCTTGGCGGCCTCGGCCAGCTTCTTCGACGCCTGGAGCTCGGCGTCGGCGTTGATGACCCGGGCCCGCCGCTCCCGGTCGGCCTCGGCCTGCCGGGCCATGGACCGCTTCATGGTCTCGGGCAGCGAGACGTCCTTGATCTCCACCCGGTCGATGGTGACGCCCCACTCCACGGCCGGGCTGTCGATCATCAACTCCAGGCCCTGGTTCAGCTTTTCGCGGTTGGACAGCAGGTCGTCCAGCTCGCTCTTGCCGATGATGGACCGCAGCGAGGTCTGCGCCATCTGCGCGACCGCGAACCGGTAGTCCTCCACCCGGACGACCGCCTCGGCCGGCGCGGTGACCTTGAAGTAGACGACGGCGTCCACCCGCACCGTGACGTTGTCCCGAGTGATGCCCTCCTGGCCGGGCACCGGCATCGTCACGATCTGCATGTTGACCTTCCGGAGCTTGTCGACGCCCGGAACGATCATGGTGAAGCCAGGCTCGCGCACCTCCGGACGGAGCTTGCCGAGCCGGAAGACCACACCCCGTTCGTACTGTTTGACGACCCGCGCGGCCGCCATCACGTACACCGCTCCGGCGGACGCGAGCGTCGCTCCCGCCGCCACCAGCTCCTCGACCATCACGGCCCCCAGGGTCCGACGTGACCGCCTGTGTGTTGACGGTAACGCCGGTACAGGACAAGGGCGAGCCCCCGCACGCCAGTTGCGTGCGGGGGCTCGTCTGCTGCCGGCTGCGGGCCAGGCCGTTACGGGTGCCGAAGTCGGGCCAGGGCGTCAGTAGATGCTGACACCGTAGGCGCTGAGGGCCTCCGTGACGGGCTGGAAGAACGTCGTACCGCCGGAGGTGCAGTTGCCGCTGCCGCCGGAGGTGAGACCGTACGCGGTGCCGTTGCTGCCGTAGAGCGAACCGCCGGAGTCGCCGGGCTCGGCGCAGACGTTGGTCTGGATCAGACCGGAGACGATGTCGCCGCCGCCGTAGTTGACGGTCGCGTTGAGGGCGGTGACACGGCCGCTGTGCGTACCGGTGGTGGAGCCGTCACGGATGACGGTGGTGCCCACGGCGGGCGTGGCCGCGCGGGTGATGTCCACACCGTTGGCGGTGCCGGGCCTGCTGACGGACCCGGAGTAGCGCACGATGCCGTAGTCGTTGCCCGGGAAGCTGGAGCCGGTGGTCGAGCCGATCACCGTGGTGCGGGCGGAGTTGGAGTACCAGGTGCCCGCGCCGTCGGTGCAGTGACCGGCGGTCAGGAAGTACTGGACGCCGCTACTGTTCTGGACGTTGAAGCCGAGGGAGCAGCGCCAGCTACTCGCATAGATGGCGTCGCCGCCCTGGATCAACTTGTTGAACTTGCCGGGGGTCCGCTTGATCGTGAGCGCGTCGGCGCCGGTGCCCGCCTGCTCCTTGATCTTCGCGATCTCGGCCTGGGAGACCGTGCTGTCGACGGTGACGACGACACGGTTGGTCTTGCTGTCGACCGCCCAGGCGGTGCCCGGGATGTCGGCCTTGAGCACCGAACTGCTGGCGCTCTTGAGCGCGGTGGCGCTGAAAGTGGTGGGGGCGTCGGACGCGTTCGCGCTGGGGATCGCGATCGCGGCTGCGGCGGCGAGGCCGGCGGATACGGCGATCAGCCGGGTCCGTCTCGTGATGCCGCTACGGGGGGTGGTGCGCTTGATCCTCACTTTTCGTTCCTCCACAGGGGAAGTCGGGGGCCCTCGTGGGGTCGGGCCCGTGAGGCGCAGCCAGGATGCCGGGCGCCCGGATTCCGAACACGCCGTGCTCCTGACAAGCGCTGTGGGGAATATTCGGCCGAACGGACGGTAGGCGCAAGGGCGCCTTTCGGCCGTCAACATTTAAACGATCTTTATGGTCTACGCGAGATGACCGCTTTTCAGAGCAGGTTGCGCTCCCCCGCCTCGACCGCGACATCGAGCCTGTTCCCCGGTGGCGGAAAAGGGCAGATGAAGTGGTCGGCGAACGCGCACGGCGGCAGCAGCGCCCGGTTGAGGTCGACCGTCGTCCGGCCGTCGGCGTCCGGCGCGGCGGGCCGCAGGAACCGGAAGCGGTAACTGCCCCTCCCGCTCGTGGTATCGCCGAAAACAGCCCACAGCGAGCCGTCGCCCTGGACCGTCACCTGAAGCGTCAGCTCCCGCCCGTCCAGGCTGAATGCCAGCTCCCCGCCGAGGCCGAGACCGCGCGCCCGTCCGTCCGCGTTCTCGACGCGTACGGTGCGGTCCTCGCCGTACGGGGTGAAGCGGCCCGGCACCGACCGGCGCGGATCGTACGGCGAGGCCTCGATGCCCCGGAACGCCCGGCGGGCGGCGGAGGCGGGGTCGAAGTCGCGTACCCCCCAGACCCCTTCGCGCACCAGCACGACCAGCCGCCGCTCGCCGTGGGCCACCCGGGCGGCGGCGGCCGGGCCCGGGTCGCCGGTGAGCCGCACCTCACCTGCGAAGGGCCGGCCGTCCACGGTGAGACCGTCCCCGTCGGCGGCCGTCAGGACGACCGTGTCGCCCTCGGCCCTCCATGACCCGGGGGTGTCCGGAAGCCGCCCGTCCGGATAGTCCTCCAGCCAGTACGTGCCGGTCAGCGCGAGCGGTCCGTAGGGAGCCGCCACTGTCTCGAGGCGGTGCTCGTGCCACCGCTTCCACGCGTCGGACGCGTCCGTCGCCATGTGATCAGCCCTTCCACGCCAGGTCGGGGAGCCCTAGGTGTGAGCGCAGGGTGGTGCCCTCGTATTCCGTACGGAACGCGCCGCGCTCCTGGAGCAGCGGCACCACCCGGTCCACGAACTCGTCGAGCCCGCCCGGAGTGAGGTGCGGGACGAGGACGAAGCCGTCGGCCGCGTCCCGCCGTACGAACGCGTCGAGTTCGGCCGCGACCGCCTCCGGAGTGCCGACGAGGGACTGCCGGCCGCCCGCCTCGATCACGGTCTGCCGGATGGACAGCCCCTTCGCCTTCGACAGGGCCCGCCACTTCTCCGCGATCGCCACGGTGTCACCGCGCCGGGTCCGCTCCCGTGCGACCGCCGGCTGCGGCACCGGATCGATCTCGGGCAGCGGCCCGTCCGGGTCGTACGACGAAAGGTCGACGCCCCAGATCTGCTCCAGCGTGAGGATGGCGTTCTGCGGGGAGACCTGCTGCCGCCGGATCCCGGCCGCCCGCTCCTGCGCCTCGGCGGCGGTGTCGCCGAGGACGACCGTGACACCGGGCATGATCCTGAGGTCGTCGGGGGCACGGCCGTACTTCTCCAGGCGCTTCTTGACGTCGGCGTAGAGGGCGCGCCCGGCCTCCAGGGTTCTGTGCCGCGTGCAGAGCACGTCGGCCGTGGCGGCGGCGAACTCCCGCCCCTGCGCCGAGTCCCCCGCCTGGATGACGACCGGGTGCCCCTGCGGCGGGCGCGGGACGCCGAACTCGCCCGCGATGTCGAAGTGCTGCCCCCGGTGCGCGAACGGCCGGGAGACTCCGTCCGGGGTCCAGGCGTCCCACAGCTCCCGTGCGGTGGCGACGAATTCGGCCGCGCGGGCAATGCCGTCGGCCCGGTCGAGGTACCCCCCGCGCCGGAAGTTCTCGCCGGTGCGGGCATCGGCGGAGGTCACCACGTTCCAGGCCGCCCGCCCGCCGCTGAGGTGGTCCAACGTGGCCAGTCCGCGGGCGAGTTCGTACGGCTCGTTGAAGGTGACGTCGACGGTCGCGGCGAGTCCGAGCCGGTCGGTCACGGCGGCGAGGGCACCGAGCACGGCGAGCGACTCGGGACGTCCCACCACGTCCAGGTCGTGGATCCGCCCCTTGTGTTCCCGCAGCCACAGCCCTTCCGCCAGGAGGAAGAAGTCGAACAGGCCGCGTTCGGCGGTCCGGGCGGGATGCTCGAAGGTGGAGAACCCGATCGGGGACCGGGAGCGGGGACCGGCCGGGACGGGGGTGTCGTCGACGCCCGGGAAGTGCGCCGCGAGGTGGACCCGCTTGCGCGCGGGGCGCTGCCGTACGGTCATGACGCTCCCCCGCTCACGGCGTACTGGTTGGCGGGCCGGGCGAGTCCCAGGTGCTCCCTGAGCGTGCTGCCCGGGTAGAACGTGCGGAACAGCCCCCGGTGTTGCAGCAGCGCCGCCGTGCCGTTGACGAGCCGCTCCAGGTCACGGCGAGGCTCGGCGGGGGTGAGGTGGAAGCCGTCGGTGGTGCCGTCCGTGTACCAGGCGGCGATCAGCTCGGCGAGGTCGACGGGGCCGCCCCGGTACAGCGGGCCCTGGGCCGTCTGCCGGGGGCCGCCCCCGCCGTGGCCGGGCTCGGCCGCGTACTCGCCGCCGCCGAGGTCGACGACGAGACTGGCGAGGACGCGCAGGTCGTCGGGGTCCCGGCCGAACGCCGACGCCGCGTCCCGGAGTTGGTCCCGTACGGCAGCGAGCTGCGCCGGGCTCACGGCCCGGACGAGCGCCACGTCGGCGTACCGGGCGGCGGTTGGCCGGGCGGGTCCCTCGGTGGCGTCGACCACGCGCACGGGGTGGCCCTGCGGGGGTCTCGGCACGGTCGAGGGACCCCGGACCGAGAAGGCGGAGCCGGAGAAGTCGACGTGCTGCAGCTTGGCCCGGTCGATGAAACGGCCGGTCGCCGCGTCCGGTATCTCGGCGTCGTCCTCCCAGCTGTCCCACAACTTCGCGGCGACGTCGGCGACTTCACCGGCCTCCTGCCACAGCGCTTCGGCCGGGGCCGCGTTCCGCCGGCCGAAGAGGCGGGCCTCGCCCTCGGTGGTCGACACGTCGAGCCGCCAGCCGGCCCGGCCGCCGCTGACCCAGTCGAGGGTCGCGACGGCCGCCTGGACGTGGAAGGGCTCGGTGTGCGTGGTCGTGACGGTGGGCACCAGGCCGACCCGGCTGGTCGCGGGCGCCACCCGGGACAGGACGCGGAGCGCGTCGGGACCGGGGCGGGCGAAGCTGTCGTCCAGGGTCACGAAGTCGAGGCCGCCGCGCTCGGCGAGCCGCGCCAGAGCGACGTAGGAGTCGGCGTCGTACACCGCCCGCTGGTCGACGGCGGCGGCCAGGTGCAGCAGGCGCCGGCCGTGCGATGAGGTCATGGGGAAACCCTTCTTGGCAGGTCTCAGAGGACCTTGGAGAGGAAGGCTCGGGTCCGCTCGTGGCGGGGCGCGTCGAGCACGTCACCGGGCGCGCCCTGCTCGACGATCCGCCCGTCGTCCATGAACACCACGGTGTCGGCGACTTCGCGGGCGAACCCGATCTCATGGGTGACGACGATCATCGTGGTGCCCTGGTGGGCCAGGTCCTTGATGACGTCGAGGACTTCACCGACCAGCTCGGGGTCGAGCGCGGAGGTCGGTTCGTCGAAGAGGAGCAGCCCGGGTTCCAGCGCGAGCGCCCGGGCGATGGCCACCCGCTGCTGCTGCCCGCCGGAGAGGTGCCTCGGATAGGCGTCTGCCTTCTCGGCGAGCCCCACCCGGTCGAGCAGCCGGCGCGCGGACTCGACGGCGTCCTTGCGGGGCCGCTTGAGCGCGGACACCGGCGCTTCGATGATGTTGTCCAGCACGGTGAGGTGGGGGAAGAGGTTGAAGTTCTGGAAGACGAACCCGATGCGCGTGCGCTGCCTCAGCACCTCGCGCTCGCTCAGCTCGTACAGCCGGTCGCCGGAGCGCCGGTAGCCGACCAGCGCCCCGTCCACGCTGATCGCGCCCCGGTCCACCTTCTCCAGATGGTTGATGGTCCGCAGCAACGTGGACTTGCCGGACCCGGACGGGCCCAGGATCACGGTGACCTCGCCCGCGCGCACGGCGAGGTCGATGCCCTTGAGCACTTCCAGCGAGCCGAAGCTCTTGTGGACGGACCTGATGTCGACCATGACGGTCATCGCGGATTCCTAGCAGTCGAAGGGCAGTCGAAGGACGGTCGAAGGACGGTCGAAGGTCGGCCGAAGGGGTGTCTCTCAGGCGGCCGCACGCCCGGAGAGCGCGCTCAGGAACGCCAGCGCGGCCCGGGCCGTCGCGTCGTTCTGACGGAACGCGGGCCCGCCGGTGCGCGGCCGGGTGAACGCCCCGGGGGCACGGGCGTCGGTGTGCGGCCCGAGAGCGAAGCGCCGGGGATGCGGCCGACCGGCCCGGTCGAGGATCCGCCCGTCGACCGGGTCCACCCTGAGCAGCCCGTCCGGCGTCTCGCCCACCCCGTCGGCGTGCAGCCCGCGCAGCAGCGGGTCACGGGCCCGCCCGACCGTCGGCTCGGGCAGCCGTGCCTCGACCAGCGCCCGGGTTTCCACGACGGAGTCCGGCACGGTGGCGCTCGACGCCCGGAACACCCCGCCCTCGGCGCTGACGGTCATGCCCGCGCCGAGGAACCGCACCACGCCCGCGCGGGACAGGGCGAGCAGCTGCCGCAGCCGGGGCCCGGGCGGCCCGGAGGCCAGATAGCTGAAGAACCCGTGCCACCAGGGCCCGATGTCCCCGAGCCGGACCAACTGGCCGTAGACGGAGAGCAGCCCGAGGAAGACGGCGAGGTCGGGGCTGTACGAGGAATCGTGACGGCGGCTCAGGTCGCCCTCGACGTAAGCCCGCACCCCCTCCTGAAGCTCCGCGTACGACCCGTACCGCACCCCCTCCAGAGGACGGTCGAGCGCGGCGAGGTCGAGCCGGTCGGCGGGATCGGGCACGGCGGCCGCGACGAGGGCCGCCCGCCCGGCCGGGTCGTCGACGGCCGCGTACTTCTCCTCGAAGACACTCCAGGCCACGGTGGTCCGCTCGGGGTGGACCGTGAACAGCCGGTGGTAGTGGGCGAAACCCAGTTCCTTCTCCACCAGCGGCCACACGTCCCGCCGGAAGTCGAAGCCTGTCGGCCGGGCGAGCAGCCCGTCCACCTCGGCGGGCCCGAAGAACCGGGGCAGCGGGGGCCGTTCACCGGTCCAGTCGTATCCGATCTTCGAGTGGTACGGCACTCCGCGCCGCGAACCGACATACAGGACCGGCTCCTGCCCCGAAGGCACGTACCTGCCCCCGACGTACCGCCCGCCCCGGCCCTCGGTGAGCAGCACCATCAGGTCGACGAAGGCGAGCCCGAAGCCGCGGACGAGGACGGGTTCGCCGGGCGCGAGCCGGGACAGGTCGCTGTCGGCGGTGAAGTCCGGTGGGAGGTGGACGAGGCCGTGCTCGCCGGCGTATGCCGCCAACTCGCGTTGGCCGTCGTCCGGTTCGGCGTCCAGGTGGCCGAGGGCGAGCACGACGAGGTCGGCGAGGAGCGGGCGGGCGCGGCCCTCCAGCCATACCTGCTGGCGCCCCTGGGGCGGCCCGCCGATCCGCAGGGCACGGCGCGGATGGTGGTGGACGACGACGCCCGGCGGCAGCTCGGCCACCGCCCGCTCGTGCACCCAGCTCAGGTAGGCGCCCTGGAGCCGCCGGTCCGCGAAGGTACGGCCGTCGATGCCGGCCCACTCGTGCAGTGTCGGGCCTTCCCGCACCGGCCCGGCCATGTCGACCGTCTCGTCGGTGAACATGGTGACGTCCTCGGCGTGCGAGTTCATCCACAGCAGCGGCGACTGGGCCGGGCGCCAGATGCGTCCGGCGCCCGGCGGATGCGGGTCGACCAGGTGGATGTCGAGGCCCGAACCGGCGTACAGCTCAGGTGCGTTGGCGGCGATCCGTTCGATCAGGCCGGTTCCCCGCGGCCCGGCCCCGACGATCACGAGGGAGGGCCTCATCGAGTGCTCCCCGAGCCCGTGCCCCGGGCGTAGTGCCGCTCGACGTGGTGCTGGCCGACGCTGAGCACCGAGGTGACGACGGTGTACCAGACGGTGGCCACCATCAGCAGCGGGATGACCTGGTAGGTGCGGTGGTAGACGAGTTGCACCGAGTAGAGCAGGTCCTGGACGGCGATGACGCTGACGATCGAGGTGCCCTTGAGGGTGCCGATCAGCATGTTCCCGGCGGGCGGCACGATGGAGCGCATCGCCTGCGGGAGCACGATCCGCCACCAACGGCGCCACCGGCTCAGGCCGAGCGCCTGCGCGGCCTCGATCTGTCCGCGGTCGACGGAGAGGATGCCGCCGCGGACGACCTCGGCGGCGTACGCGGCCTCGTGCAGGGTGAGGCCGATGATCGCGACGGTGACCGGGCCGAGCAGGTCGACCGTCTTCACGCCGAGGATCTGCGGGTACAGCGCGCCGATGTTGAACCACAGCAGCAGCTGCACCAGGATCGGGATCGACCTGAACAGCCAGACGTATCCCCAACTGACGGTTCTGAGCACGGGGTTGGCCGACAGCCGGAACGCGGCGAGCAGCGTGCCCAGCGCGAAGCCGAGCACCATCACGAGCGCGGTCAGCCACAGGGTGAGCCACAGGCCGCGCAGCACCGCGTCCGAGGTGAAGTAGTCGGCGACGACGTCCCACTGGAACGCCTCGTTGCGCAGAACGGAGTTGACGGCGAGCGCCAGCAGTACCAGCACGGCGACGGCGGCGGTCCACTGGCCGAGCCGGCGTTGCGGGACGATCCGCAGGGAGTCCGCGTGCTCGGGGACATCCGGGGCGGCGGGGGCTTTGGCGAGGGTGTCGGAGGACATGCGAAGGCTCCGTGACATCGAGTCGGGAGAACTCGGGTGGGTGCCTTCACACGGAGACGCGCGGAACGTGAACGCGTCGGTACGGCCGAGCCCCTCAGCAGGACCGTCCCTTGAGACTACGGGTGGGTTTCCCCTCACTGTCAAGGCTGTCCAGACTGTGAGCCGTGCGTCTCAAGTCGGTTGACGCACAACCGGATGCCTGTTCCACTTGGCCCATGCATCCACAGCAGTGGCTGGTCAAGCGCTCCCACATCGACTTCGGTCGAGTGTGGTCCTCCTCCTGTTGAGCTGACCCACTGCGCGCCCTGAGCTGTTGATCCGGCGGGGCGCTTTCGCGTTCTCCCTTCGCGTTCTCCCCTTCGCCTTCTCCTTTCGCCTTCACACGCGCTCCCCCTCACCCAGCGCTTCTCGCCCTCAGGAGACCGCCAGACCATGCGTACGCCCACGCGTGCCCGAAATAAGCTGATCGCCCCCTTTGCCCTGATCACCGCAGCGACCCTGTTCCTCACCGCGTGCGGCTCCGGCACGGACGACTCCGTCAACGCCTCCGCCCAGTCCGACGAGATCCCGACCACGGACGTCGTCTCGGCCGTCAAGAAGGACGAGGCGGCTGCCGGACTCCTGCCGTCCGGTGCGTCGAGCCTCACCATCGCCGTCAGCGTCTCCGGTCAGCCGCCCGGCACCTCGATCCTGGACGACGGGAAGACCCTGGCCGGCCAGGACGTCGACTTCGCGAACGCCGTCGCCAAGGTCCTCGGCTTCGGGCTCAGGACCGAACAGGCAAGCTTCGAGGCGATCCTGCCGGCCCTCGACAGCGGCAAGTACGACCTCGGCGTCGGCAACTTCGGCGTGACCGACGAGCGCCGCAGGACCATCGACTTCGTCACCTACATCAACGACGGCCAGGGCTTCGCCACCCGCAAGGACAGCAAGCTGTCCAAGGTCACC
Source organism: Streptomyces sp. NPDC058678 (assembly GCF_042714835.1). Taxonomy (NCBI): domain Bacteria; kingdom Bacillati; phylum Actinomycetota; class Actinomycetes; order Kitasatosporales; family Streptomycetaceae; genus Streptomyces; species Streptomyces sp. NPDC058678. The sequence continues at coordinate 8,369 of NZ_JBHXSG010000051.1, read as the reverse complement.
GACCTGAAGCAGCTGTGCGGCCTGAACATCGCGACCGGCGCGGGCACCACCTTCGAGGCCACGCTGGAGGACAACAAGCACCTGTGCACCGACACGGGCGAGAAGGCGTACAAGGTGCAGACCTACAACGAACAGGGCGCCGTCTGGTCCTCGCTCCAGCAGGGCCGCAGCGACATCGTGATGTCCACGATCAACGGTCTGCGCTACGCGGTCGCCCACCAGGAGGGGGTGAAGTTCCTCAACGAGTTCCACCGCCTGGACGTCGGCTTCGCGTTCAAGAAGGGCAGCGAACTGGCCCCCGCCTTCCAGGCCGCGGTGAACAGTCTCATCGCGGACGGGACGTACGACAGCATCCTCAAGAAGTGGGGCACGACGGGCTCGGCGATCGCGAAGTCGCGGATCTCACCACCGGAGCTCAAGGACTGACCGGGAGAGGCTCAGCAACTGCAGCCGCAGTCGCAGCCGTCACAGCCGTCACAGCCGCAACCGTCACCGCAGCACTTCCCGCAACAGTCGCAGCAGCTGCAGCAGTCACTGCAGCCGCTGCAGTCGGTGTTGGCGCACAGCCCTTCCCGGCGCTCCCTGCTCCACGGGTCGTCGAACTCCCCGCAGCACATCTGGCACGTGCAGGCGAGCCCCATCCACACCGCGCACCCGGCGAGCAGCCCGCGCCGGTCGCGGCGGGGCGGCTCCGGGGGCATCGGGGTCCACGGGCCGCCGGGCGGGGCGTACGGTCCGCCCGGCATCGCACCCGTCGGCGCGGGTCCGTGCGCGCAGGAGGCGGTACCGAAGGCCCGGTCCACGGAGGTGCGCAGCTCGTGCACGAGCAGCCGGTGCGCGAGCTTCGCGTCCGTGAAGTCGGCCTCCCGCAGCGCGAGCCGTATCCCGTGCACGGCGTCGTCGGCGAGCCGCCGGGCCTCCGTGAGCGGCGTACCCGTCGCGGTGAGCGGGTTCCAGGCACCCGACGCGGCGTCAGTTTCCCTGTCCTCCACGGCGTCCAGGAGATGCGCCAGCCGCCCGAAGAGGCGTCCGGCCTCGGCGAGCGGCTCGGCGTTCCCCGGCCGTCCGGCGAGGACCGCGGTGTGCGCGAAGGCGGCGGCGGTCGCGGTCTCGGTGGGTTCGGTGACCGTCAGGAGGGGTGTTCCCGGCCCTGCCAGCGCCTCGATGCCGAGCTGCCGGTCCACGGCGTCGACGAGCAGGGCGGTGTCGAATCCGACGTCCGAGCCGGTCCGCTCCCCGGCCCGGCCCCAGCTCGTGGCGACCCGGCGCGCGGCGAGCGCCACCGGCTTGCGGGCCAGGACCCCGTCCCCGTCGGCGACATGGTCGCGCACCTTGGCCGAGGCGAGCACCAGCGAGACGGCGGCCGCGAGCCGCGCCCCCTCACCGTGCGCGACGGACGCGGTACGCATTCCGCGCAACGGACAGGGCCCGGCCGTACGCCGCCCGCCACCGGCCCGCTCGGCCTGAGCTTCCGTCAGAACCGATATCAGCAAGCCGTCGTAGTTCGTGACGATCCTCGCGAACTGCCCGTGATCCTTGCGCAGCGCGAGGCACAGCCCGCACAAATGGGCCATCCACTGGGTTTTGAGACTCTCGCCGAGCCGGTGACGGCAGGGCCTGACGATTCCGAACACGACGATCCCCCGTGATGCTTACGGCGCTGAACTGCGGTGAGCTGCGGCATCGTACCGATCGTCGCATTCACCCGTACGCACCGCCCATCACCCATACGCCGTGGACAATCATATTTCACTCACAGTCAGCAGCCGTTTGCGGAACGACCCTTGGGACACTTGGACTCTCGACGGATTCGCTGTGCACCAGTACCGTCACAAACCCCCCGCGCGGCGTCTATCCACTTGGCGCGACGTCCGCATCATGGATGACCATAGGGATGCGGAAGGCAGAAATGACCGCTGTGAGAGGAGGCGTCCATGGGATCGGTACGCAAGGCAAGTGCCTGGCTTGGCCTCGTCGACGACAACGATGACGAGCGTTACTACGACGACGACTACTCCGAAGGGACCGAGCAGCCCGGGGAGGCCTGGGTCACGGACCCGCGGGTCAAGGTGGCGTCCGACGTCGCCGAGGAGAAGGGCCGCCGGATCGGCACGGTCACCCCGGACAGCTTCCGGGACGCCCGCGCCATCGGCGAACTGTTCCGTGAAGGCGTCCCGGTCATCCTGAACCTCACGGCCATGGAGGCCGGCGACGCCAAGCGCGTCGTCGACTTCGCGGCGGGGCTGATCTTCGGCCTGCGCGGTTCGATCGAGCGGGTGTCCACCCGGGTGTTCCTGCTCACTCCCGCCAACACGGAGATCGTGAACGGGGACCCGGCCGCGCACCGCACGGACGGCTTCTTCAACCAGAGCTGAGGCAGGGCCGCTCACCGGCCCTGCCGCTGCTGGGGGAATTCAGCGGAAGGCGTCGAGCCCGGTGAGCGCCTTGCCCAGCACGAGCTGGTGCATCTCGACGGTGCCCTCGTAGGTGAGCACCGACTCGAGGTTGGTGGCGTGCCGCATCACGGGGTATTCGAGCGAGATCCCGTTGGCCCCGAGGATGGTCCGGGCCGTGCGGCAGATGTCGATGGCCTCGCGGACGTTGTTGAGCTTGCCGAAGCTGACCTGCTCGGGACGCAGGCGGCCGGCATCCATGCGCCGCCCGAGGTGATGGGCGAGCAGAATCCCCTTGTGCAGCTCGACCGCCATGTCGGCGAGCTTGGCCTGGGTCAGCTGGAACCCGCCGATCGGCCGCCCGAACTGCTCCCGCGTCCTGGCGTAGTCGACCGCGGCCTCGAAGCAGGTGCGGGCCGCGCCCATGGCCCCCCAGACGATGCCGTAGCGGGCGTGGGAGAGACAGCTGAGCGGGCCCTTGAGCCCTGTCCCCTCCGGCAGTACCGCGTCGGCGGGCAGGCGTACGTCGTCGAGCACGAGCTCGCTGGTGACGGAGGCGCGCAGTGACCACTTGTGCTTGATCTCGGGCGCGGAGAACCCAGGGCTGTCGGTCGGCACGACGAACCCGCGGATCCCCTCCTCGGTCTGCGCCCACACCACGGCCACCCCGGCGACGGACCCGTTGGTGATCCACATCTTCCGGCCGTTGAGCACCCAGTCTCCGCCGTCGCGCTTGGCGTACGTCCGCATGGAGGCGGGGTCGGATCCGTGGTCGGGCTCGGTGAGCCCGAAGCACCCGATGACCTCACCGGCGGCCATGCGCGGGAGCCAGCCCTGCTTCTGCTCCTCGCTCCCGAACCGGTGGATGGCGTACATGGCGAGGGACCCCTGCACCGAGACCAGCGACCGGATCCCGGAATCGGCGGCCTCCAGCTCCAGACAGGCCAGTCCGTACTGCACCGCGCTCGCACCGGCGCACCCGTATCCATCGAGCGACATCCCGAGCGCCCCGATCCCGCCCAGTTCCCGGGCGAGCTCCCGAATCCCGGGCAGCTCCCCGCTCTCGTACCACTCGGCGACATACGGCAGCACACGATCACCGGCCCACGCCCGCACGGTTTCCCTCACGGCGAGGTCCTCCGGCTCGAGCAGGTCGTCGATACCGAGGGGGTCGGCGGGGTCGAACGGGGCCATGAGCACGTCCTCTCAAAACTAGCACTGCTAGTTACGCTTCCGAGGCTGACGATACGAGGCAGTGTCCCGCACGTCCAGGCCCTCACCGGCCCACGCACCACCCGAGACAGCAGTTGCAGGTGATCGTCGCCAGTGGGGGTACTCGCCGTCGGCGGCTTGAGGGATGTGCCGCGTCGCGTCACGCCAGAGGGACGCGGCGGACCGCACAGCCACCGAGGGATGTGTGCGTCTCGCCGCCGCCGAGGGATGTGGCGCGTCAACCGACAGGCGACCCGCAGCCGCCGACGGCGACTCCACCCCACAGGAGGGCTCCATCACTCAACGAACCGTGACGGGCGATGCGTGGGTGGGAGACGTTCTTCGTTCAGGCGGAGACGCGGGACTCCGCGACTTCCCGAGGCGCAGGTACCTCCACGGCCCCGCCCTCGACCTCCCCGCACTGCATGACGCGCGGCAACCGCAACGCCATCACCGCCCCCAGCAGCAACAACCCGGCACTGACCAGCAACGTCACATGCAGCCCGTGCACGAAACAGTCCCGGGCGGTCCGACGCAGGGCCACTCCGGCCGACCCCCCGAGCCGCCCGGCAACCTCGTACGCCTCGCCCAGCGAATGCCCCGCAGCCGCCGACGCCGACGCCGGAACCCCCGGCACCGACGTCACCCCAGGCGCGTACGCCGCGTTCATCACGCTTCCGAGCAGCGCGATCCCGATGCCGGCACCCAGCTGGTACGACGTCTCCCCGATCGCCGCCGCCCCACCCGCCTGCTCCGGCGGAGCCTCGCTCAGCATCGACTCGTACGCTCCGAAGAGAGTCGTCTCCAGGCCGAAGCCCAGCAGCAGGAACCCGACCAGCAGCAGACCCGTGTTGTCCTCGCCGCCCATCGCCGTCAGCAGCAGCACGGCCACCGCCGTCAGACAGAAACCGCAGCTCACCATCCGGCGCGGCCCGAACCGCCGGAGCATCCGTGCACCCGCGAGGCCCGCCGCCATCGCGGCGATGGTCAGCGGCAGCAGCCGTAGACCGGTCTCCAGCGGAGACAGACCGAGCACCAGTTGCAGGTACTGCGCCGCGATCAGTTCCAGACCCACCAGCGCGAGCATCGCCAGCACGATGCAGCCCACCGACGTGCTGAACGCCGGCCGCGCGAACATCCGCAGGTCCACCAGCGGATGCGCCCGGCGCCGCTGACGCCGTACGAAGAAGACGATCAGCACCGCACCGACCACCAGCGGCACCACCGTGAAAAGGCCCAGCTCCCCGCCGCCGAGGCGCTTGACGCCCAGCACCAGGCAGAACAGTCCGGCCGCCGCCATCAGCGCGCCGACCACGTCCCAGGGCCCCCGCCCGTCGCCCTTCGACTCGGGCAGCAACAACCGCCCGATCGGCAGACAGACCAGCATCAACGGGATGTTCACGAGGAAGACCGAGCCCCACCAGAAGTGCTCCAGGAGGAAGCCGCCGAGCAGCGGGCCGACCGCCGCGCCGACCGCCGCGACCGCGCTCCAGATGCCGATCGCCAGCGCCCGTTCCCGCCGGTCGGGGAAGACCTGGCGGAGGATCGACAGCGTGGCGGGCATGATCATGGCACCGCCGACGCCGAGCAGCGCCCGCGCCACGATCAGCACCTGGGCGGTGTCGGCGAGGGCGGCCATCGCGGAGGCGACGCCGAAGAGGGTGTAGCCGAGGAGCAGGATCCGTCTGCGGCCGACGCGGTCGCCGAGCGTGCCGAAGAGGATCAGCAGCGAGGCGCAGACGAGCGGATAGATGTCGACGATCCAGAGCAGTTCTATCCCGCCGGGCCTGAGGTCCTCGGTGACGGCGGGGACCGCCACGTGCAGCACGGTCGCGTCCAGGGCGACCAGGAGCAGGCTGGCACAGAGGACGACGAGGACGACCCAGCGGTTGGCACCGGCCCCGGCCGCCCGACGGCGCAACCCAGCGGCGGCCGTGGTCGTCCCGGACATGTACGTACCTCCCAGATGTTCCCTCGCGTTCGGCGGGTTCACAGGGTGGGGACTCCCCGTGACTCGGCCGGAGAGGAGCGGTGGTCTCCGGCCCGCGCAACGATGGCGAGTGACACGTCAGAGTACGCGAGTTCGTGCCGGTACCAAGTGGCGGACCTCTCAGAGGTTGCACGGAACGCGTGTGGCGTACACCACTCCCCTCGGCCGCGACCGGGCCCCCGGCCGGCCGGCCGGTTCCGTACGCCGTCGATAATCGAGCCCGTGACCGATCTTGAAACGCGCACGGCACCGCCGGGCGCCCCGAGTCTGCGCCGGGCCGCCCCGGCCCTCCTCGGGTACGCGGCCGTACGCGCCCTGGGGCTGCTCGCGCTGGCCCTGTGGAGCGCGGCGCGCGACAAGAACGCGTACACGCTGCTGACCGCCCGCTGGGACTCCCTGTGGTACACGAGGGTCGCCGAGCAGGGGTACGGCTACGAGGTGCGCCTGCCGAACGGCGACGTCCACTCCAACCTCGCCTTCTTCCCGCTGCTGCCGTGGCTGGAGCGGCTGTCGGCGGCGGTGACCCCGTTGTCGTACGCCGACGGGGGCTTCGTCGTCGCCCTGCTCTCCTCGCTCGCGGCGGCCTGGGGGATCTTCGCGGTCACCGATCACCTGTACGGCCGCCGGGCGGGCGTCTGCGCGGTGCTGCTGTGGGCCGCCCTGCCGGTCGGGATCGTGCAGTCGATGGCGTACAGCGAGTCCTTGTTCACGGCCCTGGCCGCCTGGTCGCTGTACGCGGTCGTGACCGGCCGCTGGGTGACGGCGGGCATCCTGGCCCTGCTGGCGGGCCTGACCCGCCCGGTGGGCCTCGCCGTCGTCGCGGCGGTGTGGGCGGCGGCGATCGTCGCGTTCGTGCGGGAACGGGGCACGGCGGGTGATCCCTCGTCCGGGCGGGACCGGAGCCCGGCGCGACCGGACGGCGCCCCCTTCGAGGAACGCGCCCGGGGCACGCACCGCGCCACCGGCACACGCCGTGCCCTCGGCATGCTCCTCGCGCCCCTCGGCGCCGCCGCCTACGTCCTGTGGGTCGGACACCGCACCGGCCACGGCGCGCTCGGCTACCTCGACGTCCAGGCCGGCTGGCGCAACGGGTTCGACGGCGGCCAGGCCTTCGCCCGCTTCGTCGCCGACAAGTTCACGTCGTTTCCGTCGGCCCTGGCGGGCGTGGGGCTGATCGTCGGGGTCGGACTGATCGTCTGGCTGTACGTCGTCTGCGTACGGCAGCGCCAACCGCTCCCGCTCCTGGTGTACGCGGGTGTCGTCACCGCCCTCGCCCTGTGCGCGTCGAGCTACTTCGGCTCGAAACCGCGCCTGCTGATGCCCGCCTTCCCCCTGCTGCTGCCGCTCGCCCTGGCCCTGGCCCGGCTGCGTACGCCCAGGTCGGCCCTGGTGCTCGGGACGGTCGCGGTGGGATCGGCCGTGTACGGGGCGTTCTGGCTGAACGGCTCCGGTCCGCCCTGACCGGCTACCGGACGCGATGAGCGCCCGGACAATTCCGCCCCATGATTCGGTGAACGAATTCATAAGCGGGATAAAACCGCAACCCAGAATGATCAAAGGAATTGAAGGGCACCGGCACCCGGCATTGCGGAATCAGTGGATATAAACCTCTCTCTGAGAGGAATCCCACATCACATCGTCATCACAAAGCCGTGGAATCGCCAGGGAACAGAGCTCACTCGCTGTAACGTCGATTGGGTGCGTACCGAACGAAACCTCACCCGTCTGGACCGGGTGTTCGCGAGGCTGGACCGTGAGCCGGAACGGCCGGCTCACATCGACGTGCCGAAGATGAGCCGGCACCGGGTCGCGCTGCTCGCCGGAACCCTGGCCTTCTACCTGGCGATCGTGTGGCTCGTGGTGATCACCTCCTGGCTGGTCCGGCTCGACTGGCAGGTCATGTTCTTCCGGCCGTACCAGCAGTGGGCCGGCATCCACTGGTTCGTCGACTACTACGTGGTGCTCGGCCAGCGCGGCCCGACCGCGGTGATGGTCGCGGCCTGGCTGGGCTGGCGTTCCTGGCGGCAGCACACGCTGCGCCCGCTGCTGACCCTCGGCGCGGCCCTGCTGCTGCTGAACATCACGGTCGGCGCCGCCAAGCTCGGCATGGGCAGACTCGGACCGCACTACGCGACCGCCATCGGCTCGAACGAGATGGGTCTGGGCGGCGATATATTTCCCAGCGGCCACACCGCCAACGCCGTGGTGACCTGGGGAATCCTGGCCTACCTGGCCTCCGCGCCGTGGGCCCGCCGCTGGCTGTCCGCCGTGTCCGCGGTGACCTCGCTCGGCGTCGGCATGGCCACGGTCTACCTCGGTACGCACTGGCTGAGCGACGTGCTCCTCGGCTGGGCCGCCGGCCTGCTGGTACTGCTGGCCCTCCCGTGGGTGGAGCCGCTGATCGCGCTCGCGGAGACCAAGATCTTCGACCTGCGCGACCGCTGGCGCGCCCGCGACGGCATGACGGCTCCGGCCTCCCTGTCACCCGTCGAGACCCCCGTGCGGCTCAAGCCGCGCCCGGCCTCCCAGAACGAGACCGCGGCCCGCGCGGCGACGCCACGCGCGCCCGTCTACCTGGCCCCGGGCCCGCACACGGCCCGCTCGGAACGCTCACCGGTCACGCCGGTCGGCAGTCGGCGCCCACCCCAGACGGACCGCGTGGTGCGCGGTACGCCCTCGACGGCCCGTCCCCTGACAGGCGGCTGACCCGAGGCAGCGGGGCCGGTGCGCACCGTCCCACCCCGCACGGCGACGGCCCCGGCTCTCCTTCCGAG
>NZ_JBHXSG010000050.1:41199-72750 GCF_042714835.1 Streptomyces sp. NPDC058678 | reverse complement strand
GGGCCACCCCCGCCCCCCCGCCCCGGGTGGGGGGGGGCCGGCCAGCTGGGGCGGCGGGCCCCTCCCCCGTGGTCTCATCCCGCCGTTGTCACGAAGGGTTGCCCGTGGAGATCTCGAACTGCATCTCCGGCGGGCTCTTCGGGTCGAAGTCCGTGCCCGCCGATGGGTACTGCTTCATGACGGTGCCGTCGCCGTAGGTGTTCTCGTCGACAGCGGTCTTGTCGTATTTCCACCCTGACGCCTTGAGGCAGTCCAGGACCGAGTCCCAGTTCTTGAACGTGAAGTCCGGCATCCGCACCTGGGAGGGGTCGTTGTACGACTCGTCCGGCTCGGTGCACTCGGTCTTCTCGATCGTCTTCGTCGTGTCCGGCCCGCGGTAGCCCGCCACCTTGGTCGACGTCGACGCGCTGGGGCTGTTGTCGGCGCCCGGGTCCTCGGTTCCGCCGCTGTTCATCATGAGCGCCGCGACCAGCCCGCCGACCGCGAGCAGCGACACCACGACCGACCCGATGATCACCGGCTTGTTGCCCTTGTCGCCGCCGCCGGAGGAGGCAGGGACGGTCTGGGGCGTCATGTTGTACGGCGGCGGGGTGGAGGCATGCTGCGGCGCGTACCCGGCGGGGCCGGGCGTCTGGTAGCCGGCCTGCTGCGGATAGCCGTACGCCGGGGAAGGCGCCGACGGCTGCGGGGTGCCGTAAGGATTCGGCGTCGGAGCCGGCTGGTACGGCGTCTGGACGTTGCCCATGGGCCCCGGCGTCGCCTGGTCGACCGGCGGGAACACGGCGGAGCCGACGCCGGCGCCGCTCTGCGTCGGCGCACCCGGCACGATGCTCGGCGCGGCGGCATGGAAGGACGCGGCCACGCGCAGGCACTCGTCGCGCATCGCCTCGGCGCTCGGGAAACGCTCGTTCGGGTTCTTCTTCAGCGCGCGGGCGATCAGCGCGTCCACCGAGGGCGGCAGGGCGCGGTTGATCGACGAAGGAGCGACCGGCTCCTCCTGCACGTGCGCGTACGCGATCGCCAGCGGCGAGTCCGCGTCGAACGGCAGCCGCCCCGTCACCAGCTGGAACAGCATGATGCCGACCGAGTAGAGGTCGGAGCGGGCGTCGACGCCTCTGCCCAGCGCCTGCTCCGGCGACAGGTACTGCGGGGTGCCGACGACCATGCCGGTCTGCGTCATCGAGGTGACGCCGGACTGCATGGCGCGGGCGATGCCGAAGTCCATCACCTTGACCACACCGCGCTTGGTCATCATCACGTTGCCCGGCTTGATGTCCCGGTGGACCAGACCCATCTCGTGGCTGATCTCGAGCGCGGCGAGCACGTCCGCGGTGATCTTCAGGGCCTTGTCGGCGGGCATCGCGCCGTACTGCCGTACGTCCGCGTTCAGCACCGAGCCGAGTGGCTGGCCCTCGACGTACTCCATGACGATGTACGGCATCGTCGTGCCGTCCAGCGCGTCCTCGCCGGTGTCGAAGACGGAGACGATGTTGGTGTGCGTGAGCTTGGCCACGGCCTGGGCCTCGCGGCGGAAGCGCTCGCGGAAGGCCTGCTCCCGGCCCAGCTCGGTGTGCAGCGTCTTGACCGCGACCTGCCGGTCGAGCACGGCGTCGTACGCGAGGTGCACCGAGGCCATACCGCCTTCGCCGAGCAAGTCGCGCAGCTGATAGCGGCCGCCGGCGAGCGCCCGCCCCGCGTACCGCCCCTGTGCGCCGTCCTGGCTCATGTCTCTGCGTCCCCCGTAGGCCTTCGGCGCCGTGCGTGCCATTGATCCAAAGTGCTATTCCCGGCCAAGTCTGCCGGAGGGCACTGACACGTCAAGCGCGGTGCCCGATCCGTGACCGTACGCGAAAGAAAGGTCGCGCAAGCGTTACAGCAGACGTACGGCCGGTACACACAATTTGCACGCCGGTACGTACTACAGGTTTGATGGCCGGTCCGTCTCGGGCCGGTTCCCGGGGTCTTCCCGGATCGGCGGCTTGCGCGGAGGCTGTAGCGTGGCCGACGGAGACCGTAACAACACCGCGCGCACCGCGGGCAGAAACGACGGCGAGGACTGATGGCACAGCAGCAGCGCGCTCAGGGCCCGTCCGACCCCGAGGCGACTGGCGGCGGAATGTCAGATGCGCCGGAACTGTGGGGGAACGGCGGACTGGTCGGGGACGGCCGATATCGGATGACCCGCAGACTCGGCCGGGGCGGCATGGCCGAGGTCTTCGCGGCCGAGGACGTACGCCTCGGACGCACCGTGGCGGTCAAGCTGCTGCGCGCCGACCTCGCCGAGGACCCCGTCTCCAAGGCCCGCTTCACGCGCGAGGCGCAGTCGGTCGCCGGGCTCAACCACCACGCGATCGTCGCCGTGTACGACTCCGGCGAGGACTTCGTGGGCGGCCAGTCCGTGCCGTACATCGTGATGGAGATCGTCGAGGGGCGCACCATCCGCGACCTGCTCCTCAACGCCGAGGCCCCCGGCCCCGAACAGGCCCTGATCATCGTCTCCGGTGTCCTGGAAGCGCTCGCCTACTCGCACCAGCACGGCATCGTGCACCGCGACATCAAGCCCGCCAACGTCATCATCACGCACAACGGCGCCGTGAAGGTGATGGACTTCGGCATCGCCCGCGCCCTGCACGGGGCGTCCACGACGATGACGCAGACCGGCATGGTCATGGGCACCCCCCAGTACCTCTCCCCGGAGCAGGCCCTCGGCAAGGCCGTCGACCACCGCTCCGACCTGTACGCCACGGGCTGTCTCCTCTACGAACTCCTCGCGCTGCGCCCGCCCTTCACCGGCGAGACCCCGCTGTCGGTCGTCTACCAGCACGTCCAGGACATCCCGACGCCTCCGTCCGAGGTCTCCGACGCCGTCCCGCCGGAGCTCGACGGTCTTGTCATGCGCTCGCTCGCGAAGGAGCCGGACGACCGTTTCCAGACGGCCGAGGAGATGCGCGGGCTGGTCCAGTACGGCCTGCAGATGCTGTACGAGCAGGGCGGTCACACCGGCACCTGGAACACCGGGCCCGTCGACATGCACGAGGGCCGGCACACCCCGGCGGCGGGCTTCGCCAGCACCACCGCGCTGCCGCATCCCGGCGACTCCTCCGGCACCACGCAGATCCCGCAGCCGATCCTGCCCAACCGCTACGGCGGCGGGGACGACGGCGGGTTCGAGGGACAGGGCAACCGGGGCGGCGGCGGCCGCGGCAAGCTGTGGATCCTCGCCGTGCTCGCGGTGATCGCCATCGCGGCGGGTGTAGCGCTCGCCCTCAACGGCGACAACGGCGACGGTGGCGGCTCGGACCCCTCGAAGTCGCCGACCACCGTGCAGACCACCGACGACGAGACGGCCAGCGAGACGCCGAGCGACGACACCAGCGACCAGCCGACGGACACGTCCACGGACGACGGCACCGGCACGGGGTCGGACCCGTCCTACACGCCGTCGTACACGCCGTCGTACACGCCGTCGCAGTCGCCCACCGAGGAGCCGAGCGACGAGCCGACGGACGAGCCGACGACCGAGGAGCCGTCGGACGACCCGACGCCTTCGGATCCGGCCACACCCTCGGGCGAGGCGTCGGATCCGAGCGGTGGCACCGTCGAGGGCATCACCTCCGGCGGCACCACCGGCGGCTGATCATCGGCCGACCGCAGCGCATCCACGCGCGCGTGCACCCGTAACCGGGCCGCACGCGCGCGTGCTGTCTTTCAGCCCTCTCCCTCTCCAGGACGCTCAACCGGCGAACGCGTCGCACACCGCGTCGTACTCCCGCGTCCACCACACCGCGAGCGCCGAGGCCGCCGGGAACTGGGGGTCCGCCCGGGTGTCGCCGCGCTCGTAGTGCCAGCGCAGCATCCAGAAGTCGTTGAGGCGCTCCCACCACACGCGGTGCGCGGCCGCCGCGAGTTCGGAGGGAGGGGCGCCGGCCGTACGCCGGTACGCGCGCGCGTAGGCCCGTACCTTCGGCAGGTCGAGCGCCCCCGCGGGCCGTACGAAGAAGATCGCGGCCGCGCGTACCGCCTCCTCCGCGCGGGGCTTCACGCCGAGCCGGTCCCAGTCGACGATCGCGGCGGGGGCGTCCCCTTTGTAGAGCAGGTTGAACGGGTGGAAGTCGCCGTGCACCCAGCCGACCGAACCGCCGCGCGGCGGACGCCGGTCGGCGTGCTGCTCCAGGAGTGCGCGCCGCTCCAGGAGCCGGTGCCGGGCCAGTTCGTCGAAGGAGTCGGCGGGGCGATGGCGGCGCACGCGGGCGAGCAGGTCGTCGATGAGGGCGAAGGTGTCGGCCGCCTCGGCCGTCTCGGGCGATTTCGCGCGCGCCCGCGCCTGCGTACGCATCACGCGCTCCAGACTCGCGTGCACCACCCCCAGAAGCGCCCCGAGCCGTCCGCACTGGGCGGTGGTGAGCTGGCCGCCGTGGCGGTGCCGGCCGTCGACCCAGGGGTGCAGGGCGTAGGCGTGGCCGCCGACGACCGCGACCGTGCGTCCGTCACGGCCGGTCAGCGGAGGTGCGACCGGGACGCCCAGGTCGGCCAGGCGTTGGGTGGCCCGGTGCTGACGGGTGATCGCGGCGGGGTCGGCGGTCTCGGGGTCGAAGTGGTGCTTGAGGAAGTAGCGGCCGCGGGTCGTACGGAGCCGGTAGCCGCGGTTGAGCAGCCCCTGGTCGACGGGCTCGCAGGCGAGGGCGGACCCGGCGGAGTACTGGCGGAGGAGGGCTCCCAGCGGCGGCGCGTGGGGCATGAGGGGTGGTACACAAGAGCGCGGCACGCTGCCCGATGCTAGGGCACGATCCAGGCCTCTGAGCTGCGGGTTGTCACAGAAAGTCGCTTTCGATCACGAGAGGTGCCCGAAGTTGCGCGCCTGCGTGGTCGAGGCCCGCGAAGCGAGGCCGGGTGGCCGAAAATCTCCGTTTCGTCGTCGAGGCGGTGTCGCACCCGCCCGCGAGACCCGCGCCGGGGAGACTCTTCCCGTGACCTGGGTCACCGGGATAACGTGCCGTTGTTCCGGCCCCCTGCAAGGCTGTGACCAGGAACTGTTCCCGATTTCGCGGTTTTACTTGGAAATCCAAGCAAAATCGCAGGTCAGAAGGGGTTTCACAGAAATGTGGAGCACTGGGTAACGTGCCTGTTGCAGGGCGCTCGCCGGGGCACCTGTCACGCCTGTCGCCAACGAGCCGCACCCACCCCGTGCGTCCGGAGGACCGCAGGTGAGCCGCACTGGCACCCGGCGAACCCGGGTAGCCGGACCGACGGAGGAGCACACGTGACCGTGGAGAGCACTGCCGCGCGCAAGCCGCGACGCAGCGCAGGTACGACCGGTGCGAAGAGCACGGCCGGAAAGCGCCCGACCGCAAAGAAATCGCCAAGCACCGAGCCCGAACTCGTCCAGCTGCTGACGCCCGAGGGCGAGCGGATCGAGAGCGCGGAGAACGCCGCGTACCGCAAGTACGTCGCCGACATCACCCCCGACGAGCTCCGCGGCCTCTACCGCGACATGGTGCTCACCCGCCGCTTCGACGCCGAGGCCACCTCCCTGCAGCGCCAAGGCGAGCTGGGCCTGTGGGCGTCGCTCCTCGGCCAGGAGGCCGCCCAGATCGGCTCCGGCCGGGCCCTGCGCGACGACGACTACGTCTTCCCCACCTACCGCGAACACGGCGTCGCCTGGTGCCGCGGGGTGGACCCGACCAACCTGCTCGGCATGTTCCGCGGCGTGAACAACGGCGGCTGGGACCCGAACAGCAACAACTTCCACCTCTACACGATCGTCATCGGCTCGCAGACCCTGCACGCCACCGGCTACGCGATGGGCGTGGCCAAGGACGGCGCGGACTCGGCGGTCATCGCCTACTTCGGCGACGGCGCCTCCAGCCAGGGCGACGTCGCGGAGTCCTTCACCTTCTCCGCTGTCTACAACGCCCCCGTGGTGTTCTTCTGCCAGAACAACCAGTGGGCGATCTCCGAGCCGACCGAGAAGCAGACCCGGGTCCCGCTCTACCAGCGCGCCCAGGGTTACGGCTTCCCGGGCGTCCGGGTCGACGGCAACGACGTACTGGCCTGCCTGGCCGTCACCAAATGGGCGCTGGAGCGCGCCCGCGGCGGCGAGGGCCCGACGCTCGTCGAGGCGTACACCTACCGCATGGGCGCCCACACCACCTCCGACGACCCCTCCCGCTACCGCCACGACGACGAGCGGGTCGCCTGGGAGGCGAAGGACCCGATCCTGCGCCTTCGCCGCTTCCTGGAGGCCTCAAACCACGCGGACGAGGGATTCTTCGCGGAACTCGAGGCCGAGAGCGAGGCGTTGGGCAGGCGAGTGCGCGAAGCGGTCCGTGCCATGCCGGACCCGGACCACTTCGCCATGTTCGAGCACGCGTACGCGGACGGGCATGCGCTGGTGGACGAGGAGCGGGCGCAGTTCGCCACCTATCAGGCGTCGTTCGCCGACGCAGAGGGGGACAACTGAGATGGCCGAGACGATGGCTTCCAAGCCGGTCAAGAGCATGGCGCTGGCGAAGGCGATCAACGAGTCGCTGCGCACGGCCCTGGAAACGGACCCCAAGGTCCTCGTCATGGGCGAGGACGTCGGCAAGCTCGGCGGTGTCTTCCGCGTGACGGACGGCCTGCAGAAGGACTTCGGCGAGAGCCGGGTCATCGACACTCCCCTCGCGGAGTCGGGCATCGTCGGTACGGCGATCGGCCTCGCCCTGCGCGGCTACCGCCCGGTGGTGGAGATCCAGTTCGACGGGTTCGTCTTCCCCGCGTACGACCAGATCGTCACGCAGCTCGCGAAGATGCACGCGCGCTCGCTGGGCAAGGTCAAGATGCCGGTCGTCGTCCGCATCCCGTACGGCGGCGGCATCGGCGCGGTGGAGCACCACTCGGAGTCCCCGGAGGCACTGTTCGCCCATGTGGCGGGCCTGAAGGTGGTTTCCCCGTCGAATCCGTCGGACGCCTACTGGATGATGCAGCAGGCCATCCAGAGCGACGACCCGGTGATCTTCTTCGAGCCGAAGCGCCGCTACTGGGACAAGGGCGAGGTGAACACGGAGGCGATCCCCGGCCCGCTGCACAAGGCGCAGGTCGTCCGCGAGGGCACGGACCTCACCCTCGCCGCCTACGGCCCCATGGTGAAGCTCTGCAAGGAGGTCGCCGACGCGGCCGCCGAGGAGGGCAGGTCCCTGGAGATCCTGGACCTGCGCTCGGTGTCCCCCCTGGACTTCGACTCGATCCAGACGTCGGTGGAGAAGACCCGCCGCCTGGTGGTGGTCCACGAGGCGCCGGTGTTCTTCGGCTCCGGCGCGGAGATCGCCGCCCGGATCACCGAGCGCTGCTTCTACCACCTGGAAGCCCCGGTACTGCGGGTGGGCGGCTACCACGCCCCCTATCCGCCGGCCCGCCTGGAGGAGGAGTACCTGCCGGGCCTGGACCGGGTACTCGACGCCGTCGACCGTGCCCTGGCGTACTGAGGAGAGGGTCGTGACGACGATGACAGAAGCGTCCGTACGCGAGTTCAAGATGCCGGACGTGGGCGAGGGGCTCACCGAGGCCGAGATCCTCAAGTGGTACGTCCAGCCCGGCGACACGGTCACCGACGGCCAGGTGGTGTGCGAGGTCGAGACGGCCAAGGCGGCGGTGGAACTGCCCATCCCGTACGACGGGGTCGTGCAGGAGCTGCACTTCGCCGAGGGCACCACGGTGGACGTGGGCACGTCGATCATCGCGGTGAACGTGTCCGGTGGGGGCCCGGCTGCTGTGTCCGCGGCGGCGAGTGCTCCCGCGACCGCGTCGGCGCCTGCCGAACCGAAGGCGGAGGAGCCGAAGTCGGTGGGCTCCGGCCGCCAGCCGGTCCTGGTGGGCTACGGCGTGGCGACCTCCTCCACCAAGCGCCGCCCCCGCAAGGGCCCGGAGATCCCGGCCCAGGAGGCGTCGCCGACGATCCCGGCGGAGCTGAACGGGCACGGGGCCGCGGCCGCCGCGGCCGCGAAGCAGCGCCCGTTGGCGAAGCCGCCGGTGCGCAAGCTGGCGAAGGACCTGGGCGTCGACCTGGCGACGGTGGTTCCGTCCGGCCCGGACGGCATCATCACCAGGGAGGACGTGCACGCGGCGGCGGCACCGGTGTCCGAGCCGGTGGCCCAGCCCCCGGTCGCGGCGCCCGCGCCCGCGTCCCCCGCTCCCGCCGCCGTGGCGGTGGCGACGTACGACACCTCCCGCGAGACCCGCGTCCCGGTGAAGGGCGTCCGCAAGGCGACGGCCGCGGCGATGGTCGGCTCGGCCTTCACCGCCCCGCATGTCACCGAGTTCGTGACGATCGACGTGACCCGCACGATGAAGCTGATCGAGGAGATCAAGCGGTCCCCCGAGAAGCACGATATGCAGGGCCTGCGGGTCAACCCGCTGCTGCTGATCGCCAAGGCCCTGCTGGTCGCGATCAGGCGCAACCCGGACATCAACGCGTCCTGGGACGAGGCCAACCAGGAGATCGTGCTCAAGCACTACGTCAACCTGGGCATCGCGGCCGCGACCCCGCGCGGGCTGATCGTCCCGAACATCAAGGACGCGCACGCCAAGACCCTTCCGCAACTGGCCCAGTCCCTGGGCGAACTGGTGTCCACCGCGAGGGAGGGCAAGACCTCCCCCGCCGCCATGCAGGGCGGCACCGTGACCATCACCAACGTCGGCGTCTTCGGCGTCGACACCGGCACGCCGATCCTCAACCCGGGCGAGTCCGCGATCCTCGCGGTCGGTGCGATCAAGCTCCAGCCGTGGGTCCACAAGGGCAAGGTGAAGCCCCGTCAGGTCACGACACTGGCCCTGTCCTTCGACCACCGCCTGGTGGACGGGGAGTTGGGCTCGAAGGTGCTGGCGGACGTGGCGGCGATCCTCGAAGAGCCGAAGCGGCTGATCACCTGGGGGTGAGGGGCTGGGGCCGGTCCCCGGAACTGACACGGTCCACATGGTGAAGGGCCCTCCGCCGTCGGCGGAGGGCCCTTCACTCACAGGTGCCGGCTGGTTGCCGAAGGTCGGATCAGCCGAGCCTGGCGAAGCCGTAGTTCAGGAGCTTCGTCGCGTCCGTCGCGCGCTGGCTGGCGCTCGTGGAGGCGAGGACCGTGCCGATGACCGTCTTGCCGTTGCGGGTGGCGGCGAAGACGAGGCAGTACTTGGCCTCGGTGCCGGAGCCGGTCTTGACGCCGATCGTGCCGCTGTAGCTGCTGAGCAGCGTGTTGGTGTTCGTCCACGTCGGCATGGTGCGCGTGCTGCCGGTCTTGGTGATCGTCTTCGCGGTGTACGACTTCGTCTTGACGACCGTGCGGAACGTGGAGCTCTTCATCGCGCTGCTGGCGAGCTTCGTCAGGTCCTTCGGCGTCGAGTAGTTGGCGCCGTTGCCGATGCCGTCGAACGAGTCGAAGTGCGTGTTCGTCAGGCCGAGGCTCTTGGCCTGGCTGTTCATCTTGCCGATGAACGACTTCACGCGCGCCGCCCGCGTCGTGCCCGAGCCGAACTTGTCGGCGAGCGCGTACGCGGCGTCGCAGCCGGACGGCAGCATCAGCCCGTACAGCAGCTGGCGGACGGTGACCTTGTCGCCGACGATCAGGCGGGCCGAGGAGGCGCCCTTCGACACGATGTAGTCGCTGTACGCCTTCTGGATCGTGACCTTCGCGTCGAGGTTGAGGTTCGACTGCGCGAGCACGACCTTGGCGGTCATGATCTTCGTGGTGGAGCCGGTGGAGCGCTTGGTGTTCGCGGCCTTGCCGTACAGGCCCGCGCCGTTCGCGTTGTTCATCACGTAGCCGCCCTTGGCGACGATCGTGGGCGCGGTGACGGCCTGTGCGGGTGCCGCGGTGAGGGCTCCGGACGCGAGCATGGCGCCTGCGGTCACGGTGACGGCGGCGGCTCGGCGGAAGCGGACAACCTGGAAGCCGTCCTTGATGACGGTTATCAACTGAGATACCCCGATTGTGTCGAATGCCCCTGGAGGTGCGGCCGGGTTGCGGTTCAAAGAAAGTGGGGCCGCAGGTGTGTGACTCGTAACTAGCACAGAAGGTTGTGCGGCTGCTGGGGCGGGTTCCCGTTCTTTGCCGGAGCCTTTACCGGAGATGCCCTCCAAGTCCGCATGCTGGACGGTCGCCATCATGCGTACGTGTTGTATCTAAGCTGTGGGCATGAGCATGGCCGTCAAGCACCCGCCCGCCGCCGACCGCGTGTACGCGCACGTCAAGCAGGGCGTCCTGGACCGCCGTTACGAAGGCGGCATCCTTCTGACCGAGGGTGAGCTCGCCGAGGCCGTCGGGGTTTCCCGCACACCTGTGCGGGAGGCGCTGCTGCGGCTGGAGGTGGAAGGGCTGATCAAGCTCTACCCGAAAAAGGGAGCGCTCGTCCTGCCCGTCTCCGCCCAGGAGATCAAGGACGTGGTCGAGACCCGGCTGCTGGTCGAGGAGCATGCGGCACGCAAGGCCGTACCCGCCCCCGCCGGACTCATCGAACGGCTCGAAGGGCTGCTGGCCAAGCAGAAGGCGCAGGCCGCCGCCGGAGACCTCGCCGAAGCCGCCGTCACCGACCGCTGCTTCCACGCCGAGATCGTCCGCAGCGGCGGCAACGAGATCCTCTCCCGGCTCTACGACCAGCTCCGCGACCGTCAACTGCGCATGGGTGTCGCGATCCTGCACTCCCACCCCGACCGCATCGCCAAGACCCTCGTCGAGCACGAGGAGATCCTCGAGGCCCTGCGCTCCGGGGACGCGGAGGCCGCTGTCGACGTCGTCCACCGGCACGTCGGCTGGTTCTCCCATCTGGCCCGGGGGGACGTCCGATGAGTTCGTCGTCGGTCACCCTGCCGGGTGACCCGCCGGGCGGGCGGCGCGCCATGGCCGTCTGGGGCATCGGCGTCTCCGTCTACTTCGTCGCCGTCATCTTCCGTACGTCCCTCGGTGTCGCCGGCCTGGACGCCGCCGACCGCTTCCACGTCAACGCGTCCGCCCTGTCGACCTTCTCGATCCTCCAGCTCCTCGTCTACGCGGGCATGCAGATTCCTGTCGGCCTGCTGGTGGACCGGCTCGGCACCAAGAAGGTGCTGGGCCTTGGGGTCGTTCTCTTCACGGCCGGACAGCTCGGCTTCGCCTTCTCACCCTCGTACGGCATGGCCCTCGCCTCGCGCGCGCTGCTCGGCTGCGGGGACGCCATGACGTTCATCAGCGTGCTGCGGCTCGGCTCCCGCTGGTTCCCGGCGCGGCGCGGTCCGATGGTCGCGCAGCTCGCGGGGCTGGTCGGCATGGCGGGCAACCTGGTCTCCACCCTCGTACTGGCGCGGCTGCTGAACGGCGTCGGCTGGACGGCGGCCTTCGCGGGCAGCGCGGTCGCGGGTGTCGTGGTGCTGGTTCTGCTGCTGCTCTTCCTCAAGGACCACCCCGAGGGACACGAGCCGGAGCCTTTCCCGCACCAGGGGGCGGCGTACGTACGGCGTCAGATCGCCGCGTCCTGGCGGGAGCCGGGGACGCGGCTCGGGCTGTGGGTGCACTTCACGACCCAGTTCCCGGCGATGGTGTTCCTGCTGCTGTGGGGCATGCCGTTCCTGGTCGAGGCGCAGGGGCTGTCGCGGGCCGTGGCGGGGGAGCTGCTGACGCTGGTCGTGCTGTCCAACATGGTCGTCGGGCTGGTGTACGGCCAGGTCGTCGCCCGGCATCACGCGGCGCGGCTGCCGCTGGCGCTGGGCACCGTGGGGGCGACGGCCCTGATGTGGGCCGTCACGCTGGCCTATCCCGGCGAGCACGCCCCGATGTGGCTGCTGATCGTGCTGTGCGCGGTCCTGGGTTCGTGCGGGCCCGCGTCGATGCTGGGCTTCGACTTCGCGCGGCCGGCGAATCCGCCGGAGCGGCAGGGGACCGCGTCCGGGATCACGAACATGGGGGGCTTCGTCGCCTCGATGACGACGCTGTTCGCGATCGGCGTGCTGTTGGACGCGACCGGCGACGACTATCGCGTCGCGTTCTCCGTGGTGTTCGTGCTCCAGGCGCTCGGGGTGAGTCAGATTCTGCGGTTGCGGAAGCGGGCGGCGCGCAGGGAACGGGAACGGTTGGTTGCCAGCCGGGTGGAGACGGTGCACGTGCCCGCGTAGGGCACCCGGCTGGTCAGCCGCGCACCCGCTACGGCGTCACCGCGAAGTTCCGCAGGATCGCCCCCGTGAGCTGCGGATCGCCCTCCGCCTTCACCCGGTCCGCGACCGCCTCCGGTGTGACGCGGCCGCAGGCGAGGCGGACGTAGGTCTCCCAGTCGAGGGTGAGGGTGGCGGCGGGGCCGAGGGCGGGGGCCGTCTCCAGGGTGCCGCGGCCCTGGATGTCGACGCGGATCGTGCGCAGGAACTCGACGGGGCCGTGGACGTCGAAGACGATCGCCGAACTGCGGGGCGCGCCCGCGTCCTCCGCCACGATGCGCGGGAGGACGGCGAGGAGCACGTCACGGGCGATGTGCGCGCCGGGGGAGTCGAGGTTGCCGGGGCGGCCGAGGGCGGCGCGCAGGTCCTGCTCGTGCACCCACACGTTGAACGCGTGGCTGCGCATGGCCTCTTCGAGGGTGAGTTCCGTGCCGAGCGGGGCGCGCACCTTGGTGCCGGGGTCGCGCGACTCGTTGCGCAGCTGGCGGTTGCGGCGGATGATCACGTACTCCAGCTCGGAGGTCATCTCCGGCGCCGTGTGGTGACGGCGGACGTCGACCTGCATCTCCATGTAGCGCTGCTGGTCGTTGGTGACGTGGAACAGGTCGCGCGGCAGCGTGTGGATGGGGCGCGGGTCGCCGAGCATCTCGCAGTCGAGGCCGATGACATGGGAGACCACGTCACGGACCGACCAGCCGGGGCACGGGGTACGGCGGTTCCACTCACCCTCCACAAGTGGCAACACCAGCTCGGATATCGCTTCGATGGAGTGGGTCCAGGCGTCGGCGTATGGCTGGAGGGTGGGATGCAGACTCACGGAACGGGACCCCTCGGCGGTCGGTACTCGGGCGGTGGTGGCGTCGGCGGCGTTGCCAGCGGGAGGTGGCTGTCGGCGGGTGTCTTGAAACGCTAAGTTACGCTGCTGTGAGGCACCCCGGCAGTGCTTTCGTGTGACGATCGTAGGCCCGTGTGGACGGCTCGAATGCCAGGACGGTGGTAGTGTGCGCGCCTCTTTGATCCAGATCGCCGTGGACGAGGGCGAATCGGTCGCTTCCCGGCGGCGGCGCATGGCCTCGCTGGTACGCGATCAGGGCGGCGCCGACCTCGTCGTACTGCCCGAGTTGTGGACCACCGGGGCGTTCGCGTTCGAGGAGTTCGGGCGGGAGTCCGAGCCGCTGCAGGGGCCGACGTACGAGGCCATGGCGAAGGCGGCGAGCGAAACGGGCGTGTGGCTGCACGCGGGTTCGATACCGGAGCGCGCCCCGGACGGGACGCTCTACAACACCTCCCTCGTCTTCTCTCCCTCCGGCGACCTGGCCGCGTCCTACCGCAAGATCCACCGCTTCGGCTTCGACAAGGGCGAGGCCGTGCTGATGGGAGCGGGCGAGGACCTGGTGACGGTGCGGCTGCCGGACACGACCGTCGGTGTGGCGACCTGCTACGACCTCCGTTTCCCCGAACTCTTCCGCGGTCTCGTCGACGCCGGTGCCGAGACCCTCGTCGTCCCAGCGGGCTGGCCGGAGCGCCGCCGGGCGCACTGGACGCTGCTGGCTCGGGCGCGGGCGGTGGAGAACCAGGCGTTCGTGCTCGCGTGTGGAACGGCCGGGACGCACGCCGGAGTTCCGCAGGCCGGTCACTCGATCGTGGTCGATCCGTGGGGCGAGGTGCTGGCGGAGGCCGGTGCGGACGAGGAGGTGCTGACCGTGGAGTTCGACGCGGGGAAGGTCGCGGTGACCCGGCAGCAGTTTCCGGCGCTGAAGGACCGGGTGCTGGGGCTGGCGGCGCCGCGTCGGTGAAGGTGGGCTGGGGCCCGTGCCCAGGGTTTTCGCCCCCGCCGCCCCTTCCCTTCCCTTCCAGTCCCTGAGGGCTGCCGCCCCCAGACCCCCGCTTCGGCCCGAAGGGCCTCGTCCTCAAACTCCCCCCAGAGGGGGGACCCCGGACGGGCTGAGTCTCACGCCGGCCGGCTGAGCCGTCAGTCCTCCCGCTCCTTCTCCGCCAGTTGGATCACGCAGACCGTCACCGCGATCAGCAGCGCCGGGTCCACGTCCTCCCGTACGACGTCCACGCCGTAGGTCTCCCGGACGTGCAGCCGGCGGCGGGAGACGACGGCGAGGAGTTCGCCGTCGTACTCGATGGCGAACTCGCGGTCGAGGATCTTGCCGCTGACGTCCAGTTCGGTGTCGCCGTCCGCGAGCCAGACGCGGTAGTGGTTGCGCAGCAACGACAGGCGCTTGCGCTTGATGCGGGCGAGGGGGGCGCCGTCCCGTTCGACGACCATCGTGTCGCGCAGGGCGAACATCTTCTGGTGGATGTCGATGAGGACGCGCCCCTGCGTGTCCTTCAGCTCGAAGGTGTCCCGCAGCCGCATCGCCTTGCCGTCGACGAGGAACACCTTGTTGCCGCGGTCGTCCTCGATCCAGTAGTCGTCACCGAAGCCGAGGAGCCGGTCGCGCACGAGGAATCTCATACCGTCCTCATACCCTCACCGCCTCCCCGGCGGCCGGTCCGAAACGCCGTCGGTAGGCCGACGGGCTGAGTCCGGTCTCGCGCCGCACACGCGCGCGCAGGTTCGCGGCCGTCCCCAGACCGCTCAGGCCGGCCACCACGTCCAGCCGTTCCTCCCCGCGCTCGATCAGCCGGCACGCGAGCGCCACCCGCTCCCCGGTCAGCCAGGCCAGGGGGGTCGTCCCCAGTTGTGCGCGGAAGCGCCGGTGCAGGGTCGCCGACGACACCGCCGCCCGCACGGCGAGGTCCGCGACCGTCAGAGGCTCCCCCAGCCGTTCCCGCGCCCACGCCAGCAGCGGCCCCAGCGACTCGTCGGGCACGTCCGGCAGTGGCCGCTCCACGAACTGCCGCTGCCCGCCGTCCCGGTGCGCGGCGAAGACGAGCCGTCGGGACACGGCG
This sequence comes from Streptomyces sp. NPDC058678, assembly GCF_042714835.1. Classification (NCBI taxonomy): domain Bacteria; kingdom Bacillati; phylum Actinomycetota; class Actinomycetes; order Kitasatosporales; family Streptomycetaceae; genus Streptomyces; species Streptomyces sp. NPDC058678. The sequence goes on along the minus strand of NZ_JBHXSG010000050.1, from coordinate 57,704 downwards.
TTGGCGATCTCGGCGCCGTGGTCCCGGCGCCAGATGTGCAGCCCGAGATCGAGCGCGGCGGCGCTGCCCGCGGCCGTGAGGATGTCGCCCTCGTCCACGTACAGCACGTCCGGCTCCAGCAGGACCTTCGGGTGCAGTTCCCGGAAGGACTGCGCCCACAGCCAGTGGGTGGTGGCCCGTCGTCCGTCCAGCAGCCCGGCCTCGGCGAGCGCGAAGCTGCCGGTGCACAGGCTGATGACGCGGGCCCCACGCGCGTGTGTGCGCGCGATCGCGTCGAGTACGGCGGGGCCACGGGGCACGACGTTGTCCGGGCGCCCGGGCACGACGAGCGTGTCGGCGTCGTCCACGGCGGCCAGGCCGGGCAACCGGGCCAGCGTGAAGAACCCGTGGTTCATCCGTACCTCGGGCACGGGCGCGCACAGCGTCACCTCGTACGGCGCCCGGGACAGCCCCAGTTCGGGCCGCGGCAGCCCGAAGAGCTCGGTGGCCACACCCACCTCGAAGGGGTTCGTGCCCTCGTCGACGATCACGGCCACCCGGTGCGGGCGTTGAGAGGATCCTTGCGGCATGTGCGATTTCTAGCACTCGTGCGGTGCTGCCGCCACGCCCGACGATGAGCCCATGGATCCCATCTCGCTGTCCGCCGCCCTCGCCTCCTTCACCGAGCAGTGGAGCCCCCGCATCGTCACCGCCGTCAACGACTACGACGTACGCGTCGCGAAGGTCGAGGGCGAGCACGTCTGGCACGTCCACGACCACACCGACGAGTTCTTCCTGGTCCTGGACGGCGAACTGCACATCGCCCTGCGGGAGGCGGACGGCGAGCGCACGGTCGTCCTCCCCAAGGGCTCGGTCTTCACCGTCCCGCGCGGCACCGAACACAAGCCGTACGCCCCGCGGCCGACCGCGATCCTCGTCCTCGAACCCACCGGCACCCTCACCGTGGGCGACCGCCACGACGACGTACCGGACCATGTGGACGCCACCACGGGCCACGCGCTGACGTGACTGTCGGTGTCGTGGACCATGTGGACGTCACCACCGGCCACGCGCTGACGTGACCGTCAATGTCGCTCGCCATGGACCGCTGAGAGAAGACGCCCGACCGGCTCAGGCGTGCCGGCTCAGCCGGCCGCGGCTCCCCCAGGAAGCGGTCGAGGTGGACTCGGTGGCGCACCGCACGCAGCGTGCCGCCACCGAAGTGGCGCCGGGCAGCCTCCGGTCGGACGTGATCTTCCCGGTCCGCCTCACCGAGGGCGCGACGGACCGGCCGCCCCGGGTGCTCGTCGGGCTGGACGCCTCCTGGGCCCTGTCGTCACATGGCCGCCTGCCCCGCCCTTCGGGCGGACGAACGGAACGTGACGACAGGGCCCAGGCGTCGTGGTCAGCGACGGCGCGGGCGCGGTGCCAGCTTGTACAGGGCCACACCCGCGGCCACCAGCGTGGTGGCCGTGACCATCAGCGCCATGCTGTTCACCCACAGGCCGGTGGCGGCCAGGGTGGCACCGCCGGCACCGGTGGTGCCGACGCCTATCACTCGTCCGTACATGCTCGTTCTCCTAGAGGTTTGGTGCGTTGGTCCGTGGGGGGCGGTTCACGTGGCCACCCACTTCTCCTCGCTGCGGCGCAACAGGCCCCACAGCGACGTGAAGTAGACGGCGTGCTGGAACAGGTCGTAGAGCATTTCCGGGAGCATCAGCGCCGCGACCAGGACGGCACGGGGACCTGCCCGGCGTACCGAGACGGTTTTCTCGACCATGAAGAGCAGGCCGATCGCGGTCCAGAACGGGGAGAAACCCGGCCAGCCGTACAGCGTCGTGTACGTGATCATGAAGGTGAGGTACACGAGGAAGGACAGTGCGCCGAAGCCCATCAGGAACTGCTGGGCGAAGTAGCGGGCGGTGACCCGGGTCCAGCCGTAGTCGCGAAGGTTCTCCAGGGCGCCGCGCTGCCAGCGCAGACGCTGGTGCCACAACTTGCCCAGGCTGGGCATGACCTCGGTGGTGACCGCGCAGCCGGCCGGCGACATGGCGCGGTAGCCGAGGGTCTTGACCGCCTTGGTCATCTCGTCGTCCTCGGTGAGCGAGGCGAGGCTGTAGTAGCTGGTGCCGCCGCCGATCACGCCGTCGCGGCGGGCGGCGCGCACCTCGCGCAGCACCCGGGCGCGGAACATGGTGCCGGTGCCGGTGAGGACCTGCGCCTTGCCGCCGGTGCGCTCCAGTTCCCACGCGTAGCGGTGGAACTCCATGCGCTGGAGCAGGCCGAGGAAGCCGCCGCCCTCCTCGCCGTAGAAGACGCCGCCGACGGCGCCGACCCTGCGGTTGAAGGTGGCGAGGGCGGTCTCGGCGAACCAGGGGTTGAGCACGGTGTCGGCGTCCTGCACGAGCAGCAGGTCGCGGTCGTCCAGATGCGGCAGCATCCAGGCGATGGCCTGGTTGAGGGCGCCGGCCTTCTTGTGGGTGTTGCCCTGCGTGTGGAAGACCTGGGCACCGAGGGACGCGGCGACGACGGCGGTGTCGTCCGTGCAGTTGTCGGCGATGACCACCACGAGGTCCGGGGGCCGGGTCTGGTCCCACAGGCCCTGGATGGCGGCCGCGATGCGGTCCTGCTCGTTGTGTGCCGGTATCAGTGCCGCGACCCGCGGTACGGGCCCGGGATTCTCGGGGGCGGCATGCGCGCGGCGAGCGGCGTGGCGGCCGGACATCCGCTGACGCGGATCGGGTGCCGGAGCGGACGCCGGGGCAGCGAGGTCGAGCACGTGGAGCCCCCGAGGTACTGGTGCAACGGCCCGGCACTGCATCCCCCCGGGCCTCAGGCTCCCGAGTCTTCACGCTATTCACACAAGCGCACAAGATGCCCCCGGTTACGAAATGCTCAAGGTTGTCGTCGCATGCCCTGTGCATCCCGCGCCGGGGGTCCTGTACCGCTCCAGTGCGTGTGCCCCTATTCGGGTTCTGTCGGCTACCTGCCGATGCGTCATGCCGCCTACCGGTCAGACGCCGTAGCCGTCGCTGTATCCGTTCCGCCTGCTGTGCGGCCGTTCCTCTTCGACGACCGGCGTGTTGGGCGGCATCACGACCCGCCTGCGCCGCGCGATGCTGCTGAAGGTGCTGACGCCGATCAGTCCGACGACCATCAGGATGATGCCGACGAGGTCGAGATTGACCCCCTGCATGTCCCAGTCGGTCGCGAACGTGAGGATGGCTCCCACGGCGATGAGGATGATGCACCCGCCGAGGCCCATGAGTGTCGCCTCCCTGTCCGGTCCGGACGATCCGGTCCGAAACTGCGGGTACCCCGGCTGTCAACCCCCATGCCGCGAGGAACCGTTCGAGCCGGAAACTACCCCGCCAGGAACGCCACCAGCGCGTTCGCCAGCAGATGCGGGTCGTCGGTGCCGCACAACTCGCGTGCGCTGTGCATGGACAGGATGGCCACGCCGATGTCGACGGTCATGATGCCGTGGCGGGCCGCGGTGATCGGGCCGATCGTCGTGCCGCACGGCATGGAGTTGTTGGAGACGAAGGTCTGGAAGGGCACGTTCGCCTTCTCGCAGGCGGCGGCGAACACCGCCCGCCCCGAACCGTCCGTGGCGTAGCGGTTGTTGACGTTGACCTTCAGGATCGGGCCGGCGTTGACGCGCGGGTGGTGCGTCGGGTCGTGCCGTTCCGCGTAGTTGGGGTGGACCGCGTGGCCCGTGTCGGAGGACAGACAGACGGTCCCCGCGAAGGCTCTCGCCCGGTCCTCGTACGACCCTCCGCGAGCGAACACCGAACGCTCCATCACACTGCCGAGCAGCGGCCCGTCCGCGCCCGTGTCCGACTGCGAGCCGTTCTCCTCGTGGTCGAAGGCGGCGAGCATCGGGATGTACGGCAGGTCGCTCCCGGCGACCGCGGCCAGCGCGGCCACCCCGGAGTGCACGGACAGCAGGTTGTCCATGCGCGGCCCGGCGACCAGCTCGCCGTCCCGGCCCAGGTGGGCCGGCGGCTCCACGGAGTGCGTCATCAGGTCCCAGCCGGTGACCTCGCCCGCGCCGATCCCGGACTCCTCCTCCAGGAAGGCGATGAGATCGCCGTCCCGGACGTCGTTGCCCAGCCCCCAGATGGGCTGCAGGTGGCGCTGCTTGTCCAGCTTGAGGCCCTCCGCCGACACCGAACGGTCCAGGTGGATGGCGAGTTGGGGCACCCGCAGCAGCGGCCGGTCGATGTTCACCAGCCGCGTCGAACCGTCCCGCAGGGTCAGCCGGCCGGCCAGGCCCAGATCGCGGTCCAGCCAGGAGTTCAGCAGCGGCCCGCCGTAGATCTCCACGGCCACCTGCCGCCACCCGTGCGCCCCCGTGTCGGGCCGCGGCTTGACCCGCAGGTTCGGCGAGTCGGTGTGCGCGCCGACGATCCGGAAGGGGGTGTGCGGCTCGGCACCCTGGGGCACGTACCAGGCCACGATCGCCCCGCCCCGCAGCACGTACCTGCCGCCGGTCGTCCCGTCCCACGCGTCCGTCTCAGCGACCTGTCGGAATCCGGCCTTCTCCAGGCGCTCGGCCGCGTCGGCCACCGCGTGGTACGGCGAGGGACTCGCCGTCAGGAAGGTCATGAGGTCGTCGGTGTGGCCGCGGTCGAAGCGGGAGGGTGCGCTCATGGGTTCACCTTAACGACGTACGAGGGCCCGCTCCCGGCGATGCGGAGCGGGCCCTCGTAAGGACGGTGTGGAGGTCCGGGCGGCCGGTGTGATGTGTCCTAGAACGCGGCCTCGTCCAGTTCCATCAGGTCCAGCTCGACTCCCTCGGCGACCTTGCGGGCCAGGGTGACGCCCGGCAGGACGTTGGCCGCGAAGAACTTCGCCGCCGCGATCTTGCCGGTGTAGAAGGGCACGTCCTTGGAAGCGGCCGTCTCCAGCTTCTCGGCGGCGACCGCGGCGCCCTTGAGGAGCAGGTAGCCGACGACCACGTCACCGGAGGCCATGAGCAGGCGGGTGGTGTTCAGGCCCACCTTGTAGATGTTCTTGACGTCCTGCTCGGTGGCCGCGAGGTCCGTCAGCATCAGGCCGACGATCGCCTCCAGCTCGACGGCCGCCTTGGCGAGGTGCTCACGGGCGCCCGCCAGGGCCTCGCCGCCGGTGCCGAGCGCCAGGAACTTCTTGATGTCCTCGGCGAGGGAGTTCAGGGCCGCGCCCTGGTTGCGGACGATCTTCCGGAAGAAGAAGTCCTGGCCCTGGATCGCGGTCGTGCCCTCGTACAGGGTGTCGATCTTGGCGTCCCGGATGTACTGCTCGATCGGGTACTCCTGCAGGAAGCCGGAGCCGCCGAAGGTCTGCAGGGACTGGGCGAGCTGCTCGTAGCCCTTCTCGGAGCCGTAGCCCTTGACGATGGGCAGGAGCAGGTCGTTGAGGGCCTCCTCAGCCGCGGCGTCCTCGCCGTTCGCCTTCTTGACCGCGATCGTGTCCTGCACCGACGCCGTGTAGAGGACGAGGGCGCGCATGCCCTCCGCGTACGCCTTCTGCGTGATCAGCGAGCGGCGGACGTCCGGGTGGTGCGTGATGGTGACCTTGGGCGCGGTCTTGTCCATGAAGTTCGCCAGGTCGGGACCCTGGACGCGCTCCTTGGCGTACTCCAGCGCGTTCAGGTAGCCGGTCGACAGCGTGGAGATCGCCTTCGTGCCGACCATCATCCGCGCGGCCTCGATGATCATGAACATCTGGCGGATGCCGTCGTGCTTGTCGCCGATCAGCCAGCCCTTGGCGGGGTGCCGGTCGCCGAAGGTCATCTCGCAGGTGTTGGAGGCCTTGAGACCCATCTTGTGCTCGACGTTCGTCGCGTACACGCCGTTGCGCTCGCCCAGCTCGCCGGTCTCGACGTCGAAGAGGTACTTCGGGACGAGGAACAGGGACAGGCCCTTGGTGCCGGGGCCGTGGCCCTCGGGGCGGGCGAGGACGTAGTGGAGGATGTTCTCCTCCATGTCGTGCTCACCGGACGTGATGAAGCGCTTCACGCCCTCGATGTGCCAGGAGCCGTCGTCCTGCTGGATCGCCTTGGTGCGGCCGGCGCCCACGTCGGAACCCGCGTCGGGCTCGGTGAGCACCATGGTCGAACCCCAGGTCCGCTCCACGGCGAGCCGCGCGATCTTCTTCTGTACGTCGTTGCCCTCGTCGAAGAGGATGCCGGCGAACGCCGGGCCGGAGGAGTACATCCACACGGCCGGGTTCGCGCCGAGGATCAGCTCCGCGTACGCCCAGATCAGGGAGGGGGGAGCGGTCGTACCGCCGACCTCCTCGGGCAGGCCGAGGCGCCAGTACTCCGACTCCATGAACGCCTTGTAGCTCTTCTTGAACGACGGCGGGACCGGCGCGGTGTTCGTCTCCGGGTCGAAGACCGGCGGATTGCGGTCGGCGTCCGCGAAGGACTCCGCCAGCTCGTTCTCCGAGAGGCGGGTCATCTCCTCGAGGATGCTCTTCGCGGTCTCGGTGTCCATCTCTTCGAACGGACCGGTCCCGTACAGCTTGTCGCGCCCGAGGACCTCGAAGAGGTTGAACTCGATGTCGCGGAGATTCGACTTGTAGTGCCCCATGGCGACGGCTCCGTAGCGGATCGGCGGATCGGCGAGGCACTGTCTCCTCGCACCTAGTTCACATACCAACAAGTAGCTACCGATGATGCTACCCGCCGGTAATAAGAAGCAACCCCGATCCGGCATCTGTGACAGGTCACACCGGAACCGTCAACGTCGCGGTGTATCCCTTTTCGACGTCGCCGGTCGTCGTCGCCACCTGCTGTTCGTGGCCGTCGCTGAAGATGCTGTCCGTCTCCAGGGAGAGCCGGCCGAGGTTCGTCACGCTCCCGCCGTAGCCGTCCGTGGCGTACACCGTGTCACAGACGTCCTTGGCGAAGGCGAGCTGCGAGGTGTTCGTGATGGACCTCGCCGCGGTGGCGTCGTCGAGGCTGCCGTAGACCTCGAAGTGGACGTGCGGCCAGCGGCCCGGGTAGCAGCCGGGGAAGATGCTCCTGAAGGTGACCTGGCCCTTGTCGTCGGTCTCCTGGACACCGCGCAGGTAGTTCTCGTCGGTGACGCCCTCCGAGTACAGGGAGTAGTCGCCGTCCCGGTCGCAGTGCCAGACGTAGACGGCGGCGCCCGCCTTCGGGGTCCCGCAGCCGGAGGCCGCGTCCACGACCGTGAGCGTGATGGTCAGGGGCACACCCTCCGCGGTGCCGCCGGCGGAGTCGCCGAAACTGCCGGTGATGTCGCTGCGGACGACCCCGCTCTCCCTCAGGACGTTCACGCCGTTCGAACCGTCGCCGGGGAAGGGGCCCGCGGTCTCGTCGGGGATGGTCGCGCACTCGGCGGACGAGCCCGACGAGGCGGATGAGTCCGAGGGGGAAGAGGAGGACGAGGAGGGCGACGACCCGTCGTCGTCCCCGGCGGAACAGCCGACCAGTGGCACAAGCCCCGCCCCGGCGAGCAGCCGGATCATCCGGCGGCGGGCGAGGACGGGAAGGTCGTAGGAGAGGCCCCGGTCGTGCTCGTGGACCTCGTCGTCGTGGTGCTGGTGTCCCTGCATGGCGGCGTCCCTTGCCGTGATTGTTCCCATGGGGCCGTGAGCCCCCGTATCGCTACGCCGTCCCCGCTGCTCTCGGTACTCTTGCGCGCATGTACGGCTACGACCAGAACGTCGGTGCACAGCAGGGGTACGCCCCGCCGCAGCAGCCCATGTCCGGCGGCGTCGGCGGCTACGGCCAGCAGCCGCCGCTCTACCCCGAGCCGTCCCCGCCCTCCCTCGCGGACGCGGTGCGCGCCTTCACCACCGGGCAGATGTCCGCCGAGGACTTCCAGCAGGTCTTCGCGACCTCGAAGGTCTACTGCCCGCGCGGTGACAACCCCGGCTTCCTCGCCCTGCACAACACCCAGCAGCCGGTGATCCCCATGTTCACCTCGCTCAAGGAGCTGCGCCGGTACGCGGGCAAGGAGTCCAAGTACTTCGTCATCACCGGCGCCGAGGTCATCGACCTGCTCCCGACCGGCTACGGCTTCGTCCTCGACATGGAGGGTGAGCATCGCATGGTCTTCGACGCGAAGGCCGTGGAGCAGATGGTCGAGTTCGCGATGCGGCGGATGTACGGCTGATCGTTCTCACTCCGGTCGGCGCAGCGCCAGGCCGTCGAGGACGACCTCCAGGCCGTAGGCGAACTTCTTGTCCCGCACGGCCACGGGGTCCTGAGTCGCGGCGGTGGCATCGGCGTAGCCGCCTTCGAGGTGGGCGTAGCCGGCCGCGGCTTGCTGGGCGGCGGGCAGGAGGCGGGCGATGAAGTCCGCCTCGCTGTCGCCGGAGCGGGCGACGGTGGTGAGCCAGGCTGCCTCGGTGGTGCTCATGCCGACGACGTAGGCCATGACCGTCTCGATCGCGCGTTCGGGCTCCAGGAACCCGGCACCCTTGAACAGCGCGGCCAGCCGCTCGGAGAAGGACATCAGGTTCGGGCCGAGGTAGGCGAGTCCGGCCTGGCCGAGCACCGAGGACAGCCACGGGTGCCGTAGCGCCGTCGTGCGGAACGAACCCGCGGCCTCGCTGACGGCTGCCCGCCAGTCGGGGCTGTCCGCGGGCGGTACGTGGATCTCGGCGGCGACCTCGTCCACGGCGAGCTCCATCAGCTCGTCCTTGGTGGCCACGTGCCGGTAGAGGGAGGTCGCGCCGGCGTTCAGGCGGGCGCCGAGCTTGCGCATGCTCAGGGCCTCGATGCCGTCGGCGTCCAGCATGGCGACGGCCTCGCGGACGATCGCGTTCCGGCTGAGAGCCGGCTGGTCCGCCTTGCGCTGGGGGCGGGCCCACACGGACGGGATCGGGTTCTGCTTCGTCGTCCTGGCTGCCATGTCACTCCTAGCGTTGCCATCCTGCGTACGTCGTTCGCATCGAGCGTACAGCGATGGATGGTTGCGCACGCTGTTCCGCTGTGCGTACAGTGTGCGCATCGAAGGAACGGTGTTCGCAAAGGGGAGTCAGATGGAAGCCGAAGCCCGCAACCCACGTCGTTGGTGGATCCTCGTCGTGCTCTGCCTGAGCACGCTGGTCCTGGTGGTCGACAACATGGCGCTGACCGTCGCGGTGCCGGCGATGACCGAGGACCTCGGTGCCAGTGCCCAGGACACGCAGTGGATCCTCGACTCCTACATCCTGGTGTTCGCGGGTCTGCTCCTCACCTCCGGCAGCCTGGGCGACCGCTTCGGCCGCCGGAAGGTGATGCTGATCGGCCTGCTGCTGTTCGGGGCGGCCTCGCTGGCGGCGTCCTTCTGCACCAGTCCCGGCGAGGTGATCGCCGTAAGAACCGCGATGGGTGTCGGCGGGGCACTGATCATGCCGTCCACCCTCTCGATCCTCATCACCGTCTTCGACGAGGAGGAGCGCGGCAAGGCGATGGCGGCCTGGGGCTCGGTGTCGATGCTGGGGCTGGTCGGCAGCCCGGTCCTGGGCGGCGTACTGATCGACCACTTCTCCTGGCAGGCGATCTTCTTCATCAACGTGCCCGTCGTCGTGCTCGCCCTCGTCGCCGGTCTCACGCTCATGCCCGAGTCGAAGGCGCCCTGGCAGAAGGCCGATCCGCTGGGCGCGGTGCTGTCCGCGACCGGTATGACGGCCCTGGTCTGGTGGATCATCGAGCTGCCGCAGCACGGCGCGCTCGGCGGCCGCTCCACTCTCACGCTGGTGGTGGCGGTGCTGTCCCTGGCGGGCTTCGTGATCTGGGAGAACACCACCAAGTCCCCCATGGTCCCGCTGGTCCTCTTCAAGCACCGCAACTTCAGCGGCGGCTCGCTGTCCCTCGCCCTGGTCCAGATCGGCAACGGCGGTCTGCTGCTGGTCCTCACGCAGTACCTGCAGTTCGTGCTCGGCTACTCGGCGATCGAGGCGGGCCTGGCCTTCCTGCCGCTGGCGGTCGCCGCGCTGATCGGCAACGGGGTCGGCGTCAAGCTCTCCGCGGCGATCGGCAACCGCTTCGTGATCCTCGGCGGCATGCTGCTCATGGTCGTCTGCTTCGCCCTGATGGCCACGGTGGACGCCGACTCCGGCTTCACGATCCCGGCGGTGGCCCTGGGGCTGCTCGGCCTCGGCGCGGGCCTCGCGATGCCGGCCGCGGTGGCCGCGCTGATGAGCACCATCCCCGCGGACAAGGCGGGCGTCGGCTCGGCCCTGAACGACACCATCCAGCAGGCCGGTACGGCTCTGGGCATCGCGATCCTCGGCTCGCTGCTGTCGAGCGGCTTCAAGGCGGAGATGCCGGCGGACGCTCCGGAAGGGGCCAGGAACTCGATCGCGGAGGCGCTGACGGTGGCCCAGGGGGACAGCGGGCTGGTGCGGGCGGCGCGGGAGGCCTTCACCGCGTCGATGTCGACGACCTTCACGGTGAGCGCGATCGGTGTGCTGGCGGCGGCGGTGCTGGCGACGGTGGTGATGCGGGACGGGAAGAAGGGACTGTCGGTGCCGGACTCGGTGCCGGAGGAGGGGTCGGCGCAGGGGTCGGATTCCGCGAACGACCCGGAGCTGGTGGCCTGACCTGATTGAGTTGAGCCGGGAGGCCGGTGCCCTGGGAAGGGTGCCGGCCTCGGGCGTTGTCCGCCACGCCCCACGTCCGGCAGACGGGAATGCCCTCCCGTCGGTCGCGGTTGGAGGTGGCAGAAAGTTCAATGCTCAACTAAACTCGGAGCACAAGGAGGTACCGACATGCCTGCAGTGACCGTCGAGAACCCGCTGACGCTGCCCCGCGTCGCCGCACCCACCGACGCCGTGGCCCGCCCCGTGCTCACCGTCACGACCGCGCCGAGCGGTTTCGAGGGCGAGGGCTTCCCGGTGCGCCGAGCGTTCGCCGGGATCAACTACCGCCACCTGGACCCGTTCATCATGATGGACCAGATGGGCGAGGTGGAGTACGCGCCGGGCGAGCCCAAGGGCACGCCCTGGCACCCGCACCGCGGTTTCGAGACCGTCACCTACATCATCGACGGGATCTTCGACCACCAGGACAGCCAGGGTGGCGGCGGCACCATCACCAACGGCGACACCCAGTGGATGACCGCGGGCTCGGGCCTCCTGCACATCGAGGCCCCGCCGGAGGCGCTGGTCATGTCCGGCGGGCTGTTCCACGGGCTTCAGCTCTGGGTCAACCTGCCTGCCAAGGACAAGATGATGCCCCCGCGCTACCAGGACATCCGCGGTGGCCAGGTGCAGCTCCTCACCTCGCCGGACGGCGGCGCGCTGATGCGCGTGATCGCCGGTGAGCTGGACGGTCACGAGGGTCCCGGCATCACCCACACCCCCATCACGATGGTCCACGCGACGCTGGCTCCGGGCGCGGAGCTCACGCTGCCGTGGCGGGAGGACTTCAACGGTCTGGCCTACGTCCTGGCGGGCAAGGGTGCGGTCGGTGCCGAGCGGCGTCCCGTCCACATGGGGCAGACGGCTGTCTTCGGTGCCGGTTCCTCGCTGACCGTCCGCGCGGACGAGCAGCAGGACTCGCACACGCCGGACCTCGAGGTCGTGGTCCTGGGCGGACAGCCGATCCGTGAGCCGATGGCCCACTACGGGCCCTTCGTGATGAACACGCGGGACGAACTGCAGCAGGCCTTCGACGACTTCCAGAAGGGGCGGCTGGGGACGATCCCGGCCGTGCACGGCATGTCCGAGGGTGGCCTGTAAGAGGCCGGCGGGGTCCGGGTGGACCGGGCCCCGCCGTCGGTGTCCAGGGGCACCGCGCCCCCGGCCGCTGCCCCCGCCCTCGTTTATCCGAACATGCCGGGCTGGTAGTCGCCGGCGGGCTGCTGGACGATCACGTTCAGGCGGTTGTAGGCGTTGATGACGGCGATGAGAGCCGCCAGGGCGAGGAGTTGTTCCTCGTCGTAGTGCTTGGCGGCGTTCGCCCAGGCCTCGTCCGTGACGCCGCCGGCCGCGTCGGCGATGCGGGTGCCCTGTTCCGTCAGTTCCAGGGCGGCCCGCTCGGCCTCGGTGAACACCTTGGCCTCCCGCCAGGCCGCGATCAGGTTGAGGCGGGTCGAGGTCTCTCCGGCGTGGGCGGCGTCCTTGGTGTGCATGTCGGTGCAGAATCCGCAGCCGTTGATCTGGCTGGCGCGGATCTTCACCAGTTCCTGTGTCGCGGCCGGAAGGGTCGTGTCCGAGACCACCTTCCCCGCCGAGTTGATGTGCTTCAGGAACTTGGCTGCGACCGGGTTGCCGAAGAGGTTGAGTCGGGCTTCCATGGTGAACTCCTGGGTGGTGGCCGGTGGTTACACCTCCCTGACGGAACAGCTCACCAAGATGTGACAGACGCGCATGTGACGTGCGTCTCCCCGCCGCGCGGCTCGCGAGGCCTACGAGTCCGGTGACTCGTAGGTCTCGAACAGCTCGAACCAGATGCTCTTCCCCTCGCCCCGCGGATCCACCCCCCACACGTCCGCGAGCAGCTCGATCAGCACCAGCCCGCGGCCGGACGACGCCAGCTCACCCGGTCTGCGCTTGTGGGGGAGGTCGTCGCTGGTGTCCGTGACCTCGACGCGCATCCGGCGTACGCCCGGCTCGCCCCGCACCTCGGCCAGCAGCAGGGCGTCCGCGTCGGTGTGGACCAGGACGTTGGTCAGCATCTCGGAGAGCAGCAGCACCGCCGAGTCGATCTGGTCCTGTGACGCCCAGTCGTGCAACAGCTCCCGCAGCTGTTGCCGGGCCACCGCCACCCGTTCCGGTTCGGCCTGGGCCACCGAGAGCATCGTGCGGCGGACCCTGGGGCGGACGGCGACCGTGTCGCCGCAGCCGCAGCCCTCGCCCTGCCGGCACAACAGCAGGACGGCTATGTCGTCCTCGCGGCGGTCGGCCAGCGGCCCGATGGTGTGGTGGGAGGAAGGGCCGTGGACGGCCTGGACCAGGGCGTCGGCGAGGGCTTCCAGGTCGTCGTCGTGGTCCTCCAGGATCGTGCGGATGCGCTTCCAGCCGGTCTCCATGTCGTGGCCGCCGGTCTCGATGAGGCCGTCGGTGCAGAGCAGGAGGGTCTCGGAGGGTTCGAGGGTGATCCGGGTGGTGGGGTAGTCGGCGTCGGGGTCGATGCCCAGGGGGAGACCGCCTGCCGTGGGCCGGGTCAGGACCGTGCCGTCCGCCATGCGGATCGCGGGGTCGGGGTGACCCGCGCGGGCGACGTCCAGGATGCCGGTCGTGGGGTCGGCCTCCACGTACAGGCAGGTGGCGAAGCGGTGGTCGGCGGCGTCGGGGTCGTCGTACGTCATGCCGTGCAGGAAGCGGGAGGCGCGGGAGAGGACCGCGTCCGGGCGGTGGCCCTCCGAGGCGTACGCCCTGAGCGCTATGCGGAGCTGGCCCATCAGACCGGCCGCGCGGACGTCGTGGCCCTGGACGTCACCGATGACCAGGGCGAAGCGGCCGCCCGGCAGGGGGATCATGTCGTACCAGTCGCCTCCCACCTGGAGGCCGCCGCCGGTGGGGACGTACCGCGCGGCGATGCTCATGCCCGGTATCCGGGGGCCGAGGGTGGGGAGCATCGAGCGTTGGAGGCCGTCCGTGAGCTCCCGTTCCGACTCCGCCACGCCCGCCCGGGAGAGGGCCTGCGCGAGCATGCGGGCCACCGTCGTCAGGACCGAGCGCTCGTCCGGTGTGAACGCCACCGGATACGAGAAGGCCGCCATCCAGGCGCCCATCGTGCGGCCGGCGACGGTCAGCGGCAGGAAGGCCCAGGACCGGCGGCCGAAGCGCTGGGCGAGCGGCCAGGTGACCGGGTAGCGGGACTTGTAGTCCTCGGGGGCGGAGAGGTAGACGGCGCGGCCGGTGCGGGCCACCTCGGCGGCCGGGTAGTCGGTTTCGAGGGACATCTGGGAGAAGGGGCCGTCGTCGCCGGGCTGGTGGCCGTGGTGGCCGATGATCGTCAGGCGGTCGCCCTCGACGCCGAAGACGGCCAGGCCGTCCGGGGAGAAGCCCGGCATGGACAGGCCCGCGGCGACCCGCAGGACCTCGGCCGTGGAGCGGGCCTCGGCCAGGGCGCGGCCCGCGTCCAGCAGGAACGCCTCGCGGGAGCGGCGCCAGTCGCCGGTGACGGCGGTGCGTCCGGCGGGCGTGCCGGGCCTGGGCTCGGTGACCTCCTGGAGGGTGCCGATCAGCTCGTAGACCTTCCTCGCCGGGTCGAAGGACGGCTTGGAGCGGCTGCGGACGACGCGGACGACCTGCCCCTCGGGGTCCATGATCCGCACGCGCACTTCGGCGAGGGTGTCCTCGGCGACGGCGAGCTGGATCACTCCGGTGATCTCGTTCCAGTCCACGGGGTGGAGCCGGGCCCTGGTCTGGGCCTCCGTGAGGACGGTCTCCTCGGCGGGCAGCCCGAGCAGCCGGGCTGCCTCGGCGTCGACCGTGACCAGTCCGGTGGCGGTGTCCCAGTGCCACAGGCCGGTCGCGAGGACGGCGAGAACCTCCCCCACGGCGGGCAGAGGCTCGCCATTGCGCATTGCCCCACTTTAAGAAGAGGACGACGTGGAGTGCCACTGATCATCGGCTCTTAATGGTGGGGAGGCGATCTCGAGGTGGCCGGTACCCTTGGGAGGTCCGGGCACCGGGCCCCGGAGATCCCCGATCAGCGAAGGCTGGATGAACGACGATGCATCGGTACAGGTCCCACACCTGCGGCGAGCTCCGCGCCTCTGACGTCGGCACCGACGTCCGGCTGAGTGGCTGGCTGCACAATCGGCGCGACCTGGGCGGCATCCTCTTCATCGATCTGCGCGACCACTACGGCATCACGCAGCTGGTCGCCCGCCCCGGCACCCCGGCGTACGAGGCCCTCGACAAGGTCTCCAAGGAGTCCACGGTCCGGGTCGACGGCAGGGTCGTTTCACGTGGAACCGAGAACGTGAACCCGGACCTCCCGTCCGGCGAGATCGAGGTCGAGGTCGGCGAGGTCGAGCTGCTCGGCGCGGCAGCCCCGCTGCCCTTCACGATCAACACCGAGGACGGGGTCAACGAGGAGCGGCGCCTCGAGTACCGCTTCCTGGACCTGCGCCGCGAGCGCATGCACCGCAACATCCTGCTGCGCACGTCGGTCATCTCGGCGATCCGTCACAAGATGACGGCGCTGGGCTTCAACGAGATGGCGACGCCGATCCTGTCCGCCACCTCCCCCGAGGGCGCCCGCGACTTCGTGGTCCCCTCCCGCCTGAACCCGGGCAAGTTCTACGCCCTCCCCCAGGCCCCGCAGCAGTTCAAGCAGCTGCTGATGATCTCCGGCTTCGACCGCTACTTCCAGATCGCGCCCTGCTTCCGCGACGAGGACGCCCGCGCGGACCGCTCGCCGGGCGAGTTCTACCAGCTCGACGTCGAGATGAGCTTCGTCGAGCAGGAGGACGTGTTCCAGCCCATCGAGAAGCTCATGACTGAGCTGTTCGAGGAGTTCGGCAACGGCCGTCACGTCACCTCGCCGTTCCCGCGGATCCCGTTCCGCGAGGCCATGCTGAAGTACGGCTCCGACAAGCCGGACCTGCGGGCCCAGCTGGAGCTGGTCGACATCACCGACATCTTCGAGGGCTCGGAGTTCAAGGCCTTCGCGGGCAAGCACGTGCGTGCCCTGCCGGTGCCGGACGTCTCCGCGCAGCCCCGCAAGTTCTTCGACCAGCTCGGTGACTTCGCGGTCTCGCAGGGCGCCAAGGGCCTGGCCTGGGTGCGCGTGACCGAGGACGGCTCGCTGACCGGCCCGATCGCGAAGTTCCTCACCGAGGAGAACGTCGCCGAGCTGACCAAGCGGCTGTCCCTGGCCGCCGGTCACGCCGTGTTCTTCGGCGCGGGCGAGTTCGACGAGGTCTCGAAGATCATGGGCGCGGTGCGAGTCGAGGCCGCCAAGCGGGCCGGGCACTTCGAGGAGAACGTCTTCCGGTTCTGCTGGATCGTCGACTTCCCGATGTACGAGAAGGACGAGGAGAGCGGCGCGATCGACTTCTCGCACAACCCGTTCTCGATGCCGCAGGGCGGTCTGGAGGCCCTGGAGACCCAGGACCCGCTGGACATCCTGGGCTGGCAGTACGACATCGTCTGCAACGGCGTCGAGCTGTCCTCCGGCGCGATCCGGAACCACGAGCCGGAGATCATGCTCAAGGCCTTCGAGATCGCCGGCTACGACCGGGAGACCGTCGAGGAGAAGTTCGCCGGCATGCTCCGCGCGTTCCGCTTCGGCGCCCCGCCGCACGGCGGCATCGCGCCCGGTGTCGACCGCATCGTCATGCTGCTGGCCGACGAGCCGAACATCCGCGAGACCATCGCCTTCCCGCTCAACGGCAACGCCCAGGACCTGATGATGGGCGCGCCGACGGAGCTGGAGGAGGCGCGGCTGAGGGAGCTGCACCTGTCGGTGCGCAAGCCGCAGCCGAAGTAGTTCACTTCGTAGTTCGCTCAGTAGTTCTCTGCGCGAGGGGCGGGGGAAAACCCGCGGGTTTGGGCCCCCAAACAAAGGGGGGGGGTAAAAAAAAAAACCACCCCCCCGAAGTGAAACAAAAAAAAAAAAA
>NZ_JBHXSG010000050.1:0-41189 GCF_042714835.1 Streptomyces sp. NPDC058678 | reverse complement strand
GGTGCGCAAGCCGCTGCCGATGTCGTTAACTTCGTTGTTCGCTCCTTTGTTCTCTGCGCGCGGGGCGCTAAACCGACGTCGGTTTCGCGCCCCTTCGCATCGGCTGGGGAAATCACAGTCCCCTCCCACGCCTTTGACAGCCTTCTTACCTAGCTTCCCTGCTCATGACGGGAAACCAGACGGCCCAAGGGCCCAAACACAAGCAGGACCTGACGCGTCGCAAGGTCGTCGTGGCGGGCGGTGCGGCGGTGGCCGCGGTGGGCGTGGGCGGTGCCCTCGCCATGACGGCCTCCGCGGACGAGTCGACGGCGGGCGCGACCGCGACCTCGACCGTGTCGAGCACGTCGAGCACCGCGGAGGTCTGCTACAAGCTCACCTCGGAGACCACTGAGGGCCCCTACTACATCGACGCCGACAAGATCCGCCGGGACATCACCGAGGACAAGGAGGGCATCCCGCTCACCCTCACCCTCAAGGTGATCGACTCCGAGACCTGCAAGCCGATCGGCAACGCCGCCGTCGACATCTGGCACTGCGACGCGCTGGGCCTCTACTCCGGCTACGAGAGCCTGTCGACCGGCGGTGGCGGCACCGCCCCGACCGACGCCCCCTCGGGCGCACCCACCGGCACCCCGACCGGCGAGCCGCCGTCGGGCGCACCGTCCGGCGGCACCGGCGGCGGTGGCGGGGTTCACGAGGAGCCCACCGACGACGAGCGCTACCTGCGCGGCACCTGGAGGACGGACAAGCAGGGGCGGGTCACCTTCAAGACGATCTTCCCGGGCTGGTACCGCGGCCGCTGTGTCCACATCCACACCAAAGTGCATGTGGACGGTGAGTGGACGGACGCCGGTTACGAGGGCGGACACGCCTGCCACACCGGCCAGTTCTTCTTCGACGAGGAGTCGGTGCTCGCCTCCGCCGAGGTCGAGCCGTATTCCACCAGCACCACCGAGCGCACCACGCTCACCGAGGACACCATCTACGACCAGAGCGGCACCCAGGGTGGTCTCCTCAAGCTGAAGTACAACAAGAAGAACATCGCCAAGGGCGTCGTCGGCTCCATCACGATGGGCGTCGCGCCGGACGAGACGAACGACGGCACCTGACCGCTGCCGCGCCGGGTCGATGGGTTGCGGTGTTCGCGTACATGAACATTTGCTCAACCCATTGACCCGGAAGATCGGCCTCCGTAACGTCCCCCAGTGCCCGCGTACGTGATTGCAGTTCACGTATGTGTACCGCGAGGGAGACAACGATGTCAGAAGTCGTGTCAGAGGTCGTGACACCCGACGCCGAAAGCCGAGCAGTCGGCAAGTTCCTGCGTCGCATGCTGCCGATCCTGGTCCTGATGCTGCTGGTCAACCAGATGGACCGGACGAACGTCGGCTTCGTGCAGGACGAGTTGCGGGCCGATGTGGGGGTGAGTGCCACCGCGTACGGTCTCGGCGCCGGCCTGTTCTTCATCGGGTACGCGCTGTTCGAGGTGCCGAGCAACATGCTCCTGGAGCGGTTCGGCGCCCGGGTCTGGCTCACCCGCATCATGATCACCTGGGGCCTGGTGATCGTGGCGATGTGCTTCATCCACAACGTCGCGATGTTCTACGCCCTCCGATTCCTCCTCGGCGTCGCGGAGGCCGGCTTCTTCCCCGGCGTGCTCCTCTACTTCACCCAGTGGCTGCCCGACTCCAGCCGGGGCCGGGCCAGCGCGATCTTCCTCGGCGGATCCGCCACCGCGTACATCGTGACGGGACCGATCACCGGAGCCCTGCTGGAGCTGCACGGCGCGGGCGGATTCGCCGGCTGGCGCTGGATGTTCGCGCTGGAGGGCGTCTTCTCGATCCTCGTCGGAATCGTCGCCGGTTTCTTCCTCGTCTCCCGCATCGAGGACGCCCGCTGGCTCACACGCGAGGAGAAGGCGGCGCTGAGCGCTGCGGTCGACCGTGACAGGGAAGCCCGCAGCCGGGCCCCCAGGGTCTCGCGGCTCAAGCTCCTGTTCCACCCCCAGGTCGCCCTGCTGACCGGCGTCTTCTTCGCGATGGCACTCACCGGGTACGCGATCACCTTCTGGCTGCCCAGCCTGGTCGACGACATCGGCGGGCTGTCGTCCTTCCAGGTCGGGCTGCTCACCGCCGTACCGTGGATCTGCGCTGTGATCGCGATGTACACGGTGAGCCACTTCACCGACGGCGCCCCGGACCGCCGGCCCTACCTGGCGGTCGCCCTGGTCCTGTCGGCCGTGGGCACCTTCCTCGCCACCCTGGGCTCCCCCTGGTTCGGACTCGCCGCCCTCACGCTCGCCGCGGTCGGCGGGAAGTGCGCGGCCACCCTGTACTGGCCGATGGCCCAGTCCGGACTCGACCTCAAGGTCGCCGCGCCGGGCCTGGCCGTGGTCAACTCCATCGGCAACCTGGGCGGCTTCGTCTCCCCCACACTCTTCGGCTACCTCAAGGACACGACCGGCAGCACGAACGGAGGCCTGTACACGCTCTCCGCCGCGTCGCTGCTCGCGGTGATCGGGGTGGTCTTCATCAGGAACACCCGCGGGACGTCCGACGCCCTGCCGCGGACCGCGCCGGAGACGAGCGCGCACCGGCCTGTCGTGTCCTGAGAAGCGCGAAGGCGCCCGGGGTGACCGCACCCCGGGCGCCCTCGTTCACGAACTCACACTTCAGGAAAGCGACTTGTAGCCGCTCCAGCCGGTGGCGATGTTGGCCCGTGCTCCGAACGATCCCTTGCCGTCTCCGCTGTTGCGGTACAGGTTGCCGCTGGTGTCGCGGGAGACGATGTCGGCCTTGCCGTCGTCGGTGATGTCGCCGACGCCGACGATCACGTTGTACGAGCCGCCCCAGTTCGCGAACAGCTTGGTGCGGGCGCCGAAGGTGCCGTTGCCCTTGCCGTAGTAGCGGTACAGGGTGTTCGCCTTGTCCTGGGCGAGGAGGTCGCCGATGCCGTCGCCGTTGAGGTCGCCGACGCCCACGATCTTCTTGTACGTCTTCCAGTTGTCGTAGAGCTTCACGCGGGCGGACAGTTTGCCGGTGCTGGTGCCCTTGTAGAGGTAGACCGTGCCGGTGGACGTGTTGCGGGCGATCAGGTCCGGGCGGCCGTCGCCGCTGACGTCGCCGGGCGAGGTGAGGACGTCGTACTGGGTCCAGCCGCCGGTCGACAGCGTGGTGTACGACGTCGACGGCCTGACCGCGGCGTTGCAGCCCGGCTTGTACAGGCGCAGGGCGCCGCTGCTCAGGCGGACCAGGACGTCGTTGCAGCGGTCGCCGCTGAGGTCGCCGAAGGGCACGAACCTCGCGGTCGTCGGCCAGCCGGTGCCGGTGGTCTTCTCGCCGAATTTTCCGGTCCCGGTGCCGCTGTGGAAGGTCAGGCCGCCGGAGGCGTTGAGGGTGAGCAGGTCGCCCCTGCCGTCCGGGCCGTCGGGGCTGGTGAAGTCGCGGAGTGCGGGCGCGCCCCGGAGGACGAACTCCTCTCCGGACTTCACCGTGGCCGGGGTCGAGGTGCCCAGGCCGGTCGCCTTCAGCGTCCACGTGAACGCGCCGTTGGGGAAGTAACCCCCGCTCGCCGTCCTGCCGTTCCAGGTCGCCGACACCCAGGCCGAGGTCGCACCGCCGGTGATCGTGCGGGTCGCCCTGCCGCTCGCGCCGCTCTGCACCGAGGTGAGGGTGAGGGACCAGGAGGTGACGGGGCGGGAGAGCAGCCAGTGACCGCGCCACGGCTCCGCCGAGGGAGGCTCCATGATGCCCTCGGTCTCCGTGGAGAAGGCCGTCGGCGTGGACGGCGTGACGCCGGTGGTGGCCACGTGCGTCTGCTCGAACGAGTCGAACCAGGCGACCAGGCCCGTGTACTCGTCCACCGTCCAGCGGTAGCGGCGGTCCACCGCGAGGCCGCTGTCCGGCAGGCCGGAGGCGATCACGCGGGTGGTGCCGGTGGCCGCGTCGGTGAGGACCAGCCGGTCGGCGTCGTGGTCGTGGCGGACGGTGAAGCCGTCGCCGAGCAGCACGTCACCGGGCTGCACGGCGCGGGACGTACCGGCCTTGGTGTCGTAGACGCCCGCCGAGGCCGTCCCGCAGGACCAGTACACCCAGCGGCCCGCCGCCTGGAGCTCGCTCGGCGTACAGGCGAGCGAGGGGACCGTCACCGTGGCGAGGGTCTTGTCCTCGGTGAGGCTGTAGGAAGTGAGCTTGCCGGTGGCCGCGGCGCTCCAGAGCGTGGAGCCGTTCAGGGCGGCGGCGCGCACCGAGCGCTTCAGCTTCTGCGCGTAGCCGAACTCGCCGACGTACTGCGCCGGGGCCGAGCCGCCCGAGTTGTAGACGGCGTAGTCGTCGGAGACGTCGACGATCGAGCCGCCCGTGGTGCCGAAGAACGACAGGGGGTTGTAGCCGATGGAGACCAGCCGGTCCGCGTTCTCCAGGCCGCTGCCGCCCTCGTCGCCGTCGTAGAACGTGTCGAGGTAGACGTCCTCGGGATCGGTGCCGTCGAAGTTGCCCCACATCGCCGAGCAGGTGGTGTTCGGGTACGGGCACGTCGGGCTGACCGAACTGCTCTCCGTGGCGGCGGACGCGGTCAGCAGGGTGCTGCCGTTGGTGGTGAGCCTGCGGACGGACGTGGTGTCCGAGGTGCTGCTCGTGGTGTCCTCCGCGACGCGCAGGCTGCCACGGCTGAGCGCGAGCCCGGTCTTCTTGTTCTCGTACGGAGGGACCTTGGTCAGCTTCGCCACCTGCGGGGTGCCGTCGGCGCCGAGGCTCACGCGCTGCACCCACCAGTCGGTCGTGGTGGTGCCGCCGGTGACGAGGGCGCCGCCGTCCGGGGTGGCCAGCGGGGTGCCGTACGACCCGGGCAGCAGGGTCTTGGTGGTGCCGTCGGTCAGGGAGACGGCCTTGACGCCGGGGGCGCCGGTCAGGACCAGCCAGTCACCGACGAGGACGGGAACGGGGGAGACGGTGGTCTCCTCCCCGGCCACCGGGACCGTCTCCTCGGCGGCGAGGTCGGTGCGCGGCTTGAGGTGCAGACCGGCGGCCTGCGTGTACCAGCCGACGCGGTCGTCGGTCAGCACGACCTCCGGCACCGTCTCCTTGGACAGACCGGTGAAGACCGGGGTGAGCCGCGCGGTGGCGAAGTCGAGGTAGCCGACGGTGTACGACGTGAGGGCGCCGTTCTCGTCGCGGGCGGGGTGGGTCAGCAGGGCGCCGTTCTCGTCGCCGGTGCGCGCGAAGTTCCACTCCCAGAACACGTCGGCCGGATAGCCGGTGACCACGCGGTCGCGCTGCTTGCCGTCGACGAGGTCGACGAGGTGCAGCACGTGTCCGTCCAGTTGGGTGCCGTCGACGACGCCGTTGTACTCGACGGTGACGGTGGTCTCGCCGTACGTGCCCACGCGGTCGGCCGACTGGCTCAGGTCGAGGGTCCGCAGGGCGCCGCCGTCCGGGCTCCACAGCGACACCGGGTCGCCGCCGTCGGTCCTGTTCGGCAGCGCCACCGTGTCGGCCGCCTGCCCGAACACGCCCGAGGCACAGCGCTTCTCCGTGTCGTAGCAGCTGGTGGTGGTCGGCGAGTAGACCCCGGACGGTCCCTCGACGGTGACGGTGCTGCCGTCCTCGTAGTCCGTCCAGAACAGGCCGGCGGCCCCCGCCTGGCGGTGCAGGAAGCCGGTCTCGCCAGCCGCCAGCAGCCGCTCGGCGCGCCGCAGCTCGAGGCGCGGATCGTCCAGGACGATCTCGGCGCTGCCGGCCGCGGCGGCCGTCGTGGCGGCTTGAGCGGCGCCGCCGCCGTCCCCCGTACCGGAGAACAATGTGATGGTTCCGGCCGCCACGGCGACCGCGAGCGCGGAGACGAGAGCGGCACGACCGCCCCGTCTCGGGGCGTGTCTGCCCACGTGAAGTTCCCTCCCCCGCGAGGGCCCCCGCCCTCGCACAAGTGGCCGGATGCTATCAGGGGGCGGGGGCGTGTCCGCGCAGGTGGAGGGGTAGGACGGGTGCTGAACGCCTGGTCTAGGCGGCGACGCGGGTGACGCCGAAGATCAGGGTGCGGCGACCGACGTCGTAGTGGACGGTCCCGGTCGTCTTCAGCAGGTCGTCCAGGACATCGGCGTCGTCGACGTCGACGGTCAGCACTTCCTCCCAGGCGCCCTCGTCGAGAACGAGCTGCAGGGTGAACGTGCCGCGTGCGCCTGCGTCGCCGGCGACCCAGCTGAACTGGTAGTGACTGAGCTGGCGGACCTTGATGCTTTCGTCGGTGAGCGGCTGGCTGATGGTGCCCATGACGTCCTCCTCATGCGCTGATCAACGAGATCCCGCGGTGCGTGTCCGGGCGGGTCCGGCGGGCCCAGGAGGATCCCGTCATCGGTCACCCTGGCCGGTCTCGGTCTCGGTCTCGTCAGTGCGATCGGTCTCGATCCGCTCCTTGCGGACCTCGCCATGAACGGTTTCCTCCTCGGTACGCTCCTCGGTACTCAGCCGGACGCGTTCGACGGGGACGGCCTCCGTCTGCACGACGGGGCGCTCTTCGTGGAGGGTCACCTCGTGCTCGGCCTCGGAGATGTCGGCGCCGGACATGGCCGCGTCCCGGTTGGCGTCGGTGATCGGCTCGCGCTCGACGCGGACTTCTTCGTGGCGCACGGGAACGGTCCGCTGGACCTCCTCGGTGACCACGTACTTGCGCAGGCGTGCCCGGCCGGTCTCTCGGCGTTCGACACCGACGTGCATCTGCTCCTCGGAGCGCGTCATCGCGTCGTCGCCGCCAGGCCGCGTCCCGGTAGCGGTCCTGGCCTGCCCGGTGGTGTCGGTGCCGGTGCGTGCCCGGCCGCCTTCGTGGGGCTGCTGGGCCTGCTGCCAAGCGGTGTCCCAGTCGATGCCGTAGTGCTCGTAGAGGCGGTGCTCTTCCTGTTCGGAGAGATGCCCGCCGGCGTCGATGTCGACGTTCGGCGCGTCCTTGACCGTGTCCCTGGCGTAGGGCACCTCCAGGTGGTCCTCCACCACGGTCCCGTCGTGGATCGGCACGAACGACTCGCTGGTGCCGAAGAGGCCGGTCTTCACGCTCACCCATTCGGGCTCACCGGTCACATCGTCGAGGAAGACGTGCTTGGCTTCACCGATCTTGTTGCCCTCAACGTCGTGGACGGGATGATCCAGAACGGTGGATATCTGGTCGCGAGTGATCATTGGTGCTCTCCTTGTTCCTGTCGTCCCTTACGCGTAACCACTCGCTGCCATGGCAAA
Organism: Streptomyces sp. NPDC058678; assembly: GCF_042714835.1. NCBI lineage: Bacteria > Bacillati > Actinomycetota > Actinomycetes > Kitasatosporales > Streptomycetaceae > Streptomyces > Streptomyces sp. NPDC058678. Next base: position 33,966 of record NZ_JBHXSG010000050.1, on the reverse strand, counting down.
AGCGGAAAATCACGAAAAAGCGGAAATGTTCCAGCAAGCCGGGAGGCCACACACTCACCGCCGGTCGCCGGTCGCCGGTCGCCGGTCGCGATGAGCGTGTGCCGCTGGACATTAGGAACGCCCTTTTAAGGCAGCTCAAAGACGCTTCACAGAAGCCTCCCCGACTGTCGTCCCATGACCTCAACGGCCGTGAACCAACTGGTGTTGGTCGCCTGCGACCTCGTCGCAGTCTCCGTACTCACCTTCGGCGTCTTCTTCCCGCGTCACCACCGCCGGGACCTCGTCGCCGCGTTCCTCGGTGTCAACGTCGGCGTGCTCTCCGTGGCGATGACGCTCAGTTCCACGTCGGTCGGGATCGGCTTGGGGATGGGCCTGTTCGGGGTGCTGTCGATCATCCGGCTGCGGTCGTACGAGATCGCCCAGCACGAGATCGCGTACTACTTCTCCGCCCTGGCGATCGGACTGCTCGGCGGACTGCCGCAACACGCGACCGTGCTGACCACCGCGCTGACCCTGCTGATCGTCGGCACCATGTACGTCGGCGACCACCCCCGCCTGTTCTCCCGGCACCGCACGCGCAGCCTGCGTCTCGACTCCGCGTACACCGACGAGGACGCCCTGCGCCTACACCTCGGAATGCTGCTGGGCGGGCGGGTGGTGAACCTGTCGGTCAAGAGCATCGACCTCGTCAACGACACGACCCAGGTCGAGGTCCGGTACGTGGTGGGCGGTGGCGCGAGGGCACCGAAGGAATCGGACGCGGACGCGGTCCTCGAGCAGGGCGTACGGGCGTGACCGCCCTCGACTCCCTTGGTACGGCCGTCGGCGCGCTGCGGCCGATCGGGCTGGACGAACTCGTCGCCCGGGCCGGGCTGCTGACCCGGCTCGACCGCAAGTACATGCTGCCGGTCGTGGACCTGCCCTTCGTGTTCGGCGGGCTCGACGAGGACGTGCGGGTCCTGGAGATCGACGGTCGGCGGGAGTTCGGCTACCGGTCCGTGTACTTCGACACCCCCGGCCTGGACGGCTACCTCGGCGCCGCACGGCAGCGCCGGCGCCGCTTCAAGCTCCGGGTGCGGACGTATCTCGACTCCGGCGAGCACTTCTTCGAGGTCAAGACCCGCGGCCCGCGCGGCACCACGGTCAAGCACCGCATCCCCTACGCCGGGGACCCGCACCGCCTGGACGCGCAGGCGCGGGCGTACGCCGACGCCGTGCTCGCCGAGGCCCGCATCGACACCGCGGGCTGCCGGTGGCATCCGGCGCTGACCACCTCCTACCGGCGCACCACCCTCCTCCTCCCGGCCACCGAGAGCCGTCTCACCCTCGACACCGGCCTGACCTGGTCCCTCCCCGACGGCACCGCCACCCTGCGCACTCCGGAGCGGGCGATCGTCGAGACCAAGGCCGGGCGGGCCGGATCGGACGCCGACCGGCTGCTGTGGTCGCTGAAGCACCGCCCGTGCCCCGTGTCGAAGTACGGCACCGGCCTGGCCGCCCTGCGCCCCGACCTTCCTTCCCACCGCTGGCTGCCCGTACTGCGGCGCCACTTTCCCACCGCACTCGACGGGAGTCCGACAGCGCATGGTGAGCGCTCGTATGGCGCGGCAGACCATCTTCGAGCGCTCGCCTGCACCCGCGCTGAGCTTCGTCCAGGAAGAGGCGACACTCCGCCGTCCCGTCGGAGGCACAATGGTGTGGCGTCAGCAGCTCGAACATCTGCTGGAGGTGGGGCGGTTGCGTAACGTCACGCTTCAGGTGATGCCGACGAACGCGGAGGCTCACCCAGGGCTCGACGGGAAGATCGAAGTGCTGAAGTTCGCGGACGGCACAGCGGTGGGCCGCTCCGACGGTGCATACAGCGGCCGACCGACTTCCGATCCGAAGCAGTTGCGGATCCTGGAGCTGCGGTATGGCACCATCCGGGCTCAGGCTCTTACCCCACGGGAGTCGCTGGCCTTCATTGAGCAACTGCTGGGAGAGACATGATCCGCAAGGCTTCTGCCGGAGACAGCTCCGAGCTGGAGTGGTTCAAGAGCAGCTACAGCGACGGCCCTGACGGCAACTCCTGCGTCGAGATCGCCCTCGCCCCCAGCGCGGTGCACGTCCGCGACTCCAAGAACACGGGCGGGCCTCAGCTCGCGCTCGCGCCGGAAGCATGGGCGGGCTTTGTGGCGTACGCCTCGGTGAGCTGACCGCTCAACCAGCAGCGTCGACCTTCTGGTTCTCAGGCCCCCTCCGCAGCCCTACTTCGTCACGAACTGCGTGAGTATCGCCTGCACCTCGTAGATGTCGACGCCCTTGGTGAAGGTCTTCTGGATCGGGACGGAGTTGCCCGAGACCCAGATCTTCAGCTCGGCGTCGAGGTCGAAGGTGCCGGCGGTCTCCACCGCGAAGTGGGTGATGCTGCGGAAGGGGATGGAGTGGTACTCCACCTTTTTCCCGGTGATGCCCTGCTTGTCGACCAGGAGCAGGCGACGGTCGGTGAACAGGATGACGTCGCGCACCAGCTGGTACGCGGCCTGCACCTGCTCACCGGCGCCCAGCAGACGCGCGTAGTCCTGCTGTGCCTTGCTTGGGTCGACGGTGTGCGCGTTTCCGAACATGCCCATGGTGGATCCCCCCACTCGATCGGTTCATGTGCCCGGGTGCGTTCCGTTACGCCCCGGCTTCACGTGATCTTCGTATTGTGTACCGTCTGGTGGGTAACTGTGTACAGGGGTGTGTGAGATGTGATCGCGAGCGGCAACCCTTCCGGGGTCTGCGGCCACTGACGGGGTGACAGTAGTTCCACCACCCGTAAGGAACCCCCCTCGTGGCATCCCCCTCCCACCGCCGGTCCCTCCGCAAGCGGCGCACCCTCGTCGTCTCCGCCGCCGTCGCGGCCGCCGCCCTCGGCACCTCCTTATTCGTGATGAACGCGAACGCGGAAGCCGTCGACCTGTATCACCAGACGCTCGCGGCCAAGGACGGCTGGGCCTCCTCCGGCACCGGCACGACGGGCGGCGCCAAGGCCGACGCCGCGCACACCTTCACCGTCAGCACGCGTGCGGAGCTCGTGAAGGCGCTGGGTTCGGTCTCCGACACCACCCCGCGGATCATCAAGGTCAAGGGCACGATCGACGCCAACACCGACGACGCGGGCAAGAAGCTGACCTGCGCGAACTACGCGTCGGGCACGGGCTACTCGCTGTCCGCGTACCTGAAGGCGTTCGACCCGGCCACCTACGGCACCTCGAAGCTGCCGTCCGGCACTCAGGAGACGGCGCGGGCCGCCGCCCAGTCCAAGCAGGCGAAGAACATCGTCTTCAGGGTGCCCGCCAACACCAGCATCGTGGGTGTTCCCGGCACCAAGGCCGGCATCAGCGGCGGCATGCTCCAGATCCAGAACGTGGACAACGTCATCGTCCGCAACCTCACCTTCGCCGCCACCGAGGACTGCTTCCCGCAGTGGGACCCGACCGACGGCGACGACGGCAACTGGAACTCGAACTACGACTCCGTCACCCTGCGCGGGGCGACCCACGTCTGGGCCGACCACAACACGTTCACTGACGCGCCGCACTTCGACAGCGCCAACCCGAAGTACTACGGCCGTGAGTACCAGATCCACGACGGCGCCCTCGACATCACCAAGGGCTCGGACCTGGTGACCGTCTCGCGCAACCAGTTCACCAACCACGACAAGACGATGCTGATCGGCAGCAGCGACACCGACAGCGTCGGCAAGCTGCGCGTCTCGATCCACCACAACGTGTGGAAGGGCATCATGCAGCGGGCCCCGCTGGCCCGGATCGGCCAGATCCACATCTACAACAACGTCTACGACGTGACGCCCCTCAACGGCTACACGACGCAGTACAGCATCAACTCCCGCGCCAAGGCCCAGGTCGTCGCGCAGAACAACCACTGGACGGTCCCGTCCGGCGGGAAGGTCGCCAAGCTGCTGAGCGGCGACGGCACGGGTTCCGTGGCGGGCACCGGCAACCTGGTCAACGGGACGGCGACGGACCTGGTGGCCGCGTACAACGCCGCGTCGTCCAAGGACCTGAAGACAACGGTGAACTGGACGCCGACGCTGACGGCGGGCCTGGAGTCCTCGGCGAAGAACCTGCCGACTTCGCTGGCCACGACCACGGGGGCCGGGGCCGTGCAGTAGGGCAGCGCCCGGCGCAGCGGGGCTGGGAAGCGGTTGGCTTCCCGGCCCCTTTCTCCCTGCTGTGCCGCGACTCCTCTACCTACGCGGGCGGCAGCCGCGGGTCAGGTGACGTACCGGCCGTCCCAGGGTTCGCCGAATTCCAGGCGGTCCGGGTAGAGCTCGGCCCAGGACTCGTCCTCCTCCTCGCGGATCACCAGGCCGAAACGGACACCGTCGACGGTGAGCTGGAAGGGGCGGACGGCTATGTCCGTGTAGGAGCGGCGCGGCAGGCTGCGGAGGAGTTTCGCCAGGTGGATGCGGGCGCGGCCGAGGACCGAGTCGTTGCCGTGCGGGGCGCGCTGCTGGTCGGCCCAGGTGCCCGCGCACCAGATCTCCGAGTCGCGGTAGTGGCCGGCGGCGTCGAAGGTGTGGAGTGCCACGTAGAGACGTTTGTGCTCTTCCCAGCCCTCGTCGGGGCGGAAGCCCTCGGGGAAGGCGTACGTGATCGACGCCAGGAACTGGCCGTCCGCGTACCGGCCGATGGACTCGGTGTGACGCCTGGGCGCGTAGGCGATCGGAATGACCTCGGGTACTGCCATTGCCATGGCGGAAACCATACGGGTGATCGGGGACATCCCGGCAGGGGGTAGGGGTACAGGCGAGGGCCCGGCAAGCGGCGTGCTTGCCGGGCCCCGCACTGATCAGCGCGCGCGTTACGCCGTGGGCTTCTCCTCCAGGCGCGGGAAGAGGACCGCGCCCTTGGTGACCGTCGTGCCGGCCGGGAGCCTGCCCCACTCGCCCGCCTCCTGGACCTTCTGGTCCGCGAGGGCGCCGAGGGAGGACCCGGCACCGAGCGAGTCCCAGAGCTTCTGGGAGGTGTCCGGCATGACCGGGTTCAGGAGGACCGCGGCCGCGCGGAGGGACTCCGCGGCCGTGTAGAGGATCGTGGCCAGGCGGGCCTTGCCCTCGTCACTCGTGTCCTTCGCGACCTTCCACGGCTCCTGCTCCGTGATGTAGCCGTTGACCTGCTTGACGAAGTCGAACACGGCCAGGATGCCGCCCTGGAAGTCCAGCTCCTCGCCGATCTTCCGGTCGGCCTCCGCTACCGCCTTCGCCAGGCCGTCCTGGACCGCCTTCTCGGCGTCGCCGGAGGCCGTCGCCTCGGGCAGGGCGCCGTCGAAGTACTTGCCGACCATGGCCGCGACGCGGGAGGCGAGGTTGCCGTAGTCGTTCGCCAGCTCGCTGGTGTAGCGGGCCGAGAAGTCCTCCCAGGAGAAGGAGCCGTCCTGGCCGAAGGCGATCGCGCGCAGGAAGTACCAGCGGTACGCGTCCACGCCGAAGTGCGAGGTCAGGTCCTGGGGCTTGATACCCGTCAGGTTGGACTTGCTCATCTTCTCGCCGCCGACCATCAGCCAGCCGTTGGCGGCGATCTTGCCGGGCAGCGGGAGGCCCTGCGCCATCAGCATCGCGGGCCAGATCACCGCGTGGAAGCGGAGGATGTCCTTGCCGACCAGGTGGACGTCGGCCGGGAAGGTCTCCTCGAACTTCTGCTGGTTCTCGTTGTAACCGACCGCCGTGGCGTAGTTCAGCAGCGCGTCGACCCACACGTAGATCACGTGCTTCTGGTCCCACGGGATCGGGATGCCCCAGTCGAAGGTCGAGCGGGAGATCGACAGGTCCTGCAGGCCCTGGCGGACGAAGTTCACGACCTCGTTGCGCGCCGACTCCGGCTGGATGAAGCCGGGGTTCGCCTCGTAGTGGGCGAGGAGTTTGTCGCCGTACTCGCTCAGCTTGAAGAAGTAGTTCTCCTCGCTGAGGATCTCCACCGGCTTCTTGTGGATCGGGCACAGCTTCTGACCTGCGAAGTCACCCTCGCCGTCGAGCAGCTCGCCGGGGAGCTTGTACTCCTCGCAGCCGACGCAGTACGGGCCCTCGTAGCCGCCCTTGTAGATCTCGCCCTTGTCGTACAGGTCCTGGACGAACTCCTGGACGCGGTCGGTGTGCCGCTTCTGCGTGGTGCGGATGAAGTCGTCGTTCTCGATCTCCAGGTGCTCCCAGAGGGGCTTCCAGGCCTCCTCCACGAGCTTGTCGCACCACTCCTGCGGGGTCACCCCGTTCGCGTCGGCGGTGCGCATGATCTTCTGACCGTGCTCGTCCGTGCCGGTGAGGTACCACACCTTCTCGCCGCGCTGACGGTGCCAGCGCGTGAGCACGTCCCCTGCGACGGTCGTGTAGGCGTGGCCCAGGTGAGGAGCGTCGTTGACGTAGTAAATGGGGGTCGAGACGTAGTACGCCTTCGCCCCCTGCTTCTCGGTTCCAGTGGCCGCCATGCCCGAAATCCTACTGGGCTCGCGAAGATCGACTCACATGCGTTTCGGGGTGTGGACCAGAGATTCGGGGGGTGGACCGGAGATCGGTCCACCCCCCGAGGGGGCGCTACGGGCGCCAGGTGGCCAGTACGCCTTCGTAGAGCTCGGCGTCCGTGAGCTCACGCGGGGTCGGGCCCGCGTGGAAGAAGGACGTGTTGCCCGTCTTCAGCTTGCGGAGGTAGTCGAAGGCCTTGTTGTCCTGCTCGCCGAAGGCGACGAAGGAGAAGAAGACCGTGGGGTGGTTCTTCGCGGCGTCCGTGAGGGACTGGGTGGCGGGGGTCTTGGCGTCGGGGGCGCCGTCCGTCTGGAAGACGACCAGGGCGGGAGTGCCGGGGGCTTCCTTCGCGTGGTGGGTGACGACTGCTTCGACCGCGGCGTGGTAGCTGGTACGGCCCATGCGGCCGAGGCCGGCGTGCAGCTCGTCGATCTTGTTGTCGTGGTCGGTGAGGGTCAGCTCGCCGGTGCCGTCGAGTTCCGTGGAGAAGAAGACGACGTGGACCTTGGCCTCGGGGTCGAGGTGGGCGGCGAGGGCGAGGGTCTGCTCGCCGAGGGCCTGGGCGGAGCCGTCCTTGTAGTACGGGCGCATGGACGCGGAGCGGTCGAGGACGAGGTAGACCTTGGCACGGGTGCCGGTGAGGTTGCTGTCCTTGAGGGTGGTGTCGGCGGCCTCGTAGGCGGTTCGGAGGGTGGCGGGCACGGTGACCTCGGCCTCGGCTTCGCCTTCGGCCTTGGTGTTCCCACCCGCACCACCCGTGCTGGTTTCGTCGTCGGCTGCGGGTGGCCCCTGTGGGGCGTCCTCGCCGTCGGCGGCCGGCGGTTCGGGGGTGGAGACCGGCTCGGGGTCCGGGGTCTGCTCTGCGACCGGCTCCGGTTCCGGCTGGGGCTCCGGCTCCGGCTCCGGCTCCGGGGACGCCTTCGTCTTGGGCTCTGAGGTGACCTCCGCGACTGCCTCGGGTTCCGGCTCGGGTTCGGGGGTGACCTCGGCGGTCGTCGGTTCCGGCTTCGGTTCGACGACGGGCTCGGGCTCCGGCTCGGGAGTGACCTCCGCCACCGGCTCGGGCTCGGGAGTGACCTCCGCCACCGGCTCGGGCTCGGGAGCGACCTCCGCCACCGGCTCGGGAGCGACCTCCGCCACCGGCTCGGGCTCCGTAACCTCGACGACCGGCTCCGGCTCGGGAGTGACCTCCGCGACCGGCTCCGGCTCCTCGACGGCCACCGGCTCGGCGGCGGGCTCCGGCTCCGGGGCGGCCTCCACAACCGGCTCCGGCTCGGGCGTCACCTCGGCGACCGGCTCCGCGACCGGCTCGACGACCGGCTCCGGGTCCGGCTCGACGACCGGCTCGGGCTCCGGAGTGACCTCCGCGACCGGCTCCGGCTCGGCGGTGACCTCCGCGACCGGCTCCGGCGTCTCCACCACCGGCTCCGGCGTCGGCTCCTCCGCAACCGGCGGTTCCACCGGCTCCGCCGGCTTCGGTACGGCCACCTTGTCGAAGGCCGCCGCGACGAGGTCGTGCTCGTCCTTCGTGGACAAAGTGGACTCGGTGGACGGTGTGGACGGTGTGGACGGCGTCGACGTGCGCGGTTCCGGGACCGTCGCCGTCGGCTGCGGGTCGGGGGTCGGCTCTGTTGCCGGGGCCGGTACCGTCGGTGCGGCCTCCTGTGAGGCAACCTCGGTTTCCTGCGAAGGGGCGGTGGTGTGCCCCTTGCGTGACCGGCCGAACGCGTTCCGCAGGAGAGTGAGAATGCCCATGTGCGCAACCCTTCGCATGAGTTGTAGCCCGTCAATCCCTGGCCAGGACGGACACGTAAGGTTAGCGGCCCTGGATGGCGATCTTGGGCAGGGGCGGGTCACGCGAAGCAGGAGACGTCAAGAGGGCATAACAAGCCTTGACCCGCGCGCCCGCCCGTCGACACCAACTGGCTTACAGCCACCTCGGGTTCACCCTCGGTTCACCGGCAGGCCCCGCTCCCGCACAAACGTGCGCCTAGCGTCCGTCACACCGGACCCAAGGGGAAGCAAGGGGAGAGCAAAGTGCGTATGCAGTTGCCGTTGATCAGGACTTCGAACGAGCACCCCGGGGGGCGCTCCGCCCTCACCTGCCGGTTCCGGTGTGGTGACGCCTGTTTCCACGAGGCGCCGAACACCTCCGCCAACCCGTACGTCGGTGACGTCATCGCCGGTGCGCTCAGCCGCCGGTCGATCATGCGGGCCGCGGCCGTCGTCACCGTGGCCGGTGCCGCGGGGGCGGGGCTCGCCTCGCCGGTCGCCGCGGCCGAAAGTAGTGCAAAGAGCCACAGCCCGCACAAACCCGGTGGCTCCAAGGGTGCGCGCGGCCTGCGGTTCACCGCCGTCGCGCCCAACACCGCCGACGTCGTGACCGTCCCGGACGGGTACCGGCAGAACCTCGTCATCCGCTGGGGCGAGCCCATCCTGCGCGGTGCGCCGGCCTTCGACCCGGAGAAGCAGACCGCCGCCGCCCAGGCCGGCCAGTTCGGGTACAACAACGACTTCCTCTCCCTTCTCCCGCTGCCGGGCGAGCGGAACAGGCAGATCCTCGTCGCCAATCACGAGTACACCGACGAGGTGCTCATGTTCCGCGGCTACGACGCCGCCAACCCGACCCGCGAGCAGGTCGAGATCGCGTGGGCGGCCCACGGGCTGTCCGCCGTCGTCGTCGAGGGGGACCGCAGGAGCGGGAAGCTCTCCGCCGTCTCCCGGCATCCCCTCAACCGGCGGGTCACCGCCACCACCGAGTTCCGGCTTACCGGGCCCGCCGCCGGGTCCGACCTGGTGAAGACCTCCGCCGACCCGACCGGAACCAAGGTCCTGGGTACCCTCAACAACTGCTCGGGCGGGACGACCCCCTGGGGCACCACGCTCCACGGCGAGGAGAACTTCAACCAGTACTTCGCCAACGCGAGCCGGGCGACGGACAAGCGGTACGGCATCGGTACCGCGGCCTCCGAGCGCAAGTGGGAGCGGTTCGACAAGCGGTTCGACGTGGCCCAGGAGCCGAACGAGGCGCACCGCTTCGGGTACGTCGTCGAGCTCGACCCGTACGACCCCTCCTCCACGCCCCGCAAGCACACCGCCCTCGGCCGCTTCAAGCACGAGGGCGCGACCGTGCGGCTCACGGACGACGGCCGGCCGGTCGTCTACACCGGTGACGACGAGCGGTTCGACTACTTCTACAAGTTCGTCGGCAGCAAGCGGATGAAGAAGGGGGCCTCCCGTGCCGTGCGGGAGCACAATCTCTCGCTGCTCGACGAAGGCACGCTGTACGTCGCCAGGCTCACCGGCGACTCCCCCGCCATCGAGATCGACGGGACGGGGAAGCTGCCCGCCGACGGCGAGTTCGACGGCAGCGGTGAGTGGATTCCGCTGGCCACCGCCGCCGCCGACGGTGCCGTCTCGCACGTGGACGGGATGACCGCCGACGAGGTGTTCGTCTTCACCCGTCTCGCCGGTGACAAGGTCGGCGCGACGAAGATGGACCGGCCCGAGGACATCGAGCCGAACCCGCACTCCGGCAAGGTGTACGTCGCCCTGACCAACAACACCAACCGCGGTGTCGGCGCGAACGCCCCGGCCGACGAGGCCAACCCCCGCAACGCCAACAAGCACGGGCACGTCCTGGAGCTCACCGAGCGCCGGAACCGGGCCGACAGCACCAGGTTCGCCTGGTCGCTCTTCCTCGTCGCCGGTGACCCGGAGGACCCCGCCACCTACTTCGCGGGTTTCCCCAAGGACGAGGTCAGCCCGATCTCCTGCCCGGACAACGTGGCCTTCGACCCGTACGGCAACCTGTGGATCTCCACCGACGGCGCTCAGCTCGGCTTCCACGACGGCCTCTTCGGCGTCGCCACGAAGGGCGAGCGGCGCGGTGAGCTCAAGCAGTTCCTGACCATGCCGATCGGCGCCGAGACCTGCGGCCCGGTCATCCAGGACCGGCGTGTGCTCGTCGCCGTACAGCACCCCGGCGAGATCAACGGGGCGTCCGTGGAGAAGCCGGCCAGCACCTGGCCGGACGGGCCGGGCAAGATCGTCCGCCCGTCGGTCGTGGCCGTGTGGCGCGCCGACGGCGACGACATCGGCGTCTGAGCAAGCTCTTCTCCGCGCGAATCCCGAGATTTTCTCCGCCGTCATCTCCGCTCGTGCAGCGTGACGTCGACGAGCAGTGCGCGGTGGTCGGTGTCGGCGAGGTCGAGGAAGCGGGCCTCGCGGGCGGCGAAGTCGGCGGAGATCAACACGTGGTCGATCTGGGCGCCCAGCGCCGGAGTGCTTCCGGCCGTGCGGGCGGGCCAGGTGGGCGTCCGGTCGGAGCCGGCGAGGCGGGCCGCGTCGCGCAGGCCGGTGTCGAGGATGCGGCGGAAGGCGGCGTGGTCCTGGGAGGCGTTGAAGTCGCCGGCCAGGATGGTCGGGGTCGTCGCCCGGTCGGCGGCGAAGTCGCGCAGGGCGCCCAGCTCGCGCCGCCAGACGTCGACCTGGCCGGGCAGCGGGGGCATCGGGTGGGCGAGCTGGAGCCGTACGGCCCGCCCGCGCACGTCGGCGACGGCACCCGGCATGCCCATCGTGCCGGGGATGCTTTCGGCGCTCTTGAGGGGGAAGCGGCTGAGGAGGACCGAGCCCGCCGACCCGCCGCCCTCGACGGCCTGTCGGTGCGGGTAGTCGGCGCCGAGGGCCTGCTCCAGCGCCGCGTCACACCCGTACTCGCACTCCTGTACGAAGATGAGGTCCGGCCGCTCCCTGCGGACGGTGCCGACGAGGGAGTCGGTGGCCTGCCCGAACTCGACGTTCGAGCTCAGCACCCGCAAGGAGGCGACGGCCGCGCCGACTGGCTCACTGATCTTCCCGTACGGCTCCATGAACCACGCCAGCAGTCCGAGAACGACGACCGCCCACACCACCCCGGTCCACCACCGGGCGAGCAGGGCGATACCCAGCCCCAGCGCGGCGGGCGCGAGCAGCCACGGCAGGAAGGCGAGGAGCTGGGGGACGGGGGTGATCCCGTCGGTGTCGGCGACCCGGCACCCCACGACGACGCTCACCCCGGCGAACAGCGGCGCGGCGCACCAGATGCCGGGCCGGCGAAAGCGCTGTCGGGTCACCGTCCCGAGACTACGAGCGCCGGTCCACCCGCGCCAGGAAGTCCCCGAGGGCCCCGTTGAACTCCTCCGGCCGCTCCAGGTTCGGCATGTGGGCCGCCCGCTCGATCACCCGCAGCGTCGAGTCGGGCAGGGCCGCGTGCATGGCCTCGGCGTCCGAGACCGGCGTGTACGCGTCGTCGGAGCCCACCACCACCAGCGCGGGGACGGTGACGCGGGTCAGCAGCTCGCGATAGTCGGGGCGTCCGGCGCGGGCGCGGAGGGCGGCGGCGGCACCCTGCGGGGGCGCGGACGTCATCATGCGGTGGACGTGGGCCTTCACCTCGGGTGAGGCGTACGGCGCCACCATCTTCTCCAGCACCTCCTCGGCGTACCCCCGCATCCCCTCCCGCAGCAGCCGGTCCGCCATGGCGTTGCGGGTGCGCACGCCCTCCGGGGTCTCGGCCGCCGGGAAGGTGTCCGCGAGGACCAGGCCGCGGACGCGCTCCCCGAACCGCCGACAGCCGTCCATGGCGATCTGGCCGCCCATGGACAGGCCGGCCAGGACGAAGGTCTCCACCTTCAGGTCGTCGAGGAGCGCCTCGATGTCCTCGGCGAACTGCTCGAACCGGGTGACGCCGGGGACCTGCGGGGACTCGCCGTAGCCGCGCAGGTCGGGGGCGATCACCCGACGGGTGGCGGAGAACGCCGCGAGCTGCGGGGCCCACATGGTGCGGTCGAAGGGGTGGCCGTGGACCAGGACAAGGGGGACCGCAGGGGTATCGGCGCCTTTGTCCTCGTATGCGAGGACCTCCGGGAAAGGGGTCATGTGACCGACCCTAGATCGCCCCAACTCGTCGGTGCAATAAGATCTTTGCTCTCGGTGCAATCTGATGGGGGACCCCTTGGACGACTACCGGCGCCTCGCCGACCGCCTGGCCGACGACATCGCCGCCGGACGCCTCAAGCCCGGTGAACGGCTGCCCCCGCAGCGGGCGTTCGCGCGGCGGCGCGGGATCGCCGGGTCGACCGCGGGGCGGGTGTACGGCGAACTCGTGCGGCGCGGGTTGGTGGTGGGCGAGGTGGGGCGCGGGACGTTCGTGCGGGCTGCCCAGGTCGCGGCGACGGGCCGGGCGCTCACCGAGCCGGCCGAAGCCGCCGCACCCGTCAACATGGAGCTCAACTACCCGTCAGCGCCGGGCCAGTCCGAGCTCCTCGCCCCCGCCCTCGCGCCCCTCCTGCGCCCCGACGTCCTGGCCGAGGCCCTCCGCCCCGCCGCCGCCACCGGCACCGGCGCGGCCCGGGAGGCGGCCGCCGGTCTGCTCGCCGCCCCCGGCTGGCGTCCGTCCCCCGGGCAGGTTCTCTTCGCCGGCAACGCCCGGCAGGCGATCGCCGCCGTCCTCGCCTCCCTGGTGCGGCCCGGTGGCCGGGTCGGCGTCGAGGCGCTGACCTACCCCGTGGTCAAGGAGATCGCGGCCCGGCTGGGCATCACGCTGGTGCCGCTCGCCACGGACGAGGACGGCCCGCGCCCGGAGTCCGTGGCCGCCGCGCACCGCACGGCCCCCCTGTCCGCCCTCTACGTCCAGCCGACCCTGCACAACCCGACGTCCGTGACGACGAGCGAGCGGCGCAAGCTCCAACTGGCCGCTACAGCGACCGACTTGGGCATCCCGGTCGTCGAGGACCGCATCTGGTCCTTCCTGGCCGACGACCTGATCACACCGCTGGCCGTCCACGCGCCCGCCCTCACCCACGTCGTCGACGGCCTGTCCAAGCGCGTGGCGCCCGGACTCACCGTCGGCTTTCTCGTCGTACCGCCGCATCGGGTCGACGCCGTGGCCGCCGCCGTGCGGTCCGGGGGGTGGAGTGCGGGGCGGTTCGCGCTGGAGGCGGGGGTGCGGTGGATCGGGGACGGGACGGTGGCGCGGCTGGTCGCGGCGAAGCGGGCGGACGCGGGGCGCAGGCAGCAAATCCTGGAGGAGGAACTGAGCGGGTTCGCCGTACGGTCGGATCCGCGTGCCTACTACGCCTGGTGGGAGCTGCCCGCCCCGTGGCGCGCGGACACCTTCACGGCCGCGGCCGCCGCCCGCGGTGTCGCCGTGACGCCCGGGCCCGCCTTCGCCGTCGACCCGAGCCGTACGCCGGACGCGGTCAGGCTCGGGCTCGCGTCGGCTGCTCTGCCGGATCTGCGGCGGGCGCTGCGGACGCTTGCCGAGGTGGCCGACGACGTACGAGATGGCCGTACCGGGCGGTGAGCAGGCAGGTCAGGGCGACCGTCAGGCCGACGGCGACCAGCAGCCAGGAGACCGTGCGCAGGGTGGCCGTGAGGGCGTCGTAGATCGCGCCGGCGGCCGGCCGGTGGGCGGGATCGGGCAGGCCGGCGAGGGTGAGGCGGCGGCCGACGGCGACCGCGAGGCCGAGCAGGGCGCCGCCCAGGGCGGTGCCGAGGGCGGTCGCGGTGACCGCGCGGCGGCGGCAGGCCGCCACGGCGATCCCGGCGGTGGCGAGCACCGCCGCCGTCACGGGCAGCCAGACACCGGCGACGTCGAGCATGTGGAACCCCTTCCGGAGCCGGGGCAGGTCCGCGGCTGGGAGGACGGAGACCTCGGTGTGCCGGACCGGGATGCGGTGCGCCAACGGCACGTGGTCCTCGGTCAGTCGCTTCTTGACCTCGGCGGCGACCGGTGCGAGGTCCACCGTCACCTCACCCTCGCCACCGCCCCGCAGCGCGCTCAACACCGCCTCGTGCACGGCCCGGTTGCCCGCGTCCCACACCGTGCGGAAGGCCTCGGTCCGGGTGAACGAGCGCACCGCGTCCCGCACGAAGGGGCGCATCGGCCCGCCGACGTTCGCCGAGTTCACGATCTCGGCCCCGACGGTGTCCGCGATCGCGTCGCGCACGTCCGGATCGGCGGCGAGCGGCGCCATCGTGGTGACGTACCGGCCGGTGTCGGCGAGCCCGTACGCCACCCAGGCCGCCGACGCGCCGAACGGCACGAGCAGACAGGCCAGGGCGATCAGTACGGCCGACAGGGCGTTCCGGAGTCGTGAGGGCACCTTTCCAGGCAAGACGGCCCGAACCCGGGCCGCGAGCGGCGTGACTGCATTTGGGCGCACGGTGCACGCCGAACGGGCGCCGAGCCGCCCGGTGAGCGGCGGAGGGACAAGCGACATGCAGGGGCCCCGGCGATCAGCCGGGGCCCCTGTCGTCTGCTCTCCGCCGAGCCGCCCGGTGGCCGACGCGCGGTCAGCGGATGCGGTTTCCCTCCGCGTCCTCACGCGTGTAGTAGCGGTAGAAGAACACGCCGAAGATGCCCGCCGCGACCACCAGTCCCAGGGCCGTGCACCTGAGCACGCTCTCGCCGGTCTGGCTGTACAGGAAGCCGATGGCCGCGCCCGCGAAGGCGGACTTCGTCATCGAGTGCAGCTCCCGCTTCAGCCGCGGGGCGAACGTCGCCACGGCGAGGCACAGCACGATGAACGCGATCGCGGTGGCGAAGCCGAACAGGAGGTTCCAGCCGGTGACGGGCCCGCCGTGGCGGCGGTTGGCCGCGGCCCAGTAGCCGTAGACGAGCCCGAGCACGACGGGCACCGCGTACCTCGCGACCGTGTGGACGCGCTCGCTGAACAGGTCGGGCGTGCGGGTCGGTCTGGCCATGCCCCGCCGGGCCGGACGGGCCGGACGGCGCGTGCCGCGCATTCTGCCGGGCGTGGGTGCCGCGTGAGCCATGAGAGCACTCCTCTCTCCTCGCCCCCCGCCTTCCAGAGCACACCTGGGGACAGGCCCTGGCAAGTCGACGGAGGGGACTTCCCGGTGCGGATCGCCACCGCGGCACCGCTCGGCTTCCCGGCCCGGTGCGCACCTCGCCTTCGGCCACGAACCGGCGCCAGGGGCCGAACCCGCGGGGGTACGGCTGTGCCGCCCGGCAACGGCCGAGGCCCGCCGAAGACCGCAGTCGCCGGGCGCCGGGCGACAGGGGCCGTACCCCTGCGGGGCACGCGGTGGCGCCGGTCTGCTCCGCCCGCTCGCCGAAACGGCCGTCGGCACGACGTGTTCGCGTGCGGTGGGTCACGGTGCGGGCGTTCGGGAAGGGGCGTTCGCAGGCCTGAGACCCACCTTTGCAGCCGCAGCGGTTACGGTGCTGCCGTACGTGATCGACGGGGGACGGGGAGGGACCGATGCCGGGAACCGTGCTGCTGCTGGCCGCATCGCCGGTGGGCAAGGGCTGTCTGGTGGACGCGGCGTCCGTGCTCCCCGTGCTCGCGGCCGTGCCGCCCGCCGTGCTGTCCGGCACCGAGACCGCCAACGTCGTCGAGCTCGCCGACCCGCTGGAACCCCAGGCCGTCCTCACCCGGCTGCGGGCCGCCGCGACCGCCCCCGGCCCGCTCACCGTCTTCGTCACCGGCCAGCTCCTGCTGGACCGCCGCCAGCACCTGCCCCACCTCGCACTGGCCCGCACCACCACCGCCACCGTCCGGTACACCGGCCTCCCCTGGCACTGGATCCGCGAGGAACTGCGCCTGCGCACGCCCGGGACGACGACCCTGCTGCTCGACCTGCACGCCGACGCGGAGACCTGGCAGTGGCTGCGCGCCCACCCGCTCGACTGCGGGCGCAGCGCGGCGGTGTACGGACGGGTCGCGCCGCCGCCGTCGTCCCGGCGGACGGTGGCCGCCCCGGCGTACATGAAGGCCGTCGCGACCATCCTGCGGAGCGGGTGGCGTCCGCCGATGGAGCAGTTGCACGAGCAGGCGCTGGCCCGGCTCGGGAGCGAGGCGTACGGGGACCTGGTCCTCGGCGTGGGCGGCTCGGGCGTACCCGGCTCGGGTGTGCCTGGCTTGGGCGTGCCCGATGTTGGCGTGCCCGGCGTGGGCGGGCAGGGAGTGGGCGTGCCCGATGTTGGCGTGCCCGGCGTGGGCGGGCAGGGAGTGGGCGTGCCTGGCTTGGGCGTGCCCGGCGTGGGCGTGCCCGCTCCGGCCGGATCCGGTCCCAGGCCCGGGCATCGGCCCGAACCCTCCCGCCCCCAGGCGCCGGACGGGCCGGCCGGCGCGGACCGGCGTGGAGGGATCGCCCGGCCGCGCACGGAGAGCGACGCCGTCCGGCACGGCGTCGACGACGATCCGCACGCCGCCATCACCACGGCCGTCCAGGACGGCCGTCATGACGCCGCCGACGCCCTCGCCGCCGAGCACGAGCAGGCCGCCGTACGCTCACACGGCCGTGCCTCCGAGCAGGCCCTGCACTGGGCGGAGGTCCGGGCCGATCTGGCGATGTTCGCGGGCGATCCGGCGCGCAGCTGCCGTACCTGGCTGGCGGTGGCGTCCGCCCGGCTGGACGCCGGGCAGGCGGTGGACGCGCCTGCCGTGGAGTCGGCCGTGGACCGGGCGCACCATCAGTGGGGGCAGATCGGCGATCCCGCGGCGGCCCGTGAACTCGGGGCCACGCTGGCCGACCTGCGGGCCCGGGTGCCGGGGCGCCGGGAGGGCGCCCTGGACCACATCCGGCGGCAGCTGCGGCAGTTGCAGACGCTCGGCTCGTGAAGATGAAGGGTTGCGTACCCCTCCCCTGACTCCGACCTCGGTGCCATGATGGTGAGTTATGGCTGAGGGGGATGGAGTGGCCAACCAAGGCATACGGGTTCGGCTGGACGGGACCGCGAGCGAGAGCGACGTCGGCGCGCTGCGCAAGTGGCTGGAGCGGGAGAAACCACTCGACGAACTGGTGCGGGCCGGCCGGCTGCAGATCCACGAACAGCGCCGCACGGACGAGCCGGGCGCCCCGATGGGCGTCGGTATGGACATCGTCGTCGCCGTCATCGGGGCGGGCGCGGCCACCGTCTTCAAGGAGCTGCTGACACAGGTCAAGCAGGCGGTGGAGGCATGGCGGGCCAACCGTAGAGAGGTCGAGGACGGCGATCCGCCCGAGGGTCGTGTCGACACCGTGGGCCTCGACGACAGGTAGGCCGGTGACCCGCTTCGACCCGCGTGGACGGGTGAACCGGGCGCTGCTGGTCGGGGTCTCCGAATACGACCTCACGGAGCCGCCGCACGGCGTGCCCGGCGACCTCCCCGCCGTCAAGCACAACCTGAACCGGCTCCGGGACACGCTGTTACAGGGCCGGGTCTTCGGCGAGCACGAGATCACGGTGGCCCGCTCGCCGTCCCGGGACGACTTCGACCACGCCCTGCGCCGGACCGCCGCGGAGGCGGAGGGGCTGCTGTTCCTGTACTTCACGGGGCACGGGGCCATCCCCAGCGCGGGCGACGAGCTGTTCCTGCAGATGCGCAACGCGAGCGTGGTGGCGGGCGGGCACGCGGTCTTCCCCGGCTCGGAGACGTTCAGCACCGCACTGACCGTGCTGGCCGCCGGTCCGGCCGAGCGGATCGTGGTGGTCCTCGACTGCTGCTTCGCGGGCAACGCCGCGTGGATCTGGGAGACCTTCCGCGACAAGCGGCGCGTACTGCTGCTGATGAGCGTGCAGGCCAACCACCGCATCGACGCGGGGGACACCTCGACACCGACGCCGTTCACCGAGGAGCTCGTACAACTCCTTCGGGAGAACGGGGAGTTGGGCTTCCAAGAGGTCGCCGACCGGCTGCGGGACCGGATGGCGGCGGTCGGGTACAAGACGGTGCGCGGCGAGCCGTGGGAGCCGCAGAGCAGGACGGAGCCGGGTGAGGACGTCCTGCTGTCCGCACGGCCGGCTCCGCCGGTCAGGCGGCCGGTGGGCGCATCGGGGCCGTGGCCGCCGGGGGAGCGGCGGAGTCCGCCCGAGCGGCCCGGGGAAGAACGGAAACCGGGCCCTTCCCGTCTCCGTACCGCCGCGTCCGTCCTTCTCGCCCGCCTCCACAGCGGCGTCACGGCCCTCGCCCGCGCCTGGCGGCGTCTGCCCTCCCCCGGCCGTCCCGCCACCCGCGTCACCCTCGTCCTCACTCTCGTCCTCGCCGCCCTGGGGCTCGGCTCGTACGGCATCGTCAAACTCACGGCCGGCCACCCCTCCTGCGCGCCGCCGCTCGAACTGCGCGTCCTCACCGACCCCGACCTCGAACCGACGGTGAGCGCGGCGGCGGAGGCCTATCTCACGTCGGACGAGAACACCACCGGCGACGGCTGTCGGCGCAGCGGCATCACGGTCTACAGCGCGGGCTCCGCCGACGCGGTCACCGCGCTCGCCGGTCAGTCGGACGCCTGGCAGGAGCCCCGGGACGAGGACACCAACCCGCAGCGGGACGTCGGCCCGCAACCGGACATCTGGATCCCCGCCACCGCCGCCGACGCCGCCCGGGTCGCGGCCGCCCAGGACACCGACGCCGTGGCCCGCCTCGACCCCGACGAGGAGCCGCTGGCGTACTCCCCGGTCGTGCTCGCCGTCCCGCGGCACATCGCCGCCGACCTGAACGACCGTGTCGAACCCTCGCTGGCCCTGATGATCACCGCCCTGGGGGAACGCGACGCGGATGCCGAAGTGCGCCGCTCCGACCCGGAGTTCGCGTCCTCCGCGCTGCTCGCCACCATCGGCCTGTACGCGGGCGGAGCCGACCCGGCCGGGGCGGAACTGAAGGTCGCCCAGCCGGGGCCGCCCTCTCCTACGGCCGCCGACCTGCTGTGCACGCTGCCCGACGACGACGAGGTGGACAACCGCACCGCCGCCCTCGTCCCCGAGTTCCTGCTGCGCAGCGGCGTCGGCTGCGACCGGGCGACCCGGACGCCCCGGGTCGCCCATTACCCCGGTGACGTACCCGGGCTGGAGCCCACGTTCGTGCGGGTCCGCTGGCAGGACGCCGACCGGGACGAGGCGGCGCGTGACGCGGCGGCCGAGGGCTTCCGCGCATGGCTCACCGGTGAGGACGGGCGGGCCGTGTTCGCGCGGGACGGCTTCCGTTCCACGAGCGGCGGGAATCCCCTGCTGGACGCCGACGGCCCGGTCCCGGCCGGGATGTTGTGGGAGCCCTCGCCGCTCAAGGAGAGCGCCGGACGGGAGGAGATGGAGACGGCGCTCACCGACTACCGCGCCGCGCACGGCCCCGGCCGGGTCCTGTTCCTGCTGGACAGCTCCGGTTCGATGGCTTCCCTGTGGGAGGGGCCCAGCGGCGGGCCCGGCCTGCTCAAGCAGTCCCTGGGCGGGCTCGGCGGCGAGGACGAGTACGGCGTGTGGGCGGTCTCCGGGACGTCCGGTGCCGAGCGCCCGTACGAGACCGTGCTGCCCTTCGGCCGCCACACCCGCAGGGACGCCGAACGTGCCGTCGACGCGGCCCGCGTGCGGGACGCCCAGGCCGACCCGCACGGCGCCCTGCTCGCGGCCCTCGACGACCTGGGCGGCTTCGGCCCGGACGAACGCCCCCGCCTCCTCGTCCACATCACCGACGGCGAGGACGACAGCCGGCTCACCGGCGCGAACCTCGACGAGGTACTGACCCGGGCGCGGGCGGCGAAGGTGCCGGTGGCCATGGTGTCCCTGGAGACCGGCGGCTGCGACCCGAACCGGCCGGCCGCCCGCATCTCCGCCGCGAGCGGCGGCCGCTGCCTGGACACCGACGAGGACCTCGGCGCGGGCCTGACCGACGAGGTCGCCCGCACCGGAACGGGGGCGGACCGATGACGGGGCGCAACACGGGCCAGGGGACGCACCCCGCCGACTCCGACGGGCGGGTGGCGGGGTGGAGTGCGGGGCAGGGGATGGATCACGCCGACTCTGCTGGGCGGGTGACGGGGTGGAGTGCCGGACTGCGGAGGGTCCGCGCCACGTCAACACGGCTGAAGACCGGGCGCGGCTCAGGACAGCGGACGGGCCGTCGCAGCCCCGCGCGGCTGGAGGACAGCCGTGGCGCCGCTCGTCCGGAGGACCGTCGCAGCCCTGCACGACTGGAGGGCCGTCGCGACTCCGCGCGGTCGGGGGACAGTCGTGGCGCCGCGCGGCTGAAGGGCCGACCTGGGTCCGCACTGCTCATGCGCCGTCGTGGCACCGGACGTGGAACGGCTCTGCGTCGCACCGGTCGGCGGCTCGCGGTCCTGCTGGTTCTGCTGCTGGTCGCGGCGTGCACCGGTGGTGGTGCGGGGGATTCCGCGACGCCCGTCGCCGACCGGCCGGGGGACATCGTCGTCGCCAGTGGTCGGGACGTCACCGGCAAGAACGGCATCCGGCAGCAGCTCATCGACGCCTGGAACCGGCAGCAGGAGAAAGCAGGCACCGGCTACCGCGCCCGCCTGGTCGAACTGCCGGGCAGCGCCGACGAACAGCGCAGTCAGCTCCTCGGCGCCCTCCAGTCCGGCAGCGCCGCCTACGACGTCGTCAACCTCGACGTCACCTGGGTACCGGAGTTCGCCGACGCCGGCCTCGTGCGCCGGTTGCCGGACGGCGTGCTGGACGGTGATGTCATCAAGTCGGTCGCGGACACGGCCCGTTGGGACGGCAAGGTGTACTCGGTGCCGTTCAACAGTGACGTCGGCCTCCTCTACTACCGGCGCGACCACCTGCGCGCGGTGGGCGTCCCGCAGACCGACCTGAGCGCGGGCGTGGACCGGGCCTGGCTCCAGGAGACCATCCAGTCGCTGGAGAACCAACCGCCCAAGGGCTACGAGCAGGGCTGGACCACCCAGCTCGCCCCCTACGAGGGCCGTACGGTCAACGCCGTGGAGGCGTTCGCGTCCGCGACGCCGGATCTCGCCCTGATCGACGCCGACGGCCGGTACGTCGCCTCCGCCGCGCAGTTGACCGAGGGCATCGCCGAACTGCGGCAGCGCACGGGTCCGCCGTACACCCTCCAGGACGCCGTCCACTCCGACGAGGCCGCCTCCCTCGCGGACTTCGCCGCGGGCCGCACCGCGTTCCTGCGCCACTGGCCCTACGCCTACCGCACGCTGCACCAGTCCTTCACCCCCGAGCAGCTCGGCGTGGCCCCGCTGCCCGGCCGGGCGGTTCTCGGCGGCCAGAACCTCGCGGTGACCGCGGCCTCCCAGCGGGCGCCCAAGGCGGCCGAGCTGATCGGCTTCCTCACCGGCAAGGAGAGCGAACGCTGTCTGCTCGACGCGGGGTTCGCGGCGACGCGGACATCGGCGTACGACGACGATGCGGTGAAGTGCACCCTGGCCGCCTCGACCCCCTCCGCCTCCCCCACCGGGGAGCGCGCCGACCGCATGCCCCGCGACAAGGGCCGCCCCGCGTACGCCCGCCGCATCCTCCTCCCGGCGCTCCAAGCCGCCGTACAGCGGCCGCGCACCCCGCTCTACGGCGCGTTCACACAGACCTTCACCGCCCAGCTGGGCGCCCTGTTCGGCGACCGCCCACCGAGCGACGCGCAGCTCGCGGAGCGGCTGCACGAGGCCCTGCGGAAGGCGCTGCCGGACTAGGGCCCCCAGGCCGCTTCGCGGCATGACGGAAGGCGGCCGCCGAGGCAGGTGGGGAGTGCCGTCGGCGCCCTGGCCCTGAGCCCGGACGGTCACACCCTGGCGGTCGGCGGCGACGCGGGCACGATCCAGCTCTGGGACACGCGGACCCAGCAACCGTTCCTGGAGACAACGCCCCCGCCACGCTCGGAGGGTGTGCGGCGAACCCGCGGATCAGTCGCTGCCGGATGTCCGGGCGAGGAAGGCGTCCGAGACGGGGGCGGCGTGCCGGGCCGACCCCGGCTCGGTGGCTCTCGCCGGGCCCGCGTTCGCCGCCAGTACCAGGGCGGCGACCGCGACGACGGCGGCGACGATGCTCCTGGCGTAACGCTCGGTGGCTCGGGTGCGTTCCAGCACGACAACCTCGCAGCGGCGACGACAACGGCAAGAACACGAACAGCGACAACGACGACGGGACGACCATGAGCAACGTCGTGTTGAGCACGCTTGATACGCCGTTCAACCCGTTCAACCTAGGGGCTGTCGGAGTCGAACGGCAAGAGGCACCAGGGGGGTCGGGCATGTCGGAGCGCGACGCCCCCGTGGGCAGGTCCGACGAGGCCGCCGAGGAACACCACGTGCGGGCCGCTGAGCCTGCCGGAGCGGGCGGGCGCGGCCGGTGACCTGGCCGACCTGTGCCGGATGCTGGGGGATCTGCCACGGCGCTCGGGACGCGTGGAGGCGGCCCCGGACGCCTACCGGACGGGGCTCGGACACCGTACGGCCCCGACACGACCACACTCGGCTCGCCCCCCCCGCACAGCCTCCTCTGTGAGAAACCCGGGCCGGCGCACAGTGGTCCCGGTTACCGTGCGCGGAGACACACGGACTACCGGGACAGGCACGTGGAGAACCAACGGACGGTGGGCGACAGCCTGCGCCTCGGCGTGCGCGCGCTCGTGTACGCCGTCCTCGGCGGGGCGGCGCTGCTCGCCGTCGTCACGGTCGTCTCCGTCCTCGGGCCGATGCTCGCCCTCGACCTGTACACGCCGGCCGTCGCCGCCTGGTGGACCGTCTTCACGGCGGTCGCCGTCCAAGGGGTGCCGTTCCTCCTCCTCGGTACGGTCGTCTCGGCGGCGATCGGCGCCTTCGTGCCGGAGAAGGTGTTCCGCCGGCTCCTCCCGCGCAACCAGGCCCTCGCCGTGCCGGTCGCGGGGGCCGCGGGCGTCGTGCTGCCCGGATGCGAGTGCGCGTCCGTGCCGGTGGCCGGGAGCCTGATGAGCCGGGGGGTGGCCCCGGCGGCCGCCCTCGCCTTCCTGCTCTCCGCGCCCGCGATCAACCCGGTGGTGCTGGTGGCGACCTCCATCGCCTTCCCCCGGCAGCCCGAGATGGTCCTCGGCCGGCTGGTCGCCTCGCTGGGGACGGCGGTCGTGATGGGCTGGCTGTGGGCCCGGTTCGGACGGGAGGAATGGATACGACTGCCCAAGCGGCGCGCCCCGGCCGGCGGGGGCGGTCTGCGGGCCTTCGGTGCCGGCCTCCAGCACGACTTCCTGCACGCCGGCGGCTTCCTCGTCCTCGGCGCGGGGGCCGCGGCGACCTTCAACATCGCCGTCCCGCGGTCCGTCCTCGACCTCTTCACCGGCTCGGTCTGGCTGTCGGTACTGCTGCTGGCCGTCCTGGCCGTCGTCCTGTGCGTGTGCAGCGAGGCCGACGCCTTCGTGGCCGCCTCGCTCAGCGGGTTCTCGCCCACCGCCCGGCTGGCGTTCATGGTCGTCGGGCCGATGGTCGACCTGAAACTGATCGCCCTGCAGACGGGGACCTTCGGGCGCGCCTTCGCCGTACGGTTCTCGGCCGTGACCTGGGTGGTGGCCGTGGCGAGCAGTGTGCTGGTCGGGTGGTGGCTGCTGTGACTCCAGGGCAGTACGGCTCTCCCCTCCTCCTCGTGCTCACGGGCGCGGCGATCCTGCGGATCTCCCTGTTCAGCGAGCTGTACCTGCGGTATGTGCAGGCGGGGCTGCGGCCCTACCTGGTCGTGTCCGGGGTGGTGCTGGTGCTGCTGGGCGCGGTGATGGCGGTCGTACGGCGGTCCGCGCACGCGGGTCACGAATCCACGCCGGACGGTCACGAATCCGCGCCCGACGGTCAGGAATCCACGCCCGACGGTCAGGAATCCGCGCCCGACGGCCACGAAGAGGACGATCACGTCGGGCACGGTCATCACCACGGTCACGGCCCTCGGATCGCCTGGCTCCTCACCCTCCCCGCGCTCGCCCTGCTGCTCTTCCCGCCGCCCGCCCTCGGGTCGTACAGCGCCGGGCGCGAGTCCGCTCAGCGGGCCGCGCAGGGGGTCGGGGCCTTCCCTGCGCTCGCCGCCGGGGACCCGGTGGAGCTGACCCTCGGCGAGTTCAGCTCCCGGGCGATCTACGACAGCGGGCGGTCGCTGAAGGGCCGCACGGTCCGGATGACCGGCTTCGTCACCCACGGCGACGACGGCACCTGGTACGTCACCCGGCTCCTCGTCAGCTGCTGCGCCGCCGACGCGACGGCCGGCAAGGTCGAGGTACGCGGGGACGAGGCGCCGCCGGTCGACACCTGGGTCACCGTCACCGGCACCTGGCACCCCGAGGGCGCGCTGGGCACCGACGCGGCCTGGCCTGCGGTGCTCGACGTCACTTCGGTGAAGCGGGTGAAGCAGCCGGCGGATCCGTACGAGCAGCGGTAGCGGGCCGGGTTTCGCCCGTGGGCCGGGGGGTAGTCGGGCGTCGCCCCCCAGCGGGGTCTGTACGACGGTGGGCGCGCTGTGATCGAAGGAGGCGGTGGCCGTGCGTCCCAGGGACGGCCCAGAAGGCGCCCACGGTGACGAGCCCGGCCGCTACGAGCATCCGGAGCAGTCCTGGGCGTCGGATCTCGACGCCGAGCGCGAACTCGCCCAGGACAACATGCGGGACGTCGACGTGATCGCGGAGGGCGTGCGGGACGCCGAGCCCAGGGAGATTCCCGGGCGGCTGTGCGGGGTGGCGGTCGAACTGCTGCCGGTGGCTGCCGCTAGCGTGGCGCTGCACACCGACGGGATGCCGGTACGGCTGAGCGCGAGCAGTGAGCGGGCCGCCCGCCTGGCGGAGATCCAGGCCACCCTGGGCGACGGGCCCTGCCAGCACGCCGCCCGCGCCGGCGTCCCCGTGCTCGCCTGCGACCTCACGACCGGGCGGGACGTCGGACGCTGGCCGGTCTTCGCCCAGCAGGCCACGGCCGCCGGGGTGCGGGCGATGTACTCGATCCCCCTGGGCAACGAAGCCGTGTGCGTGGGCACCCTCGACCTCTACCGCGACACCCCCGGCGAACTCACGCCCCGCGAGCTGCGCACCGCGCTGATGGTGGCGAACGTGATGACGGTGGCCCTGATGGCGCTGCCCCGCGGAGAGGAGCACGGGGGCCGGGAGACGGAACCCTGGCTGAGCGGGCTGGCCAAGGACCAGGACGAGGTCCACCAGGCCGTCGGCATGATCATGGCCCAGCTCGGCATCGGCTCCGACGAGGCGCTGGCCCGCCTGCGCGGCCACGCCTTCGCCCAGAGCCGTACGGCGCTGGAGCTGGCACATGACGTGGTCGAGCACCGGACCCGCTTCGACCGTGACGGCGACTGAGCCACCCGAAGCGACAGAAGTCCTGCCTGGACATCGTGCTGGGCTCCCTGCCCGGACGCCCCCGGAGGCCCGGGCGGGCGCCGCGGTCAGACCTCCACCCGCCCCTTCGTCCGGACCTCCGTCAGGCGTTGCGCCCCGAGCTGTACGACCGCCCGCGCGATGTCGGGCGACACCTCGCCGAAGCCGCCGTGGGTGAGGCCGATCGCGTCGTCGCCGACGCGGACGGCGGCGACGTCCAGGGTGAACGCGGCGGGCTCGCCGTCGGCCGTCTCGCCCCAGACGAGGATCCGCAGGCCCTGCCGGGCGTCCCCGGCCTCGGGCAGCGCGGCCTCGGTGACCTCGACGGCGTGCGCCTCGCCCCGGGTGGTCTTCGCCGTGAACCGCGCGCACTTCTTCGGCAGCGCCTTCAGCCAGGCCAGCGTGCGGTCCACGTCCGCCGCCGGGTGGGCGACGACCTGCTGGCGCAACTGGGTCTCGTTCCAGTCGTCGTCGAGCCCGACCACCGCACGAGGACGGGCGTCCGCGCCGAACAGTTCCTCGGAGTAGGCGGTGTCCATCAGCCGCTGGCAGTCCGGGAGGTTCGTGGTCGCCTTGAGCACGGCGTCGTGCCAGGTCGCGCTGCCCTGCGTCGGCGTCCAGGGCTCCCCCAGATCGGTCTCCGTGAGCAGCACGGCCTGCGCCTGCGCCGCGGTGAGGGCGGGGGTGGCGGCCGGGGACGCGTGTTTCCCGGACGGGGCGGGCGACGCGGTCGTGGCGGAGAGGTCGGGCTTCTCGGCGGTGGGCGGCGTGGTGAGGGCGGAGCAGGCGGTCGCGGTCAGGAGGGCGCCGAGCGACAGCGCGGAGGCGGTGCGGACACGGGCCGTGGGTCGGGTCATCGAGGTCTCTCCTGAGGGCTGCCAAGATCGAGTGCGCCCTCTTACGGCACCACCGGGACCGACCGGCCACCAGCGAGCCGGGCCGTACGGGTGAGCGGGGCCGGGGCGGGGGTGGGCGCGGGTCCCGAAAACCGATCGCCCGGCCCTCCGCCTCCTTGCTACCGTCGCCCCATGCAGCGCGCCCACGTAGTACTCGTGTCTCTCACGACGACGCCGGAGAGTGTCCCGGCGCGCTGACAGCTGACCCAGTCGAAAGCCCCGGGGCGAGTGCCCCGGGGCTTCGTCGTGCGGGGGCTCGTCGCCGGTCACCGTGAGGAGAGAACCGCCATGACCGCCATGACCGGCCCGCACGACCACCGCCGACTCGGCCGCGAACTCGGCCTGTTCGACACCGATCCGCTGATGGGCGCGGGCCTGCCGTACTGGCTCCCCGACGGGGCCGTCGTACGGCACACCCTGGAGGAGTACGTCCGGGAGGCCGAACGCGCCGCCGGATACCGGCACGTGTACTCGCCGGTCCTCGGCAAACGCGAGCTGTACGAGATCTCGGGGCACTGGTCCCACTACAGCGAGGACATGTTCCCGCCGATGGAACTGGGCGCGGAGGAGGTCGTACTGAGGCCGAGTCTGTGTCCGCATCACGCGTTGATCTATCGTTCCCGCTCCCACAGCTACCGTGAACTGCCCCTCAGAATCGCCGAGTTGGGCGGCATGTACCGCTCCGAGCCGTCCGGGGTGCTCGGCGGTCTGACCCGGGTCCGGGCCATCCAGCTCAACGACGCGCACATCTTCTGCACCCTGGAGCAGGCCGTGGACGAGGCACGGGACGCCCTGGAGCTCATCGGCCGCGCGTACGCCGATCTCGGCATCCGGGCCGCCCGTCACCGGCTCTCCCTGCCCGGCGAGGGCGGCAAGTACGTCGCCGACCCGGACCTGTGGCGGCGGGCCACCGCGCTGCTGCGGGAGGTGCTCGACGACTCGGGGATCCCCTACGAGGCCGCCGAGGGCGAAGCCGCCTTCTACGGCCCCAAGATCGACGTCCAGATCGCCGACCCTGCCGGCCGCGAGACCACCCTCTCCACCGTCCAGATCGACTTCCACCAGCCCGAACGCTTCGACCTGCACTACATCGGCGCCGACGGCGCCAGACACCGGCCGGTCATGGTGCACCGCAGCATCATCGGCAGCGTGGAACGGGCCGTCGCGCATCTCCTCGAGCAGCACGGCGGCGCGTTCCCGGCGTGGCTCGCGCCCGTGCAACTGGTGGTGCTGCCGGTCGCGGACGCGCAGGAGGAGCGGGCCCACGAGGTCGTACGGCAGGCCCGGGCGCGGGGACTGCGGGCGGAACCGCACGGCCCCGGCGACGGCACCCTCGGCGCCCGGATCCGGGCGGCGCGGCTCGTGCCGTACCAGGCGGTGATCGGGGAGCGGGAGGCAGACGGCGACCTGGTGGCCGTACGGCTGCGGGACGGGAGCCGTCCGGGGGCGGTGCCGGCCGGGGAGTTGCTGGACCGGATCGCCGCCCGGGTCGGTGCTCGCGGGACCGGACTGTGGGCGGCTGCGTAAGGTCGCTTGCGTAACCCGTCGTATCCCGAGGAGAGGAACCCCGCCGTGACCGGTCAGCCCATCCCGGTGATCATCGACTGCGACACGGGTGTCGACGACGCCCTGGCCCTGCTGTTCGCCGTACGGCACCCCGCGCTCGACGTGCGGGCGGTGACCTGCGTGGCCGGGAACACCGACGTGGACGGCGTCGTGCGCAACACCCTGACCGTGCTGGAGCAGGCCGGGGCCGGTGACATCCCGGTCGCGCGGGGTGCCGAGCGCCCGCTGATCGAGCCGGTGCGGACGGCGCGGCACGTGCACGGCGAGGACGGGATGGGCGACCTGGGGCTGCCCGCGCCGACCCGTCGGCCGGTCGACGTGGACGCGGTGACGCTGCTGCGGCGGGAGATCCTCGCCTCGCCGACGCCGGTCACCCTCATCCCCACCGCGCCCCTGACGAACATCGCGCTGCTGCTGCGCACCCACCCCGAGGTGGTCCGCAACATCGAGCGGATCGTGTTCATGGGCGGCGCGGTGGCGACCGGTAACGCCACGGCGGTCGCGGAGTTCAACGTGTGGCACGACCCGGAGGCCGCCGCGATCCTCCTCACCGCCGGGGTGCCGATCACGATGTACGGCCTGGACGTGTTCAAGCAGGTCCTCGTCCCGGCCGGGGACGTGCAGCGGCTGCGCGCGAGCTCCGAACCCCGCCTGCGCCTGGCCGGCGAACTCCTCGCCCACCGGGATCCCGCCACCTCCGGCGACCCCACACCCACGGGCGGCCTCGGCGACGCGGGCGCCGTCTGCGCGGTCGTCGACCCGGACGGCATCACCACCGAACCCCTCCCGGTCGAGGTGAGCCTGGCCCCGGGCGCCACCCGGGGCCAGACGATCGTCGACCGGCGCCCGCGCCCCGGCGAGTCCGAGATCCACGAGGGCACCCGTGAACAGCGGCTGGTGGACGTGGCGTTGGGCGTGGACGTGGAGCGGTACGTGAAGCTGTGGCTGACGACGGTGGAGGGCGTCTAGCGCGTCTCCGCCGCGGGCCGGACCGCCCACCGCTGCTCCACCCTGGCGAGTCGCCAGTAGGCGATGGCGGCCGCCCACACCACCACGAACAGGCCGACGATGACGTAGCCGACGCTGTCGAGGTTGATGTCGGCGATCCAGGTGGTGACCGTGTCGGTCAGGTCGAGCTTCTCGTGCAGGACGCCGACGAGTTCGATGGTGCCGATGAAGAAGGCGACGGCGACGGACAGGCCGGTGATGGTGAGGTTGTAGAAGACCTTGCGGACCGGGTTGGAGAACGCCCACTGGTAGGCGAAGTTCATGAACGTGCCGTCGAGGGTGTCGAACAGGCTCATGCCGGCGGCGAAGAGGAGGGGCAGGGAGAGGATCGCGTACCAGGGCAGACCGGCCGCCGCGCCCGAGCCCGCCATCACCATCAGGGTGACCTCGGTGGCGGTGTCGAAGCCGAGTCCGAAGAGGAAGCCGAGCGGGTACATCTGGCCGGGGCGGGTGATGGACTTGGTGAGGCGGCCGAGGATCCGGTTCATGAACCCCCTCGAGTCCAGGTGCTGTTCGAGCTCCTTCTCGTCGTAGGCGCCCGCCCGCATCGCCTTGAACACCTTCAGGATGCCGAGCAGGGCGGCCAGGTTGAGGGCGGCGATGAGGTAGAGGAACGTGCCGGAGATCGTCGTACCGAGGACGCCGAGCACCTGGTGGGTGCCGGAGTCCTCGTTCATGACCCTTCCGGCGAGCTGGGTGCCGCCCGCGATCAGCAGGGCGAGCAGCACCACCACGCTGGAGTGGCCGAGCGCGAACCAGAAGCCCACCGACACCGGGCGCTTGCCGTCGGCCATCAGCTTGCGGGTGGTGTTGTCGATCGCGGCGATGTGGTCGGCGTCGAAGGCGTGCCGCATGCCGAGGGTGTAGGCGGTGATGCCGAGGCCGATGCCGAAGGCCTTGTTGCCGACCTCGTAGTGCCCGGGGACGACGAGGAGGAACAGGATTCCGAAGGCGACGACGTGCAGTGCGGCGACGACCGCCATCAGGCCGGCGGTCTTGAGGGTGTCCTCCCGGCGCCACTTGAAGGACGTCGGGGCAGGGTTGGGCAGGGTCATCCGGTCACGCTCCAGCACCTCGTGGATCAACTCGTGAGATGCCGTGGCCGGTCTCCTGGCTTACGGGTCGTGCGTGTCCGTTCCTGCCTTCCCGGTCTTGTGACCAGTGGCCCGGCTGGCGCCGGACGGGACGGAAACTCCCCGATCACAGTGGCGAGGGCCGCTCCGGCATGGACCCCCTGAGGGGTCGTCACCGGCTTCCCGAGCACCACGGCCCGCCCACCGTAGGGTGGCAAGCGGTCTCCTGCATAGCTGCGTACCTGCGCAGGTATGGAAGATCACATGGGGGCGCCTGCGAGGATGGCGGCATGCATCTCGTTCCGGCCGACCGAGTGGATCGCCGAACCATCGACGGGCACCGGGTGTGCGACGCGATCGCCGCGATCGGCGAACCGGGCCATGTCCGTACCTGGGCCGACCGCTTCTCGCTGCTCGCCGATCCCAAGCGGCTCGCGCTGCTGCTCGCCCTGCACCGGACCGGCCCGCTGGCCGTCTCCGACCTGGCGATCGCCACCGGCATGAACGACCCCGCCGTGTCGCAGGCGCTCAGGCTGCTGCGGGCGGCGGGGGTCGTGGAGGGCGAGAAGGAGGGAAGGATCGTGCGCTACCGGGTGGTGGACAGTGACATCGCCTCGCTCCTCGAACACTGCGCCGCTTCCAGCCCGTCTGGGGGCACCCCCTTTGGGGGAGTTTGAGGACGAGGCCGTTCAGGCCGAAGCGGGGGTCTGGGGGCGGCAGCCCCCAGGGACGGGACGGGAAGGGGCGGCGGGGGCGATCCCCGGTCCTCAGCCCGAACGCCGGCCGGGCTGAAACCGCCCGACCGGCGCCGACTACACCAACTGCGCTTGATTACGAGCGAGCAGCCTTGCGGCGACGCGTCGCCAGCACGATGCCCGCGCCGCCCGCGAGGAGCACCGCCGCACCGATCGCGATCGGGCCGGTCGCGCTGCTGCCGCCGGTCTCCGCGAGGTTGTCGCCGCCGCCGTTCGGGGTGGCGGCGGGGGCGGTGGTGGACTCGGAGGCCGACGGGCTCGGGGCCTCGGTGGACGGGGAGGGGGACTCGGCGGGGGTCTCCGTCGCCGGGGGCGTGGTCTCCTCCGAGGGCGTCGAGGGCTCGGTGGACTCCGGGGTGGAGGGGGTCGGCGTGGGGGTGGCCGGCGGCTCGGACGGGGCCGTCGTGCAGTCCTTCGTGCCGCCGTTCCAGGCCGCGATCAGCTTGTCCTTGATGACCGGGCGGTCCGGACCCTTGGGCAGGTCGCCGTGGACGAAGCCGTCGTTCGCGTCGAGCTTGCCGTCGAACTTGACCGCTCCTCGGTACAGGTCTATCTGCGCGAAGCAGCCCGCGTCCGGCACCGCGATGTCGAGGGAGTCGGTCTGGCCCGGCTTGACGGTGACGGTGTCGAAGTCGACGAAGACCTGCTCGCCGGAGGTGCCGAAGGTGGCGCCGTGGGCGAGGTAGGAGGCCAGGGAGGCCGTGCAGGTGGTGGCGTCGCCCGCGGTGCGGACCTTGATGTGCACCTTGCCGTCGTCGGTCGGCTTGAGGTTCTGGTCGTCGACCTTGACCGAGTCGTAGAAGCTCGTGCCGTCCAGCGAGAACTGGCAGCGGTCGGTCCCGGTCTCCGTGCCCGCGCCGGTGCCGGGCTTGTAGGTGCCGCCGGACTTCCAGCCGTCGCCACCGGGCGTGCCGGTGGCCCAGGCGCCGGAAGCGGCGGCGACGGAGGCGGAACAAAGGACGAGCGCCGCGGCGCCCGTCCCCAGCAGGCGGCGCGCGGTGACACGTCTGGCTGTCGACATGCGGATCCCATCGGATGTGTGTGAGGGGTGGTGAAGTGCTGTGAATGAAGTGCTGTGAAGCACCTCTGAGAAACACTGGGCTCATTGGTCACATGCGCCACAGTGTCCGCACATCGTGGATCTCCCAGCGGAACCCTGTCAACCTGCGGATATGCAGGTTGAGTTCAGAACTCCATCACAATTCCGACACACAGGGAATGAACCGCTCCGGACGGCGTTCGAGTTCGCTTTCCCGACAATGTGGACAGGTACCTGAGTGCCGTTGCCCATCGTCACGACCGCCATGAGGGAGAACGCCGCGTGACCGACCCGAACCCCGACCACCGACTCCACCTTCCCGACCTCTCCTCCAAGGACCCCGACTGGTGGCGGCAGGCCGTCGTCTACCAGGTCTACCCCCGCAGCTTCGCCGACGCCGACGGCGACGGGCTCGGCGACCTGCGCGGGATCACCCGGCGCCTGAACCACCTCGCCGCACTGGGCGTCGACGCCCTGTGGCTCAGCCCCTTCTACCCCTCCGAACTCGCCGACGGCGGCTACGACGTCGCCGACCACCGCGACGTCGACCCCCGCCTGGGCACCCTCGACGACTTCGACGCGCTGGCCGCCGAGGCTCACCGCCTCGGACTCAAGGTGATCGTCGACCTCGTCCCCAACCACACCTCCCACCAGCACGCCTGGTTCCGGGAGGCGCTCGCCGCCGCGCCCGGCTCGCCCGCCCGCGACCGCTACGTCTTCCGCGACGGCCGCGGCACCCACGGCGAACTCCCACCCACCGACTGGCAGTCCGTCTTCGGCGGCAGCGCCTGGAAACGGGTGCCGGACGGACAGTGGTACCTGCACCTGTTCGCCCCCGAACAGCCCGACCTGAACTGGGACAACGAGGAGGTCCGCGCCGACTTCCGCACCACCCTGCGCTTCTGGTCCGACCGCGGGGTCGACGGCTTCCGCGTCGACGTCGCCCACGCCCTCGCCAAGGACCTGGAGGAACCGCTGCGCGACCTCGGCGCCCCCGAGCTCAGCAGTGAGGAGTCGCTGCCCCGGTTCCCGCCCGGCACGCACCCCTTCTTCGACCGCGACGAGGTCCACGAGATCTACCGCGACTGGCGCAAGATCCTGGACGCCTACCGCCCGCCCCGCATGGCCGTCGCCGAGGCCTGGGTCCAGGGGGCGCGGCGCGTGCGGTACGCCCGCCCCGACGAACTCGGCCAGGCCTTCAACTTCGAGTACCTGCAGGCCGGCTGGGACGCCGGCGAGCTGCGCCAGGTCATCACCGACTCGCTGGCCACCGCGTCGGAGGCCGGCGCCTCCGCCACCTGGGTGCTGTCCAACCACGACGTCGTGCGGCACGCCTCCCGCCTGATGCTCCCGCCCGGCACCGACGACAACGCCTGGCTGCTGTCCGGCGGCCACGCCCCCGCCGTCGACCCGGCCGAGGGTCTGCGGCGAGCCCGCGCCGCCACGCTCCTGATGCTGGCGCTGCCGGGATCCTCGTACGTCTACCAGGGCGAGGAACTCGGCCTGCCTGAAGTCGCCGACCTGCCCTTCGAGGTCCTCCAGGACCCGATCTGGGAACAGACGGGACGCGTCCGCAAGGGCAGGGACGGGTGCCGGGTGCCGCTGCCGTGGACGAGCACGGGGCCGTCCTACGGCTTCGGCGCGGGCGGTGCCTGGCTGCCGCAGCCGGAGAGCTTCGCGTCCTACGCCGTCGAGGCGCAGGACGGGGTCGAGGGCTCGACCCTGGAGCTCTACCGCAAGGCTCTCAGGCTGCGCCGCAAGCTGCTGGAGGGCGAAACGCTCACCTGGACGGCCGACACCCCGGACGGCGTGCTGGACTTCACCCGGAACGACGGCTGGCGGTGTGTCACCAACCTGTCGGGCACGGCCGTACCACTGCCGCCGGGCGAAGTGCTGCTCGCGAGCCGCCCGTTCGAGGACGGGCGGCTCGGGCCGGACACGACCGTCTGGCTCGCTCCCTAGGTGTATTGACCCGCAGCGTTGTTCACACGGCTGATGGGTGGCTTGCCTCCGAGTGCGGTGTGGCAGCGGTGGTGGTTGTAGGTGTGCAG
>NZ_JBHXSG010000049.1:55536-75323 GCF_042714835.1 Streptomyces sp. NPDC058678 | reverse complement strand
ACATGTGCCTCCGCCTTTGCCGACCCATCGGCAAAGGCGGAGGCACATGTCGTGCAGCGGCCTTTGCCGACCCATCGGAAGGAAGTAGTCTGTGACCCGCATGCTCTGCACACCACCGCCGACGGCCGCACAGCACCGAAGCAACCCCGACCGGTTTCAGCCGTCGTCCCCCTGGGCGCAGACGGTGTGTCCCGTCTCGGCGACAGAGCGGTCGGGCTGGTCGGCCGGGGCAACGGTCAGCGTCGCTCCGAGGGCCGTGGTCGCCAGGAACCCGCCGCCGATGACGCTCAGCGGACTCGGTGCCGCGGGCTTGTGGTTGTCGCGTTGGTTGGGCCTGCTCATGTCCGACTCCTGGTGTTCTGCGACCGCCACTCCGGGCTGGTGGCGAGGGGCCAGGCTTGCCGCTTCAACAGCCTGCGTGAAGCTGGTTGGTCGTCGTGTCAACCTCTCGTAAGAATTGGGCCGAGCCTTCCCGCCTCAGCTACGTCCAGCCGAACTTGCAGGTGTGCACCGCGCACTGGGACCGAGGGCAAACGGTCGTTGGTCTTGTCCGATCGAGGGAAGGCGGGAATTCCTCCGGTGACCGCAGTCGCGTCAGGGCCGCCCTTGACGGCAAGGACGTCGTGCACCTGACTGAGCCCTGGCCGTGTCGTCGCTGCGAGCCCTCTGGCGTGAGCGTCGTACTACGGCCGAACCCTGTCGCAGCTGCACGCCGTCGTGAGGTGCCTTATCGCTCCGCGGGTGGCGTCAACAAGCGCTTCCGAAGTCATCGGTCGGTGCGGTGAGTTCTTACGAGAACCTGACGTGGCGACCCAATTCCTCCGTCGCAGCAGCCCCATGGGCAACTCTGGTTCCTGAACGAAGGGATCGACGGATGCGTCGAGTGCCGGAGGGGGTGCGAGTGAAGGGACCAAGCATCCCCGACGGTCCGTGCCGAGGCGTGCGGAGCACTTCGAGTCGCGGACGCCCGGCCTCGCTCGACGACCGACTGGCCCTTCGTCGACAACGAGCCCCTCAGCGGGGCCGACAGGCAGGACATTGCTTCCTTCTGGTGCGACTCACCTCGTGAAGTGGTGTTCCACGCAGAAGAGTTCGGAGGAAATCCATGGGGCGCAACGCGCGCAAACGATCGAAGACCACGGGCGGCAAGGTCATTGCCGCTGCGGCGGCTCTCACACTCGGAGCAGGCGGGCTGGTGGTCGTGAATGTGTATGCCTCCGCCCACGAGACAGGCGGCAACAAGGTCAAACGATCGTCTCAAGGTGGGACCGGCCAAGCCGCGGCGTCAGAAGCCTCCACCATTGACTGCCCCGACGTCGGCAGCCGGCTGCAGCAGGTGCCGGACCAGGCCAGGGCGGAGGTCGACAAGCAGCTTGCTCTGTTGGACAGCCAGATCTCGGAGGCCTATCAGAGGCTGCAGAGTTCGACCCGGGCCATACGGCAGGACAGCAACTTCGCCAACAACGCGATCATGGGTCCTCTGAAGGACAAGCGGGTCGCGACGATCGACCGAATCACCATTGCCATTGGCAGGGTGGGGGACAGGCCGCAGGGCCTTGAATCACTGGCCGTCTGTACGCTTCGCGTTTCCGGCAACCAGAGCGATGCCGACAACAATCAGAGCGGCCAGGAGCAGGGCCAGGAGCAAGGCCAGGAGAACGGTCAGGGAGCGGAACAGGGCAACGGGCAGGGGCAGCCCGCCGGTGGCGGGCAGGCAGGTAACGGGCCTGTCGCTGCCGACTTCGTCGACATCACCACGGTCCGACCCAATGTGACAGTGCCTCGCGAGTCGCAGGAGGCCTCCCGGGGGGCCTTCACCACCCGGTGCGGAGTGAACGAGAACAAGCTGTACAACAGCGACAACGTCATCGTCGCGCCCGGTGTGGACAACGGTGCTCATCACACGCATGACTACGTCGGCAACCAGGCGAACGACGCGTTCGCCGACAACGACGACTTCGCGGGTGGCGAGACGACATGCCAGAACCAGGGTGACAAGTCGTCCTACTACTGGCCGGTACTCCGCCTGCAGGACGGCACCGAGGAATTCGACGCCGAGCAACAGGGCGGCGGCGCCGAGGGCAATGCCGGCCAGATCCTCACCGCATCGGAGGTGACCCTGGAGTACGTGGGCAACGCCAGCGGCAAGGTCGTGGCCATGCCCAAGTTCTTGCGGATCATCACCGGTGATGCCAAGGCGTTCACCAATGGCACCGCGAATGCCAATGCGGCGTGGAGCTGCACCGGCTTCGAGGACCGCCAGCTGACGGACAAGTACCCGGTCTGTCCCGAGGGCAGCAGCTTGGTCCGGACGTCCAAGTTCCAGAGCTGCTGGGACGGCCAGAACATCGACAGCGCCAATCACCGGGCCCACGTCGCGTTCGCCGATCCGAACACGGGCGTTTGTCCGAGCGGCTTCAAGGCCATTCCGCAGCTCGTACAGCGTCTGGTCTACGACGTGGACCCGCCCAGCCTGAGCGACAACGGCCAGTCCAGCCCGTTCTACGCGGTCGACGGCTTCCCGGAGCAGGTGCACAAGCCGATCACCGACCACGGTGACTTCGTCAACGTCTTCGACGAGCAGCTGATGAACGAGATGGTCCAGTGCATCAACACCGGCCGCCAGTGCCAGTGATGTCACCGCATTGAGCGCCTGTTCGGGCCCTCGACGACTGCCGGCAAACGCCCACGACTGAGACCGAGACGCGTCAACGACGGGTGTACGCAATCCGTCGGCCCGGCGAGTTGCTTCCGTCAGATGCTCCTGGCCGGGGTCATGTCCGGCTGTGGGTGGGCGTGGTCGTGTTCGCCGGTACGGGGGAGAGGTGGACGGCCTGGCCCTACCGAGGGCCCGAACGCCCTGCGGAACCCAATTCGCCCGTGGCAGCCTGCGCGTGGGCGTCGAGATGGCGAGTGCTGTGGAGGCCAACCGTCAGCTGACCCGGGCCCTGGATCAGCGAGGTGACACAGTTGGTCGCGCCGCATGCGCCCGGCCTCGGCCTATGCGGCGGGGTTGAGGGCGAAGGGAAGGACTGCTTCGGCCATCGCACCGGGATCGGTGAGATACGCGTCGTGCGCGTGGCCGGGGATCTCCACGAGGCGTCCGTTCGGCATGGCCTGCTGGAGACGCCGGGACGTGTCGGTGAGCCACGGCGGGCTGAGCTGCCCGACCACCAGGAGCGTCGGGGTTTCCAGGAGCGAGAACCGCTCCAGGTCGTCTCCGAAGGCGTCCACTTCTTCGCAACGGGGACCAGAGAAGCTTCGCGTTGGACGGCATACATCGTGGCCTGATCGGCGATCGGGCGGTCGATGGCAGTCCGTTCCTGCCTGCGGCACGGTCGGCCAGTCGTAACAGTTCTTTGAGAACAGGTGGCGGGAGTCCGGGAGCCGAGGAAGGAGGTGAGCCGCCTGGCCAGGTTCTCGTCGAAGAATCGGCGTCCTGTGACATGCGCATGGAAAGAAAGCACGAAAATACGTGGCCGCTTCAGCGAGTTTGACCGGCGCGCTGACCCGGATACCCCGTGCCGCTCCGCTGCCACCCGGGAGAGGCTGCTCAGCCGCTCGGCGTCGCCGCAGGCCGGCACAGGCGTTGATCTCGTTCGAGGCTCACCGTCGAGATTGCGTCCAGTACGCCGCCGTTTTGAGAGGCATCGAGAGCGTGCGTCGGCTCGCTGGCGGGATGGCCCCGCTGACAAGACGCACGGGCCGGGTCATCCCGTGCGGTAGAGCGTCGTGAGTAGTTCGATCGCGGCCTGGGTAGCGGGATGCGGTTCGTCCCGCCACCAGGCGATCCGCACCGCGATCGGCTCGACGTCGCGTACCGGCCGGTATACGAGGCCGGGACGCGGGTACTGGTGGGCGGTCGATTCGGCCGTCAGACCCACATAGCGGCCAACGGAGATCGCGGTCAGCCAGTCGTCGACGTCGTGTGTGTCCTTGGTCGCCGGACGGGAGTCCGGTGGCCAAAGATTGGTCGTGGTGGTGCCCCTCCTCGGGTCGATCAGCAAGGTGCGCCCGCCGATGTCGGCGAGTCTGACGGAGCGGCGCCGGGCCAAGGGGTCGTCGGACGCCATGGCGCACAATCGCCTGTTGAGATCGACGAGGTCGAAGAAGCAGTTGGTCACCGGCTCGATCTGTTCCGGGTACAGGGCGGGGTCGGTCAGGACCCACCTGAACCCTTCGGTCATCTCCCGCAGATCGACCTTCCCGTCACCGTCCTGATCCATCGGGGCGATCACGTTCGTCCAGAACCCGTCCATCCCCTCGGCAAGATCGACCAGGCGGAGTTCCAGCAGATGTTCGACTCTGTCGCCGGCGTTCCCGGCGAGGACTGCGCCGCGGTCTTCGCCGCTTTGGACCGGGACGGCTCCGGTGCGCTGGACCGCGCCGAATTCCACCAGGCGGTCACGGAGTTCTTCTACGGCAACGATCCCGACGCTCCTGCCAACCACCTGTTCGGCAGGGTCGCCAGCTGACGGCCTCAGATGCGGCCCGGGGACGCCGCACGCCCACACCACTGCTGGTGTGGGCGTGCGGCGTGAAGACCTCAGCCCAGGGAGCCCCTGACGACGCCTCTTCAGTCGGCGGCCGACTCGTCGTTCTCGTCCCGCTCCGGCGCGTCCGGGTCGCGCAGCGGGCGCAGAGCGCCGGCTGCCGGGATGCCGGCGATGAAGCTGTAGCGGCCGAGCAGGTTCAAGTTGCGGTGCTTGAGCGGGGACCGGCGGGCGATGTCCTCCTCGCGGAGCTCGTGGTCTACGAGATGAAGCGCCTGGGCCGCGACGCCGCCGAACTCACCGCCTTCGCCGACCACCTCACCGCCACGGCCTCGGCCTGGAGATGCTCGCCGGCCCCCTGCCCGGGACGTACGACCCGAGCGGCCCCGGGCGACTGGACGGCACGGACAACGGACGGCAGCGCGAGGCCGCGCAGGCTCACCGCCGCCGGCCGGTGCGGAACCGATCTTGGCTTCCTGCGCGGAGGACCCGCCGTCTCACCCGAAGAGCTCGGCCCGACGGCCGGTACGTCCGCCGGGCGTTCCCGCCTCGATACCCGTCGCTGCCTGCCCGCTCACACCGCCATGGTCATCGCCGTCACGTGGACGGTGCTGATCCCGTGTCACTCGGCACTACCCCGCTGCGCCAGTACGTCGTATCCGACAAACGTGAACATGCGCTTCCCCGGAATCAGCGGCTGAGGCCGGTCCGTGAAACGGTGGACTCCGACGCCGAACCCGGCGTCCGGCTCGGACAGCCACTCCCTGGTGAAGCCGCGTTCCTCCAGCCAGCGGCAGACCTGCGGGAACAGGTCCGGCTGCTTTCTGTGGCGCGTCCACACCAGCACTCCGCCCTTCGCGCACAGTTGAGTGCAGAAGCCAACGAC
Source organism: Streptomyces sp. NPDC058678 (assembly GCF_042714835.1). NCBI lineage: Bacteria > Bacillati > Actinomycetota > Actinomycetes > Kitasatosporales > Streptomycetaceae > Streptomyces > Streptomyces sp. NPDC058678. The sequence goes on along the minus strand of NZ_JBHXSG010000049.1, from coordinate 69,944 downwards.
GCGCTCGACGTCGTCGTCGGTGATGTTGCCGAACACTCCGCAAGCCAGCACGAGTTCTGCTGGTGTCATGCCTTCATAGTGATCGGTCACTGCGGCGTCACCGGCCACGATCTCGACTTGATCCAGGCCAAGACTCGTGACGACTCGCCTGGACTCCGCCACGTTGCGTGGATCCAGCTCCACCAGACGCGCCATCACATCCCCGCGACGCGGATGATCAGGCAGAACTCCGAGCAGGTCCCGCCCCTGGCCGGCGCAGATGCTCACCACCCGGAGAGGACCGGGAGGGCTCGCCTGCAGGGCGAGTCCGATCCGTTCCTGGACAACACGAAGTCGCCGTCCGAGTGAGGAATCCGGGAGATCGTAATCGCCATGCCACACATGCCAGTCCATGCGCGGACCCTAGAGGCCTCGGCCCGACCACGCAGTCGAATTTCTCGACGTCGGCCGTCAGACCTCGTGCGGGGCGAAGAGTTCCAGGTGACCGCAGGACGGGCATCGGTAGGCGTCGATCTGGTATCGAGGGCGTCCCCAGCGCTTGGCTCCTCCGAAGAGCCCTCGCTCCAGCGGTCCGGGTATCCAGCGCGTGTACCCGTTCGAGTGGTCACCGCCGTCTTCGACGAAACCGGCCTGAAGGTCGACACCCTGGCACTGCGTGCACTTGATCTCCATGGCCGCACTGTAGTAGCCGGTGACCAGGGTCTCCCGAGGAAGCCGTCGCGCCGTCCGGTGCTACCTCTGTGGGGCGGCGGGAGCGCCTCCCGCGTAGGTGATGTTCGGCCGGGGCGGCTGGGTCATGCCGGCGCCGAGGAAGTAGTCGACGTGGTGGGACTGCATGTATCCCTTGAACGTCATGGCGTTTCGGTAGGCGGGGTTGTGCGCCAGTGTGCGGAGCCGGGTGGTCGTCGGCTGGTTCGTGGTGAAGATGATCAACTCGTTGTAGGAGGCATTGGTGTACACGGCTTCCTCGCGCCAGTCGCCGAGGATGTCACCGACGTGGGTGGGCCCGCCCTGGGCGGCCGTGACCGCGCCGTGGTTCCAGGTGCTGACCAGCCGGGGCAGGCTGCCGCTCGACGTGGGGCGCGCCGGGTCCCACTTCTCGATCTTGCCGTCGTTGAGCAGTTCCACGGTGAGGTCACCGTCCCACCAGAGGCCCAGCTGCGGCCACGGGCGCAGCGACGTGTTCGGTTCGGTGAGCCTGTTGCCTGACGCGTTGTACAGGCCCGAGAAGGACCAGACCTCCATGCCGGGGTAGCGCGGGTCGACGTCGCCGGCCATGCCGCGGCCGACGTCGGCGGGGCCACCGTTGTGTTTCCAGATGACGGAGCCGGTCGAGGCGTCGTAGTAGTACTCGAGCAGCCCGCTCGGGTTGTCCTGCTGTACGCCGTAGCCCTCCAGGCCCGGACGGCTGGGATCCATGTCCGCGAGGTGGAAGCGGTCGCCGTGGATGATGCCCTGGGGCCCCATCGAGTAGCGCAGGGAGCCGTCACCGTTGAGGACGAACCCGATCTCGGCGACCTCGTCCGTCCCGTCGCCGTTGACGTCGATGGCGCGGGTGTTGTGCCCGTCGGGTGCGTCCTGGCTGCCGCGCAGCCAGGTCCACTCTTGCTTCAGAGCACTGCCGGTGAACCTCCAGGCGGCCATCATCAGGTTGAAGGCCCCGTCGTTGCGCCGGTTCTTCATGTAGGCGACCAGGCTCGGCGTCGTGCCGTTGAGATACGCCACCCCGAGACGGGCTCCCATCGGTCCGTCGCCCAGGTAAGTGGTCGGTATTGGGGACCAGTTGCGGAGGGCTCCGGTCCTGCCGTCGAGGATGGCCATGAACTGCCGCGCGTCGTCCGCGTGTGTCCAGGTGGCCCCGTCGCCGAACGTGACGCCGTCGGCGATCTTCAGGGCGACCTCGGCGCGGCCGTCGCTGTCGAAGTCGTAGACCGTGACGCCGTCCCAGTGGCCGACGTCGATCGCGGACGATCCGGGTTCGATGTTGTCCTGGTTCTGGCTGTTCGGGCCCATGCCGACCTCCCAGAGGAAGTCGCCGTCGCTGGTGTACGCCTCGAGCTTCTGGGGGGAGGTCTGCCGGTCCAGTACGTAGTCGTACTCGCCGTCGCCGTCGAGGTCGCCGACCCAGACGAACTTCACCGGGCCGCCGGAGCGCAACGGCACGCGGACCACGGGCTCCGTGGCGTGGTTGGCGGTCAGGGTGAAGGCCCCGCTGGGCGTCTGCTCCTGCCCGTCCACGACCGGGGTCACGCGGTAGCTGTTGGCCCGTGTCAGGTCGGCCGTGGAGTCAACGTAGTTGGTGCCGCCCGTCAGGACGCCAGCGTTGAGCTTGGCATACGCGCCGCCGCCGGTGGACCGGTAGACGTTGAAGCCGATGCCCTCCGGGTCGAGTCCCAGCAGCCGCCAGGAGACCAGGACCTGGTTGCTGCCGGAGCGCACGGCCACGACCCCGCGCCCGAGGTTCTCCATCACGCGCGCGGCCTGAAGCGTCGCATCGCCGGCCGAGGGACGGGGCGCACTGGGCGAGGCGAGGCTCGCTGAGCCGGTGGCCAGTGTGGCGCAGAGGGCCAAGATCGCCGAGATGGTGACGGGTACGCGATGGGCAGCCCGCCATGGTAATGGCACGTGCATGACAGTCCTCCTGGCGGCTTCACGGTTGCTGTGCGGGGTGTGCGGGGTGTGCGGACTGGCTTTCGGTCCTCGGCCCGGGCGGGAAACCCTGGCGACTTGAACCGTTTACACACCTGCGATGGAAACACTGTGATGGGTACGCGTCAAGGTAACCGAAGCTGCAACATCGCTCGAGTTCAGAGGAGTTGAAGGATCGGATCGTCTGCATGACCCTCGAATGGAAACGCTTCCAACCGCGTGCGGTGCGCAGAAGGTCCGACGGCTCGCCGGACCGCTCCGGACGACGGCCGGCCCAAGATGGGTTCAGCCTCCGAGGACCTCCGGCGGGACGCCCAGCTCCTTGGGGCCGACCAGGCCGAACGACGGGCCGCGGGTCAGTCACAGCAGCATGGGCAGAGCCCGGTCCGGGTGCCGCCGGGTCATCTCGCGGGCGATGTCCGCGATGGGCACCCCGGGCTTGGCGATCTGCTGGTAGTCCTCCAGCCAGTGCCTTGTGTCGTCGAAGACCTCCCGGCCGCCCACCGGGCCGTGGCCGGGCACGACGATCTCCAGCTCGCCCAGGGCCTTGACCAGATCCAGGGCCGCGAGCCAGGACGCGGGGTTGTCGCTGGCTGGCCGCGTTCCGGGCCTCGTCCGTCCGCCCGGCGTCCCAAAGGGTGTTGATCCGGTATGCCTCGATCAGGTGCGCGTCCTCGCCCCCGGCGTCCAGCAGTTGCTGGTGGAGGGCGAGGGTCCGGTCGAATCGGCTGGCCTCGCTCCAGCAGTCCGCTGCCTCGAGGAGGATTTCTCGCCGGTCCTCGGGATACTCCCGTGCCAGGGCCTCAAGTTCCTCAGCCTGTATGACGGGGGTCCGCTCGGCGGGGGTATGTCGTGGCAGTGCGAGGCGGCGCTTGCGGGACATACGCCCACATTGCGGTACACGGCTCGGCCGGGTGGCAGTTGCGCTCCGGGCTCCCAGGAAGGAGAGGAGAGGCTCACGGTGGGCACGGCCCCAGGAACGCTCAGTGCGCCGGTGCGAGAAGGCTGGCGCGGGGCACCGCGCAGGCGCTCAAGGGCAGCCGGTGCACAGGAGTTCTCCGGCGGTGCCGTCACCCTTGGGTGCTGCGGGCGGCGACGTCGGCAACCCGCGCCCGCTCCCCGGCCCCTGTGCCGGTCGTGCTGTCTCCCCGGTCGGGCAGGCGTGGTTGTGCTGCGGATGTTGTCGGGGCGGGCTGGACCTCGGCTACCTGCAACCGGTCAGTGATTGTCAGTGGCGGGTGCGAGTCTGAGAGGCATGGATGAGCTGGAGTTCATGCGCGGCCGCGTCTACGGCGCCGACCATGACGACGCCGGGCCTCGGCCCGGCCATGTGTACGTGGCACTGGTCGGCGGGCCTCTGGACGGTCTGCTGCTGGACGTCACTGACAGGCCCGAAAGCGAGCTGCGCGGGGGTGTGGCGCTGGCGACGGAGATAGGTGCCTGCGGGCCGGGCGGACGGGCTCTGTATGCCCCTCGTGCTGCGGATGGCAGGCACTTCGACTGGCGCGGCGACATACCCTGACCATGCCGGGCGGGCCCTGACCATGCAGGTTCAGTGCGTCGGATTGAGGGCTCATTCCGAAGGCAGAAGGGACGGAGCGTGCGCGCTGTGCGGGGCGGTCCGCTCCGGGAGGTCCAGGTGTGGCTCGGCCCGGAGGGCGGCGTCACCCGCGGCGGGCCGCCCCGCCGTCCGTGTGGACCGGGTGAAATCGGGCACTCGTCGTGAGCGGCTCCGGCCGTCGGGACGAGAGATCGGCCGGGGCAATGGATCACTCCGCGAAACTCTCCGGTAGCGTCAAGGTATGAGTCATCCACACCCAGAGCTAACCGCCGCCCCGCCCCTGCCCGAGGGAGGGCTGCGGGTCGTCGCGCTGGGCGGCCTTGGTGAGATCGGCCGCAACATGACCGTCTTCGAGTACGCCGGCAAGCTGCTCGTCGTCGACTGCGGCGTGCTGTTCCCCGAGGAGAACCAGCCCGGCGTGGACGTGATCCTGCCGGACTTCACCTCGATCCGAGAGCGCCTGGACGACGTCGTCGCCATCGTGCTCACTCACGGGCACGAGGATCACATCGGGGGAGTCCCGTATCTGCTGCGCGAGCGGTCCGACATTCCGGTCGTCGGTTCCAAGCTGACGCTGGCCTTTTTGGAGGCCAAGCTCAAGGAGCACGGCATCCGGCCGCGCACCGTGCGGGTACGTGAGGGCGAGCGGCGCGGGTTCGGGCCCTTCGACTGCGAGTTCGTCGCGGTCAACCACTCGATCCCGGACGGTCTCGCGGTCGCGATCCGCACGGGCGCCGGCATGGTCCTGCACACCGGCGATTTCAAGATGGACCAGTTCCCGCTGGACGACCGCATCACCGACCTGCGCGCCTTCGCCCGCCTCGGCGAGGAGGGCGTCGACCTCTTCCTCACCGACTCGACCAACGCCGAGGTCCCCGGCTTCACCACCTCCGAGCGCGAACTGAACCCGGCGATCGAGCAGGTGATGCGGACGGCCCCGCGGCGGGTGATCGTCTCCAGCTTCGCCAGCCATGTGCACCGCATCCAGCAGGTCCTGGACGCCGCGCACCAGCACGGCCGCAAGGTCGCCTTCGTCGGCCGCTCCATGGTCCGCAACATGGGCATCGCCCGCGACCTCGGCTACCTGAAGGTGCCCTCGGGCCTGGTGGTGAGTACCAAGGAGATGGAGAAGCTCCCCGACCACAAGATCACTCTGGTGTGCACCGGATCCCAGGGCGAGCCGATGGCGGCTCTCTCCCGGATGGCCAACCGCGACCATGTGATCCGCATCGGGAAGGGCGACACCGTCCTGCTCGCCAGCTCTCTCATCCCGGGCAACGAGAACGCCATCTACCGGGTGATCAACGGGCTGACCCGCTGGGGCGCCAACGTCGTCCACAAGGGCAACGCCAAGGTGCACGTGTCCGGACACGCCAGCGCCGGGGAACTCGTCTACTGCTACAACATCGTCAAACCCCGCAACGTCATGCCCGTACACGGTGAGTGGCGCCACCTGCGGGCCAACGGCGACCTCGCCATCCGTACCGGCGTCGACCCCGAGCGGGTCGTCATCGCCGAGGACGGAGTCGTCGTCGACCTCGTCGACGGCCGCGCCTCGATCACCGGCAAGGTGCCCGCCGGCAACGTCTACGTGGACGGCATGGAAGTCGGTGGCGCCACCGAAGCCTCCCTCAAGGACCGTCTCACTCTCGCAGAGGAAGGCGTCGTCACCGTGGTGGCGATCGTCGACGCCGACACCGGCGCCCTTGCCGAGACCCCCGACTTCCTGGCCCGTGGCTTCGTCCACGACGACACCACCTTCGAGCCCGTCATCCCTGTCATCGAGAAAACGCTGGCGACCGCTGCCCAGGAAGGCGTGGGAGACGCGCACCAGCTCGAACAGCTCATCGCCCGCGCCGTGGCGAACTGGGCGTTCCGTACCTACCGCCGCAAGCCCCTCATCATCCCCGTCATCATCGACGCTTGACCGGGCCGTCTCTCCCCCCGCTGCCCGAGTGGGCGGCGGGGGGCGGTCTCGCGTCTGCGTCCACACCTGCGCAGAGCGACGTTCCAAGCAGCGACGGTGCCGCAGAAAGGTAAACGGATGAGCGCGCGTTTCCAGGAGATCGACTGGCGCCCGACAGCGATGGGCGACATCAGCCTGCGGCGCCGACGCGACCCGGCATCCGGCGAAGACGTGTACGAGGTGAAGCTCGGTGACGAGTTCTTGATGTCCAGCCTCTTCACCGCCGGCGAGGTCGCGCTTGCGGAACTCGGACTGGCGAATTCGCCGGACGCCGAACTGGACGTCGCCGTGGGGGGACTCGGACTCGGGTACACCGCCGAAGCGGTGTTGGACGACCGCCGGGTGCGCTCACTGACCGTGATCGAAACGCTCGCCGAGGTCATCGACTGGCATCAGCGGGGCCTGGTGCCCCTCGGCGCCCGGCTGACTTCGGACGTCCGCTGTCGCCTGGTTCAAGGCGACTTCTTCGCAATGGCGGCTGACTCGTGCGGTCTGGACCCGAAGGAGCCGGGCCGCCGCTTCCACGCCATCCTGCTGGATGTCGACCACTCGCCGCGCCATGTGCTCCACCCACGCCACGCGGCGCTCTACCAGCCTGCCGGGCTCCGCGCTCTCACCGAACACCTCCACCCCGACGGGGTCTTCGCCCTGTGGTCGAATGACCCGCCGGACAAACAGTTCACCTCCGCGCTCGCGGAGGTCTTCGCGCATTGCGCGGCCCATGTCGTCGACTTCGACAATCCCCTGCAAGGCGGCACATCGAGCAACACCGTCTACGTGGCCAGGACAGCAGCGGGGCTGACGTAGGGAGGCGGTTCGCCAGATGGCTGACGTGGGTCGGCCACTCGGGGAACCGCCGGTAATGAACCCGCCTGAACCCGCCTGAACCGGCGTGCACCCCCGCCTCCCGCCTTCACGGCCCTTGCCGATCCGCCCGGCTTGTTGGGACATGGGGGAGAGAGAAGGCCGGGGGCGCGGACGCTGCCGGGACCGGGAACCGGGGACCGGGGAGCGGGGAGCGCTGGCCGGTGTTGCACGTCGGGGCCGGCGCCGCGCCTGGCCGCCGCCTTCGTGGCAGACGGCGCTGAGTGAAGACGTGGGGCAGCCGGGTTCGGCTGATCACTCTCGAGATGCCGCGGGCGGTTCGCTGTACGCGGATGTGGCTTGAGGGGTTGCACAGAATTGTCTGTTCAGCGGTGCTGGGGCTGCTGGCGTGTCATGGCGTCTGCCAGCTGCCGACGGGCTACGTACAGCGCTGTGTCCAGCTGGCGGGTGCCGGTGACCACGCACAGTGTGTACGTCGCGTCGTCGAGCTGCCGCGCGGTCTCCGCGCTGCCGCCGGCCGTCAGGCGCCGTTTGAGCGTCTCGCACCGTTCGACCAGCTCCCGCAGGAGCGAAGGATGTGCCATCACCATAGTGACCGCCTCCGTCCTAGCCCGTCCGGACCACCGCCCATCACCCATACGGTCGCAGCCGTCGGCGCCCGCCGCACCTCGAGGACTGGGGTTGCGCCCGGTCAGCCGCCTGCTAGAAGTACGGTCCAGCCCTGAGGCACGGCGAGGGCCCCGGCCGAGGTTCGGGCTGAGCGCGCGGGTGGCCCCTGGTCGTCGGGCCCTGCTTCCGGGTTCCGGTGTCGGTCTCGGTGACGCGCGTGAGGCCGGTCGTCACTGCCCGGCCGGTAGGCGCACCTCCACGAGCGCCCAGCCTCTAGCTGGCGCGGTCCGAGCCGCAGCCGACTGGCGTTGCTTTTGGACGGGACTCTGCTGCCGATCGAGCGGATCGCCGCCGGCGCCCAGTGACGCGGAGGGAAACGCAAGCAGGGCTTTGCGACACCGGCATTCCCTCGGACGGCGCACCAGCCGTCGCCGCCGCTCGCTGTCGCCCGCAGACGGATCCAGCGTCGTTTCACGTCCGACTTCGCACGTGAAACGAGGAACCAAGATGGCGATTCTGGTGGTCAACCAAGGCGCGGGCTGGAGCCAGGAGCTCTACCAAGCAACGTTCGACCGGACGATCCCGGACCGTAACCATCCGCCGGCCGGGCTCATCGCCCACTTCGGGTCGCCCGGCGAGACGGGTGGCTGGCAGGTCGTTGACGTCTGGGAGTCGGAGGACGCGTTCCGGCGCTTCCTGGAAGAGCAGGTCAAGCCGGCCGCACAGGAACTCGGAGCGCCGCCGTTCGAGTCGAAGGTGGTCGAGGTCTACAACTCCCTGATCCCGTAAGGGCCGCTGGCGGTGCCTTCCGGTGAGGGAAGAGCGCGCCGCCAACGGCCCAGCAGGATCCGCTGCCGGTAGCGTCGTGACTTCCTGCGGGCATCCGAACAGCGTGCACCGTCGGGTCGACGGGTTCTGCACGATGCTCCACGCCTCGGCGACCTCAAGCACTGGGCGTGCAACAGGCAGCCGTCCAGCCCGGACCTGAACACCTTGACCACCGGGGTCGCCTCACGCGTCTCGGGCCAACTCGGCTCGGGCAACCCGTACCCGGTCAAGCCCGCGGCGACCCTTCTCATGACCATCCCCGTGGCCCTGGTGTTCTTCGCCTTCCAGCGGCACTTCGTCCGCGGCGGCACGGCAGGCGCGACCAAGGGGTAGCCGGCCGAGAAACCTGAGGAGGATGATCAGGGTTGCCCGCGCCTGTGCCACCCGAGACGTGATCAGCCCTTCTGCTCATCGGGGCCGCTCCGTGGTCGGCAAGACCACCGTCGGACGGGAGATCTCGGCGCAATCACAGGCCGCTCGCATCGCCCACTGCTTCATCGAGGGTGACTTCCTGGACCAAGCCTCGGTACTCCTGACCGCCGACGACACATCCACCCGACAGCGCCTTGACGCCCGGGAGATCGGTAGCCAGCTGGGTGCGCACCAGTGGGCCGCGGCCGGGAACCACGCCGTCACACCTGGAAAACCGATCGGTTTTTATTTCGTCTGCATCGAGTTAACCTCGCAGTATGACCATCGAAGTGAAGCCAAGTACCAGAGAGCGGCTGCTGGAGGCGGCGGCCACGCTCACCTACCGAGACGGTGTCGGCATCGGCGTCGAGGCGCTGTCCAAAGCGGCGGGGGTGTCAAAGCGCTCCCTGTACCAGCTGTTCGAGAGCAAGGACGAACTACTGGCGGCGAGTCTGGAAGAGCGTGCCGCTGGCTTCGTGGCGACCCTTCTCCCCCCGGCGGACGACGGCCGGTCATCCCGCGAGCGGATTCTGCACGTCTTCGAGCAGCTGGAGTCGCAGGCGGGTGCGCCCGAGTTCCGAGGCTGCCGGTACCTGGCTGTGCAGATCGAGCTCAAGGATCAGAGCCACCCTGCGAGCCGGGTGGCCCACGGGATCAAGGCGAACCTGACGGCGTTCTTTCGATCCGAGGCCGAACAGGGCGGGGCGAGCGATCCCGACCTGCTGGCCCGGCAGCTCATCCTGGTCTTCGACGGCGCCAGCGCCCGTGCGGGGATCGGAGCGGACAATCTGACAGGGCTTGTCGCGCCCACGGTGACGACGCTGCTCGATGCGGCGGGCATGCGCTGACGCATCCCTGTTCGAGCAGGCTCGGTGACCGATGGGTTCTCCTGGGTTGATGCCCGTCTCTGATAGGCGGAGCAGCTTCCGTGGCTTCACGCACGGAGGGGAGCCCGACGGCGGCAAGGGTGTCGACGAGCATGCCGTGCGCGAGGAGGGCCGTCGTTTTGCGTGGAGCTGGGAGGGCCTACGCCGCCGTCGCCCCGAGTCGGGAGCGGATCGATGGTATCCGGCGCGCCTGGCCCACGCTCGGGCCTCGCTGCATTCGGTGAGACGCCGGTACACCGTTCGACGACGACGGACCGAACCCCTCCGGGGTCTGGAAGCCGTGTGCAGCCGGAAGTGGCAACGAGTCGTAGATGTAATGGTTGAATGTATTTGACCCGTGACCGCACGCTGGCGGACATGGCACGAATCGCAGATGTGCGGCGTGGATCGTGGTGGTGCCCCTCTTGTGGCCTCTCCACCGGATCCTGTCGACCGGTATCAGAACACTTCACGTCCGAGGGAACGGTGCGGTACCTGTGGTGCTCCACCAGTGGGTGGCTCGTCACTCGCTCCGACTTTCAGCTGATTCAGGTCAGTGAACCCGGCGAGGAAAGCCGGTCCGCGGCGGGTGCAGTTTCGTAACGCCGAGAAGGTCACGTGCAGCAAAATCATTACGGCCGCCTTGGGGCGGTACTGTCCGCCGATTTGATCAATCTCCGCGTGATGAGCGCGGCGAGCATCCAAACCCTGCTCGAGGCACATGAGATCCGTCGGCCGGAGATCGAGGATGCCGATGTCGACGACTTTCGGCACTGGCGGGACCAGCTGGCGCGGGTGTTTGACGAAAGCGATTCGGCTGAGCAGTGCACAGCCGTGAACGACCTGCTGGTAGAGGCGACCATCCGTCCCTGGGTGAGCACCCACGACGGTCTCCAGCCCCATCTTCACTTCGTACCCGACTCGGCTGACGTGCTCTCGCGGGTCAAGGCGGTCACCGCCGGTGGTCTCTCGTTTGTCCTGTGCTGGGAAGGGGGAACGCGGCTGGGGCGGTGCATGCGTTCCCAGTGTTTCCGGGCGTATGTGGACACCTCCAGGAACGGGCGACGGCGTTACTGCACAGCACGCTGCGGAAACACCGAAGCAGTGATGCGGCATCGGTCCCGACACTCACGCCCGAAACCCTGACCTTGCCTTGCCTTGCCTTGCCTTGCACACCTCCGCCCGCACCCGGTCTCACCTCGCCGTACGAGAGCTCACCGGCTCACCATCAACCGCACCCCCGAACCCGACCCGCTCGGCGTCTCCCTCGCCGAGTTCCGCGCCCCCGGAACGCCTGGCTTCGAAAAGACCTCATGTCAGGTGCACCGGGACCCGGTGGTCCGGCCGGCCGTCCTTGGCCAGGATCCAGTGCTCTTCGGCCACCGCGCGGTACAGGAGCAGGCCGGAGGAGGGGGGCACGTCGTCGGGTGTCCAGGCGCGGCCGCCGTGGAGGAGGGAGCGGTGGGAGAAGACGTCCATGGCGCGCTCGATGTCAGGCCACCCGGAGAACGGTTCGGCAACGGCGGACATGTAGACGCCTTGGCCGGTGCCGATCGCCGCCGACGAGTCGAAGACGGCGATGCCCACCTGGGGGCGTACGGCGAGGTTGCGTGAGTGCGCGGCCTGCGGCGAGGAGAGCCAGTAGAACTCGAGGCACTCCAGGTGAGCGAAGTAGACCGGGGAACTCCACGGCCGACCGTCCGCGTCGGCGGTCGCGAGCACCATGTACAGGCTCGCCTCGACGATGCCGCGCGCGATGTCGGCGGGCGATCCGACGGATCGGGAGGCATTCATCTCAGTAGCCCCTGCGGTAGGTGAAGACGATGTCCTTCTCCCAGGCGGCCGAGTCGTCCTTCGACCGGTCCCAGACGCCATGGATGGTGTCGCCGTCCTCGCTGAACCGTCCGGTGAACCGTTGCCTGAACGGAAGGGGCGAGAAGTCCGGCGTCTCGCGCAGCAGCCGCCACGTCCCGTCGGCGAAGGTCATGGAGTACAGCCGTACGACGCCCCGTGCGTCGTAGTAGTGATACGTGTACTCGCCCGTCTCCGGGTCCACAGCGACGATCGCCAGGCTGTCCGGAGCGGGTTGTGGGGCCTGCGTGCGCTGGAGCAGGAACTGCCCGTCCAAGGTCCACTCGAACACGCAGCGCCCGACCGACGGCGGCAGCCCGGCGAACTCGGCCTCCACCACCCAGTCGCCCACCAGAACGTCCAACTTCTTCAACGCTGCCTGCCGTGCCGTTGCGTCCACCGCAAACACCTCCTGCAAATGGGGACGGCAGCGGCGATCGAAACTCATCGGTCCCCGCGCTCGAACCGCATCACCTTTCCGCCGCCCGACCTCGGCCCCGTCCACCCTTGTCGGCCACCGGGTCCAGCAGCACCAGCCCCGGCGGGCCCTCCGCCCCCGACGACACCTCCCGATGCCGGGAAGAACGGCACCAGCCCCTGTCGTGCGATGCGTTCTCGTATTCAGCCTCGGCCGACGGTGACGACGGCAGCCCGGGTGCAGAGGGCTTGGCGTGCGGCCCACCCCGTACGCCATGATGATCGTCGCGCTCCCCACGGCACTGGGTCTGCTGTGCGTCCCAGCCGTGAGACGCCTTCCGGCGCAGGCCTCGGGCACCGCGAGCGGCACCGGTGGCGTCCACGTTGCATCAGCGGCCGCCCCGCCCCGACGCCGGGAGGGCCGGGGCGCCTGCTTCTGACGTGCCTTCACCGACCCGAGCACAACCCGCCCCAGCTGCTCGCCACCAGTCGGTCTTCGGTTGGGCGGTCCGCCCTGGGACCCGACGCGGGACGTGGTCGGGCCATCACTGCGCGGTCGGTGGACGCGGCGCGTCGGGTCAGGTCATCGACGCACGTGCCGAGGTCGTCCGACGGTTCAGCATCGCGTTACTTGGGCGGCCGTACGGACTCCCGGATCACCAACTGCGTGCTGAGCACCACGTGGTCGTCGCCCGCGATGCTGTCCTCCCGGTCGAGCGCCAGCCGTACGGCGGTCCGTCCCAGTTCCACGTAGGGGACCCGGACCGTGGTGAGGGACGGCGTCAGGTCCGTGGCGAAGGGGACGTCGTCGAAGCCGACCAGTGAAACGTCACGGGGGGCCCGCAGGCCCGCCTCGCGCAGGGCGGCCAGGGCGCCGACGGCGATCGCGTCGGTCCCGGCGTGGACGGCCGTGAAGTCCAGGCCGATGCCCAGTGCGTCCCGAACCCGGCGGTAGCCCGAGGTGCGGGTGTACGAGCCCGGTAGGTCAAGCTCCGCCTCGTGGGGGACCGAGTGGGCGCGCAGGGCGGACAGATGGCCGTCACGGCGTTGGTCGGCGCTGCTGAATCCGGGCTCGCCGCCGAGGAAGAGGATCCGTCGGTGTCCGGCGGCGAGCAGGTGCGAGGTGGCCTGGAACGCTCCGCCCCGGTTGTCGTACTCGACCACGGTCGCAGGGGCACCGGCGGGCAGCGGTGGGCGCCCCACCAGCACCAGCCGGGAGCCTGCGGCATCGAGGGCCTTGGCGTACTCGGCCATACGGCGGTGGTAGGCGTCGTCGGGCACCACGCCGCCGACGAGGACGACCGCGGCGGCGTGCTGCTCCCGCATGAGCTGGATTAGGTCGTCCTCCCGGGCGGCGTCGCCGTGCGTGGAGCAGACCAGGCTCAGCCGGCCGCGGCTGGTGGCCTCCTGCTCCACGCCGGCGGCGACATGCGCCAGGGACGGGCCGGTGATGTCCTGGATGACGAGGGCGACGGGACCGGCGACTCGTCCGGAGAGGGCTTTCGCGTGGACGTTCACCACATAGTGCAGTGACTCCACGGCTGCCATGACGCGGGCCCTGGTCTCCGTCGACACCGGGTAGTTGCCGGCCAGAGTTCGGGAAACGGTTGCTACGGAAACGCCCGCCTTGGCCGCGACGTCGCGGATGGTGCTGGGGCCGTCCACCGCGGCTGATTTCCGCCTGGCCTTGTGGCCTCCTGGGCCTTTGCGAGCGCTCTTCCCGTGGTCCGTCACAGGAATCGACGTTACTGCATCCGGTGCTGGTTGCGGCCTGTGAGCAGTGCGAACTACGGCGATCTGCAGTAAACGTTTTCTGCAGAAGAGGTTGTCGCCATGTCCGTCACCTACCTGCGCTGGGGCCACGACGACCTCTTTCTCCTCCTGTCGTGGAAGCCCGCGGCTCCGTGACCCTGTTGGCCGCCCGCGAGGCCGTCTCGCTGCCCGACCCGGTGCGCGAGCCGGAGCGCTGTGCGCAACCGGCCTGCAGTGCCCCTGCCGTTGCTCGCGACACCGACCACCCGCAGCGGACGACTGGGCACGTCCGGCAAGCGCCACGTGGACGGCGCGGCGGCCCGAGCGCTGCGGTACGCGGGCGACGAGGAGAACGAGGACGGCGGAGTTCGCGGTCTGTGCTGTTCGGGTGCGGTCCTGGCGTCAGCCTCGATTGGGGAAGACGGCTCGTGTGTCCTGCGGGTGAGCTTCGCGGACGCCTCGGCCGTGCTGGTCGCCTTGGTTGCCTTGGTCGCGGGTTGAGCAACGTTCGGGAACCCTGCCTGTCCCTGCCCCGTCCGCTCGACGTCCTGTCCCGCGACCGGGCGCGGGCGATGGCCGCGAGCCGCACCGATCGGGCCCGCCGGGGGGGGGCGGGGGGGGTAGGCCCGCCGCGCCGCCCCCCCGAGGGGGGGGGGGGGGTGGGGGCGGCCCC
>NZ_JBHXSG010000049.1:0-55526 GCF_042714835.1 Streptomyces sp. NPDC058678 | reverse complement strand
GGGTATCGCCCCGCGTCGCCGCCGCGACTTCGGGCTGTGGGAAAGGGGTCCGCACACGCCGGCCGCAGATGGGCCTGTGCCCTGGGACCACCGCGGTTCAGGCGCTGTTGACCAGGTCGGCCTGGACCACCGCGTGCGCGAGCGGTACTCCCGCGGCGAGCAGTGCCAGCTCGTCCACGACGGTGCGGCCCAGCCGCTCCAGCTCGTTGCCCAGCGACCCGGCGATGTGCGGGGTGAGGAACACGTTGGGCAATCGGTACAGCGGTGAGTCCGCGGGCAGCGGCTCCGGTTCGGTCACGTCCAGCACGGCGCCGATCCGCCCGGTGACCAGTTCGTCGGTGAGCGCGTCGGGATCGACGAGCGCGCCCCGGGAGGTGTTCACGAGCACCGAGCCGTCCGGCATCAGCGACAGCCGCCGACGGTCGAGCATCCGGTAGGTCTGCGGGATGTCGGGAGCGTGCAGGCTGACGATGTCGCTGGTGCCCATCAGCTCGTCCAGTGGCAGGAGTGCGGCGCCGAGCGCGGCAGCTTCGGAGGCGTCGACGTACGGGTCGTACAGCGTCACCGAGAAGTCCAGGGGCCGCAGGAGTTCGAGCAGGCGGCGTCCGACCCGGGAGGCCCCGATGATCCCGACCCGCCTGCCGAGGTTGCCGACCCTCCGGTAGTCGCCGGACGGCGGGAACACGTGCTCGGTGCGGAAGCGCTCCCGCAGTCCGAAGGCGTCCTTGCCCGCCAGCAGGATCGCGGCGAGTGTGTACTCGGCCACCGGAAGCGCGTTGGCGTGCACCGCGCTCGACACCGTGACGCCCCGGTTCCAGACCGCGGGTGCGAGCAGGGCGCGCACGCTGCCCGCCGCGTGCAGCACGGCTCGCAGCCGGGGCGCCGCGGACAGGACGTCCTCGTCGACGCGCGGGCACCCCCAGCCGGTGATCAGCACCTCCGCCTCGGCCAACGGCCCGGCCATCGCCGGGTCGGTGAAGTCCCGTACGACCAGGGCGGGATCGAGCCGCGTCAGTGACGTCAGCCGTGCCATCAGCCGGGGCGGGAAGAGCGCGGGAAGGTGCACCGGGTCCATGGCGAACAGGGCGCGAGGCAGCTGTGGCGTGGGCATGGGGCTCCGCATCTGGCGGGAGGAGTGGAAGAGGTAAACGGCGTAGTAACCGTATTCCACGCTAAGCCTCGCGGAGGCTGTCGGTCAACGGCCCTGTGGGAGGTTACGGGGGCGGGGTCGACCAGGACTCGAAGCAGCTCTGGCAGCGAAAATGCAGATCAGGGGCGCAAGTGGCGTAACTCGCGCGCAAGCCTGGCGAAACAATTGACCCCCTGCCTCTTGTGGTGGGCCCTTGGACGTCCTACGGTCCCGGGAAACGGTTTCTACAACCGACGCTTCTTCTTTCCCCGTCTTGCTTTCAGCCGCCCGCGCCCTTCCCCCCGCCGCAGGCGCTGTCCGCCCATCTCCGGAGGACCGATGAGCACCACCCGTACGAGAGCCTTCGCCGGCGCGGCCGCCGCCCTCTCCCTGTCCCTCGCCCTGAGTGCCTGCGGTGGCGGCGGCGACACCGACACGGCGGCGGCGAAGACCACCAAAGGCAAGGTGCAGCTGGAGTTCTGGAGCTGGACCGAGGGCATCCAGCAGCAGGTCGCGGTGTGGAACAAGGAGCACCCACAGACGCAGGTGAAGTACGTCAACGCGGCCGGCGACACCGTCTACCAGAAGCTGCGCGCCGCGATCACCTCCGGCAACGCGCCCTGCCTGTCGAAGATGGACGGGATGAACCTGGCGAACTTCGCCGCCGACGGCCTCCTCACCGACATCACCAAGGTCGCCGCCCCGTACAAGTCCCGCTACACGGTCCCCGCCTGGAACGCGGTCAGCCCCGGCGGCGCCACGTACGGCATCCCCACCGGATCCTCCCCGCTGTTCACCGCCTACCGGGCGGACCTGTTCGAGAAGTACGGCGTCAAGGCGCCGACCACCTGGGACGACCTGATCACCGCGGGCAAGGCGGTGCAGAAGAAGGTCAAGGACGTCAAGG
The DNA here is from genome assembly GCF_042714835.1 of Streptomyces sp. NPDC058678. Taxonomy (NCBI): domain Bacteria; kingdom Bacillati; phylum Actinomycetota; class Actinomycetes; order Kitasatosporales; family Streptomycetaceae; genus Streptomyces; species Streptomyces sp. NPDC058678. The sequence goes on along the minus strand of NZ_JBHXSG010000049.1, from coordinate 53,490 downwards.
TCTTCAACATGGCCGGCGAGGATCCGAGCACACTGGTCGACCTGTCATGGCAGGCGGGCGCGCAGTGGTACAGGATCGCCGGCGACCACTGGGAGATCGGCTTCACTTCACCGGACGCGCTCAAGGCCGGCGACATCGTCCAGCAGCTCGTGGACAACGGCCTCGCCTCCAACGCCTCCTACGCCGACCCCGGCGTCTTCAAGACCTGGGACCTCGGCAAGACCATCCTCATGACCACTTCCACCTGGCAGCTGCCGATCTACGACACCAACTTCCCCAAGTCCAAGGGCAAATGGCAGCTCGCCGACGCGCCGGTCTTCGACACCGCCAAGCCGCAGACCTCCAGCAACTTCGACGTCACGGCCGTACTCAAGGGCTGCAAGTACTCCGACCGCGCCGCCCAGTTCGCGGCCTGGCTGTCCAGCAGCAAGGAGTCGCTGACCGCGCTCACCGACCCCGCCTCGAAGTCGGGGCTCTTCCCGGCGGTCAAGGACGTCTCCCCGTACGTCGACAAGATCATCCCGGCGGAGATGTTCAACGGGAAGTCGGACAGCGCGCAGATCATCACCACCGCTGCCTCCCGCGTCGGCGAGCAGTGGCAGTACGGGCCGAACTACGCGGCCATGTACTCCGAGATGCAGAAGCAGTGGGGCAAGGTCATGAAGAAGGAGCTCACCGTGAAGGACATGCTGACGCACCTTCAGAAGTGGGTGCTCGCCGATCTGAAGAACAAGGGCGTCAAGGCCGTCGCCGCGAGCTGACCGCCAACGCCCCACGGACGCATCTCACCTGGAGACATCGTTGTCCACCCTGACGCGACCGGCGAAGGTCGCCACCGACTCCCCGGTCCGGCGGACCTCCCCCCGCCGGGCCGGGAGACGGGGAGCCTACAAGGGCCTGCTGTTCATGCTGCCCTTCCTGATCGGCTTCCTCCTCACCTACGTCGTGCCGATCGGCTACGCCCTCAACCAGAGCCTGCACGAGAAGAAGAGCAGCGGCATCGGCTTCGGCCCGACGAAGGTCGTCTTCGCGGGCTTCGCCAACTTCGCGGCGATCCTCGTGGACGGCACCTTCTGGGCCGGCATGCTGCGCACCCTCCTCTTCGGGGCCGCGCAGATCGCGGTGATGCTGGGCATCTCCCTCCTGCTGGCCCTTCTGCTCGACGGGATCGCGGCCCGCGCGGTCCGCTTCTTCCGCGCCGGACTGCTCATCCCGTACGTCATCCCGGGCGTGGTGTCGACGCTGATCTGGCTGTTCCTCTACAGCCCGACGGCCAGCCCGATCATCGACCTCGCGGACAAGGCGGGGACGAGTGTCACGTTCTTCGGCGGCCTCAACACCTACCTGTCGCTGGGCAACCTGCTGACCTGGCAGGGGATCGGCTTCAACATGATCCTGATCTCCGCCTCCCTGCAGGCACTGCCGCGCGAGCTGTACGAGGCGGCCCGGCTCGACGGGGCGAAGGAGTGGCGGATCGCCTGGTCGATCAAGGTGCCGAACATCACCGGCATCCTGGTGCTGACCGGCATGTTCTCCCTGATCGGCCGGCTCCAGCTGTTCACCGAGCCGCTGTTCCTGCGGTACGTGGCGCCGGAGTCCATAAGCACCGACTTCACGCCGATGCTGGAGATCTTCGACCGGGCGTTCAAGACAGGCGACTACCAGTACGCCGCCGCCGAGTCGCTCGTCCTGGCGGTCGTCACCGGCATCCTCGCCTTCGTCTTCTACCGCGTCACGAACAGGAAGGTGTCATGAGCAGCGTCACGAATGCGGCGACCGCCACCGGCGGCGGAGCCCGCCCGACGCGCCGCGCGGTGGCCCTCACCGCCGGCCTGCTGATCGTGTTCCTGCTCTACTCGCTCGCGCCGACCTGGTTCCTGCTGGTGGCGTCGACGAAGAACCAGGCGGACCTGTACTCGACGTTCGGCCTGTGGTTCTCCTCCAACCACCTCGCCGACAACTTCCAGGCGATCTGGGAGTACCACGACGGCGTCTTCGGCCGCTGGATCTGGAACTCCGTCCTGTACTCCACCGTCGGCGCCGCGGGGTCGACCTTCGTCTCGCTCGCCGCCGGCTACGGCCTGGCGAAGTTCGACTTCCAAGGCCGGGGTGCCCTGTTCGGCGTGATCGTCGGCGCCTCGCTGCTGCCGAGCACACTGCTGGCGTTCCCGCTCTACCTCGTCTTCGCGGAGATCGGGCTCACCAACACGGTGTGGGCGGTGCTGATCCCGTACTTCATCAACCCGTTCGGGGTCTACCTCGGCAAGGTGTACGCCGACACCTCTGTGCCCACCGAGCTGATGGAGGCGGCCCGCATCGACGGCGCTAGCGAGACGCGGATCTTCTTCTCGGTCGCGCTCAGGCTCATGCGCACCGGCGGCATCACGATCTTCATGCTCGACTTCGTCAACATCTGGAACAACTTCTTCCTCCCCCTGTTCATGCTCAACGGCGAGCGTTCCTTCCCCGTCACCCTGGGCCTCTTCTCCTGGGTGCAACAGGCGCAGACCTCCCGCGACATGAACACCCTCGTCCTCACCGGGTCGCTGCTGTCGATCATTCCGCTGGCGGTCTTCATGTTCGCCCTCCAGAAGTACTGGCGCAGCGGAATCCTCATGGGCAGCCTCAAGTAAAGGAACAACCGTGCCCAACGCACCCAGAAGACGCGACGTCCTGAAGTACGCCGGAGCGACCGGTGTCGCCGCGACAGCTCTCGGCCTGCCCCTGGCCCCGCCCGCCGCCGCGGCCGAACCGGACGCGTCACGCACACCTGGCCGTACCCCGCTCGACGTCGTCGTCTTCGGAGACGCGGACTCCGAGGCCGCGCACCACCTGAACGCCACTCGCTCCGACACGGTCACCGGCGGCCTCGGCCAGCCGGCACGTGTACTCAACCCCTCGGATCCGGCGTCCTTCTGGGGCGGCAGGCTGAAGTTCGACGTCGCCGTCAGCCCGACCGGGACCACCTACGTCACGGTCCGGCTCTGGGGCGACGACCACGACGACACCTCCGAGGAGGCCGCGTCCGGCACCGACATGTGGCGGCTCCAGCTCTTCTGCGAGGGCAAGCAGGTCGGCTACGAGGACCAGGGCGCCGTGGACAGCCTCGACATCCTGGACACCGCCCCGCGCACCCCGGGCCGCTTCTTCTTCCACACCCTGCCGCTGCCGGAGAAGATGACCGCCGGCAAGGACACAGTGACGCTGGAGATCCGGGCGATGGGCCGCATCTGGTCCTACGGCCAGGACGCGAGCCAGCTGTACCGGACCATGACCACGCCCTCGCGCGGCATCTACCGCCTCTACACCCACACCGACCCCTACTTCGTACCGCCCAGGGGCGAGGTCCAGGGCACCGCGCCCAGGGCGACCGCCCGCACCGGCGGCGAGGAGGTCATGGACGCCATCAAGGCGCGGGTGCTGAAGGACCAGAAGAACCTCCTCACCACCGCGACCCCGGCCACCATGGACGGCTGGGCCATGCAGTCGCTGGCCGAGGGCTATCTGTGGTCCGGCAGCCCCGCTCACCAGGACCCGCAGGCGCTGGACCGGGTGCTGCGGGCCGTCGACGGCCGCTACATGGCCTGGAAGGCGGACAGCACCGTCCTGACCGGCTCCGACCAGCAGTGGCAGGGCTTCGGCAGGGTCGGCCTGGTGCTGGCCCTGCTGTGGGAGCATCTCGGTGACCGTCTGAGCGAACAGGTCACCGGATCGCCGTACGCCATCGCCAACCCCGGCTTCGAGCTGGGCACCAACACCCCCACCTCCTGGGAGATGCCCGGCTGGGCCACCGGCGGTGGCGGCACCTGGACCCGCGACACCACCGTCTCCCGTTCCGGCTCCGCCTCCCTCAAGCTGCGGGTCACCACCACGAACGGCTACAGCTACGTCAACTCCGCCCCGAGAACCCGTATAGGTCAGGGCACGTACACGTACGGTGCCTGGATCAAGACCGACGGTGTCACGGGCACCGGCGCCCACATCGACCCCCTCTTCTTCGACGCGAGCGGCAAGCTGGTCGGCAGCGACCACAAGGTGTACGCGAGCAAGGGCACCCACGACTGGGAGTACGTCGAGTTCGTCTTCGACACCCCGGTCGGCGTGACCCAGATGGAGATGCACCTGCGCCTGTCCGGCCCCGGCACGGCCTGGTTCGACGACGTCACCCTCGTCGCCCCCACCGCCACGACCACACCCGTGCCGCCGGTGCGCAAGGACGCGTACGTCGACATGCTGAAGTCCAGCCGCGACTACTGGCGCCGGCACTTCCCGCACTACAGCAACCAGGCCCAGATCTGCGCCATCGGCCTCTACCAGGCCAACCGCGGACTGCAGCTCCTTGCCCCGGACCTGGCCCTGCCGGAGGAGAAGGCCCGCGACTATCTGTACCAGTCGATCGGGATGGTTCCCTACCTCGGCCCGGAGGACAAGGACGGCAACCCGACCAAGCCGCTCGGCGACGGCTACTACCAGGTGACCAGGGCCGGCCTGACCCGCGAACTCGGCTACGTCGGCAGTTACGGCGAGGTCATCGACTGGCTGGTCATGATGTACGAGTCGGTCACGCGGGGACACCAGGGCCAGGAGGCGCCCGAACTGCGCGACCACATGGTCATGATGACCAAGGCACGCGGGAAGTTCCGGGTCATCGACGTGGACAAGGACCACTGCCGGATCTCCCGCATCGAGACCGTCATCGGCTGGCGCAACGAGGTCTACCCGGGCGAGACCGCGTACGCCTCCCGCACCGCCTGGGACTCCAACCCCCTCATGTCGGCCGCCGTGTTCAAGGACCCGGAGATCGTCGGCTGGACGCAGGAGATGGTCGTCGACGGTCAGCTCTATCCGCAGATCCACCTCCAGGCCAACCACCCCTGGACCCGCGTGGGCCTGAACGCCCTGCGGTTCCTCTCCCGAGACTGGGACGACTTCCAGTCCCTGGCTTCCCGGCCCGGCCGTATCCCGACCGGCTGGGACCAGCCCGACTTCGTCTTCACCGACGAGGAGAACGGCTGCGTCGCGGTCAAGAACGGTCAGGAGCTCTTCTTCGCCTCGCTCTACTTCCGCTCCCGCCAGGGGGTGAACAACTACGCCCGCGTCCACCACGTCACCCCCGTCGACCAGCGCTCGGCCACCCTGCGCGAGCGCAGCGCGGGCACCACCGACGCCACCTACACGGCCCGCGACTGGGTCCTGTGGGACTACGCCATCAACGACCCCGGCGCCTCGCACATCCCTCCCGGCGGCTTCCCGCCGCCCGGCGACACCCTCCACCAGGCGCTCGCCGGTGACGTGTACCGGCTCGCTCCCGTGCCCGACGACATCCCCGACCCCACCCTCGGCGTCCACTTCGAAGGCGTCGAGACCATGCTCGTCGGCCGCGCACCCTTCTACCTCTGCGAGTACGGCGACTACCTCATCGCCATGAACACCAGCGCCGACAAGACCTTCACCCTGCCCGCCCGCACCGGCTTCGGCCCTGCCCGGGACCTCGCCACCGGCAGGACCGTCGGTGCCGGGAACCGGCCGAAGCTCGGCCCGCGCAGCACCCTCGTGCTGTACCGGGGCTGATGTACGACCGGGTCGGTGCGGTACGAGGGCCGCACCGACCCGCGCTCTGCCGCTCCTTCCGCACTCAACGCCGAGTGAACAGGAATCACATGAACGAGCCGCGCTCCCGCCGCCGTTTCCTCCAGATCACCGCAGTCGGGGCCGGTGCGGCCGCCGGCGCCGCACTGACCGGCGCGGACCAGGCCGCCGCCGTCACCTCGGGCCTGACCTCCCTCACCCACCCCGGCGTGCTGCACAGCCGGGCCGACCTCGACCGGATACGCACGAAGGTCGCCGCGGGCACGGAGCCCTGGCTGAGTGGCTACAACGCCTTCGCCGCCGACTTCTTCTCCCGTTCTTCCTATGTGGTGGCGGGCGGCCGGGCGACGGTCACCCGGGGCAGCGACACCGAAGACGGCAACACAGAGCTCTGGTACGACTGCAACGCCGCCTACCAGAACGCCCTCATGTGGTACATCACCGGCGACACCGCCCACGCCACCAAGGCCCTGCAGATCATCAAGTCCTGGACGAACGCGCTCAGGGAGATCAACGGCAAGGACGCCGAACTCGCCGCCGGCATCTACGGCGCCAAACTGGCCGCCGCCGTCGAGATCATGCACTACACGGGGCCGTCGGGAAGTTGGTCGGCCGCGGAACTCGCGGCCACGGTCTCGATGTTCGAGAACGTCTTCGTGCCTCTCGTCAATGTCTACGGCGATGGCGGCTACGGCCTGATGGGCGTCAAGGGCATGCTGCAGATCGCGGTGGCCTGCAACAACCTCACCCTGTTCAACGACGCCTACAACGCCTTCCAGACCAACGGTTGCTGTGCACTGACGAAGCTGATCCAGCCCGGCACGGGCCAGTGCTGCGAGTCCGGCCGCGACCAGGCGCACACCCAGCTGATCCTGGGCTCGCTCGCCGAGATCTGTCAGACCGGCTGGATCCAGGGCCTCGACCTGTACGGCGCGTCCGACGCCCTGTTGCTGTCCGGCTTCGAGTACACGGCGAAATACAACCTCGGCAACACGGTCCCGTACGACGCCACCTTCGGCCGGTGCAACTGGCACTGGTCCGCCATCTCCACCGACGGGCGTGGCACGTTCCGGCCCATCTACGAGATGGCGTACAACCACTACGTGAAGCGGGCCGGCAGAACCGCGCCGTACACCGCGCAAGTGGCGGCGCGCCTGCGGCCGGAGGGCGCTCCTGTCCAGTGCGACCACCCGGGCTTCGGCACCCTCCTGTTCTCCCTCTGAGTTCCGATCGGACCATGTGATCCACCACCCCGTCCTGCGCGGCTGCGAACCCGAACCCGTGATTCCGCGCGCGGGCAGCGACCACCACGTCGCCACCTCGACCTTCGGATGATGGTCGGGGACTTCGCGTACGCCACCTACCAGGAGCACCACACGTGATCGACCTCGGACGCATCCGCCTGTTCAGCACGAGCCTGGGGCCCGTCGACGCCCCCGCCCTGCTGCTGTCGCACGGTTGGGGCGGCGACGGCCGGGAATGGTCGGCGCATGCCGAGACCCTGGCGGACCGCTTCCGCGTGATCGTCCCCGACCTGCGCGGCCACGGCCGATCCGAGGTGCCGGAACAGGGCAACACGCCGATGGACATGGCGGACGACCTGGCCGCGCTGGTCGAGATCCTCGGCTGCGGCCCGGTGGTCGCCGTCGGCCACTCCATGGGCGGGCAGGTGGTCAACCTGCTCGCCGTACGGCACCCGGAGCTGGTCCGGTCGGTCATCGCCCTCGACCCCGCCCACGGCGCCCACGGTGCCGAAGTGGACGGGATCCCGGGCCGGTTGGCCGAGTACCGGCAGCGGGGCTCCCGGGCGGCGGCGGCCTTCGTGGCAGGAGCGTTCTCCCCGCAGGCCCCGGCGGGGCTGCGCACCGCGCACGTCCGCACCATGCTCGGCACCCCCGATCACGTCATCGCCCAGTCGTACGCGGGCATGTACACCGACCGGGATGCGGTCGGCGTCCGTCCGCGCAGTGAGGCGTACCTTCGCCGACGTACCCAGCCGGCCCTTACGGTGTGGACGTCGGCCGAGGCCGCCCGCTGGGAGAGGGGCACGCTGCACGTGCCCGGCTCGCGGGTGGACCACTGGCCCGGCGTCGGGCACTACCTGCACGAGGAACACCCCGAGCGGACCGTGCGGCTCGTTCAGGACTGGGTGAGTGGAGCCGTTCCGCAGTGAACGAGGCGCTGACCGACGGCGAGGCCACGCAGCCCAGGTCGAAGGCTTCCAGCTGACCGGTGGGTGCCGGCCCGATGGGGTCGGGGCTCATGCCGCCAGCTGTTGCCGTTTCCGGTTCGGCCCACTCGTGCACGACGACCGCCGCACTCCCGTCGGGACGGATACGGCCGTCGACCCCTGCCGCGTCGACGGTCGTGTGGTCCGGCTGCGGCGGCCGGCGAAGACGTAGAGGCGCAGGATGACGAAGCGGCCTGTGCCGGCGAGGCCGGAGGCACTGAGGTAGACGATCTGCTCGGTCAGCATTCCGGGGGAGGGCTGCACCATGTGCAGGATGTAGACGGCGATGCTGGTCGCCAGGTAGGCGGCGGTCGCCGAGCCCGCGGACTGCCAGTGCTCCCGCCATCTGGCGCTGCGCCCCTTGCCGAAGGTGAAGCGGGCGTGGAGTTCGGTGCACAGCAGGGTGGAGGCGACGGTGATGAGCGCGTTCGAGGCGGCCCAGGGCATGGCCATGGCCGACAGCGGTACCGCGAAGCTGGAGAGGACCCCAACGCCACCTCCGAAGATCACGAACCGTAGGAAGGAGGCGATGGGGCCAGGGGCGCCCGAAGTCGCCATCTCGGGCTTCTGTGCGAGTGGCGACTTCATGGCGGGTGCTCCTTTAAAGGCTGCGGGCGGTGATGTCGCCGTAGGCGGTGGTCGCGTGGATGTCGAGCTGGGCGGCGGCGCCGTCGGTGTTCACAAGCGCGTTGTGGATCCGGCCGTAGGTGGTGCCGGCGTCCAGACGGGCGGAGACTCCGCGGGCGGCGCCGATGGACACCTGGCCGGACTCGGTGCGCAGCACGACCCTGCCGCGCACGGCCTCGTTGATGTGGAGGTCGCCCTTTTGGGTGCTGATCTCGGCGGGGCCGCCCAGGCGGCCGACCGAGATGTCACCGGCGAGAAGGGTGAGGCGGGCGCTCGCGGTCTCGTCCAGCTTGACCGAGCCCTGCGCGCCCTCGAAGGCGACGTCACCGAGCCGTCCGACGCCCCGGAACTCGGCGGCGGCCGCCTTCGCCTCGACGCGGGAGCCTGCGGGCAGCTGGATGGTTACCTCGACGGATCCGGAGGGGCCGAGGATCCGGTTCTTCGCCGGTGAGGTCTCGATCCGCAGCACGCCGTCGCCGTATTCGACCGTGGTCTGCTCCGCCGCCTTCACGTCGCGGTCCTTCGAGGCGTCCGCGGGCAGGACCTCGACCGTGGTGTCGGCCCGGTCGGCGGCGATGAACTGGATGCGTCCCGCGGGGATGTCGAGGACGGCGGAGATCGCGGCGGGGGTGTCGAACTTCTGCATCATGCTCTCCCTCTTCTGTAGCGGGCGCTTCTTTGGCTCGCTGTTTCTGATGAGGGAAAAGCTACGTTGCGTTCACGTAACTGGCAACAGAGCTGTTGCGTGCTCTAACTATCGATGCAGGTAGATGGCCATAAATCGTTGCAATGATTTGCGACCTAATGCAACGTCGCGCATCTCGTTCGTTGCAATGAATGGGCAGTGAACGCTATGGTGGGACACCAAGCAGTACGACTAAGGAGGCCGCGATGCCGGGAGGCAGGCTCACCCAGACCGAACGCCAGCAGATCGCGCTGGGGCTGGCCGACGGCCTCGCTTACGCGGAGATCGCCAGAGGCCTCGATCGTCCGACCTCGACGGTCACGCGCGAGGTGATGCGCAACGGGGGCCCCACCGCATACCGTGCCGACCTGGCCCACCGCGCCACCGAACGCCGCGCTCACCGGCGTCGGCAGGCCGCGCCTCGAGGAGCGGAGGCGCCCCCGCAGGCCCATGGACGCGACGCCGAGGCCGTGCGCGAGTACGAGGAGGTGTTCACCACCGTCCTCATGGGTTCGGGTATGCCCACGATGATGTCCCGGGTGATGGCCTGCCTCACCCTCACCGACGCCGGCAGCCTCACGGCGTCCGAGCTCGTCCAGCGCCTGAAGGTCAGCCCGGCGTCGATCTCCAAAGCGATCGCGTTCCTCGAGAGCCAGGGCCTCGTCCGCCGGGAACGCGACGAACGCCGCCGCGAGCGCTATGTCGTCGACGACGACATCTGGTACCAGTCGATGATGGCCAGCGCCCGGTCCACCGCCCAGATCGTCGAGATCGCACGCCAGGGCGTCGGCGTGCTCGGCCCCGACACCCCGGCCGCCGCCCGCCTGGAGAACGTCGCCCGTTTCCTCGACTTCGTCTCCGAGAGCATCGCCCGCGCCGCCGAGCAGGCCCGCGAGATCCTCCACACGAAACCCGAGACGGCCTCGAGGGGCACTGACACGCCAGGTACGGGTCTCGGATAGTCGGTTGTCCTACTGGTCACAGCCGAACGGCTGGACGACGCGCAGCGCCCCTGCGCATCGACGGCGGCAGGGGCGACTGGGACGAGACGAGCGGTGCGCGAGTGGCAGCGACCTGACAGCGGCAGCGACCCGACAATGATGCGCTGATTCGGCAGGGGCGACGGTCCGGGGTGGGTCGGAGTGTCGGAGCCTGCGGCCGGCGGTGTGTGAGGGGTTGAGGAACGGTGCCTGACCTCCCTCACGCACCGCGCCGCATCGACTAGCTGCAGGTCCGGTAGTTGTAGCCCGCTATGCGCCCGCTGCCGTCGCCGTCGGGGAAGTGGTAGTAGCCGTCGCTGTCGCGCGAGAGGGTGAGGCGGTGGCTGGTGCCGATGTAGTAGGCCACGGTGTTGCCGCCCGTCCCGCCGTCGGCGTTGCGCAGCCAGTTGCCGGCCGCGGTCCAGGTGTTCTGTCCGGCCGAGCCGTCGCTGCCCACTTGGAACTTGGTCTGCCACCTCGCGGTCGCGGCCGCGGTGGCGCTCCCGAAGTCACCGTCGACGCCGGAGGCGGCGAGTTCGCCGTCGGCCCACAGGATCTTCTGCCACAGGCAGGTCGCGTTGGACTGCTTGTTGTGACCGGTGTCCACGATGCCTTCGTTGTCCCAGTCGTCGGCGAAAACCCCTCCGCCGTAGACGTAGGCCAGGCCGCTGTAGGTGCCGCTCGCGGACGCCGGGGTGGCGCTCAGTGCGACGACGGCGGCGGTCAGGGCGCCGATCGTGCAGGCGGCAAGCCTGGATCTCTTCGAGGTCACGGGAGTTCCTCCTGGTTCGGGTGACGGTGGACCGTCGGATTCGGGCCACTGGGGCTACTTGGCCTGGCGGAACCTTGGCAGGGACTCGTCAGGAACGACACACTCTTGCGGCTGAGCGCAAATATGGAGATCTCCGGGGGGAATGGCGTGCTCCGTATTCACTTCACCGAGGTCGATCTGGCTCGTGTCCGTGTCGCCACGGAGCCGGACTCGATGTGGGAAGTGCTCGCGACCCTTCACCGCCTCCAGTCGCGCGTCGGCCGCTGGCAGTTCGCCGCCTGGCACCGCACAGTCCGTGCCGACCTGGGCGCGGCCGGACTGGCCCGGCCCGTGCGAGAGGTGCTGTTCGCCCTGTATCCCCTGGGGCCGTACCTGCCTGACTTCCTGACGCCGATGGAGTCCGAGGGCGGCCTGGGGACGGGCCTCGACGGCATCCTGCGCCTGTCCCGGCAGGACGTGCTCGACGAGATACGGCTCCTCGACCGCGTGTGCGGTGTCCCGTCCTGGGCCCTGCTGCTGGGGCAACAGGCCGAGCGGCGGGAGCTCACCGAACTGATCCGCCGCTTCCACGCGGTCGCGGTCGCGCCCTTCGCGGAGCGCATGGACAGCGGGATCATCGCGCACCGGAGCCTTCTCGCCCGTGCCCTGCTGACCGACGGGATCGAGGGCGTGCTGTCGAGCCTCGGGCCTCGGATGCGCTGGCGCAATCCGGTTCTCGAAGTGGACTACAGAACGGATCGTGACCTCCACTTGCGGGGGCGAGGGCTCAGGATCGTGCCGACGTACTTCTCGTGGGGCACCCCGGTCGCGCTGGCGAACGCCGAGCTGCCGCCCGTTCTGTCGTATCCGCTGAACCGTCCGACGGCGCCGGAGGATTCGCACCACGGTGAAGGAGCATCCCTGGGAGCCCTTCTCGGGGCTACGCGAGCGCGCGTCCTGAGGTGTGTCGCGGACGGCCTGACGACGGGAGAGCTCGCGCACGCCGTGGGGGTCTCGCTCTCCGCCGCCAGCAGGCACGCCTCGGTGCTCCGGGACGCCGGGCTGACGACCAGCCGGCAGATCGGCCCGGCGGTCCTCCACACGCTGACCCCGCTCGGGGCCGCCCTGCTGAGTCAGGCCTTCGGCGGGGCGAAGGCGGCGCGTTCCAAGTCGTAGGCGCGCGAACGCGGTACCCGGCCCGACCACGGTTCCGGCAAGGACGGACCCGTCGTTTCACATCTCCCACCAGGTACTCCGGGGCGTCCGGTGAGGGTTACCTGGGCAGCGGTAACCCGGCGCCGCCCCGGCCGTCGGGGCCGCAGTCTCGTCGTACGCGGCGCGTGACGCGCGTCGCCTCGGTCTCGTACGACGGGAGCCCCATGTCCGCCACGCCTGCCAACTCCGCCACGCCTGCCGCGCCCGCCTGGCTGGAGAACCTTGTCACCCAACTCGCCGCACTGCGCCCCCGGATGGAGGAGGTGAGCCTGGCCGTCCACGCGCGACCGGAGCTGAAGTTCGCCGAGTTCCACGCCCGCGACGTCCTGACCGGCTGGCTCGCGGAGTCGGGATTCTCGGTGACGGCCCCGGTGGGCGGGCTCGACACCGCCTTCGTGGCCGTGCACGGGAGTGGGCGGCCCGGGCCGTACGTCGCCGTCCTCGCGGAGTACGACGCGCTGCCCGGGGTCGGGCACGGCTGCGGGCACAATCTCATCGCGGCCGGCGGGGCGGCGGCCGCGATCGGTGTCGTACGCGCCCTGCCCCGGCACCCTGGCACGGTCGCCGTGATCGGCACGCCCGGAGAGGAGATGGGCGGCGCGGGCAAGGTGCGGCTGGCCGAGGCCGGGGTGTTCGACGGCGTCGACGCGGCGGTGATGTTCCACCCGGGTGACCGTTCGCTGACCGCGGCGCACGCGCTCGCGGCGGCGCATCTGCGGGTCGCCTTCACCGGTGTGAGCGCGCACGCCGCGAAGTCCCCCTGGGAGGGGCGCAGTGCACTGGCCGCCGCCCAGCTGTTCCTCAACGCGCTCGACACGATGCGGCAGTTCGTGCCGCCGAGCGCCCGGATCCACGGGATCGTCTCGGACGGCGGGCAGGCCCCGAACGTCGTCCCGGCCCGCGCCGCCGTGGATCTGTACGTACGGGACCGTACGGCGGCCTCGGCCCGGGCCCTGGTGGAGCGGGTGCGCGCGGCCGCGGTGGGCGCGGCGCTCGCCACCGAGACGCAGGCGGAACTGACCGAGACCGGTCCGCTGTACGCCGAGCGCCGCAACAACACCGTGCTCGCGGAGCGGTTCGGGGAGGCGGTACGAGCGCTCGGCCTGGACATCGCGCCCGGCGACCAGGACGGCCCGGCCGGCTCCTCCGACATCGGCAACCTCTCGAAGCTGCTGCCGGTCATCCACCCGTACATCCAGGTCGCCCCGGCCGGGACACCGAGTCACTCGGAGGCGATGTGTGCGGCGGCCGCGACGCCCTTCGCCCATGACCGTACGCAGGTCGCGGCGGCGGGTCTGGGTACGGTCGTCGCCGAACTGCTCACGCAGCCGGGACTGTTGGCGGCGGCGCGGGCCGAGTTCGCGGCGGAAGCCGAGGTGCTGACGTGAGCGGGCCGCGGACCTACACTCCAGCTCATGTCGGTCGTGATCGTCCTGGAAGGGGCCGCCCCCGACCGCTTCGCCGTCACCGTGTCGCCGCTCGCGGAGCTCGCGGCGAGCCTGCACGTGCTGACGGGGCACGCGCACCACACCGAACACGCGCCGTGGGCCGAAGAGGTCACCGGTTCCGCCCCGCCCGCCTTCCGGGCCGGCCTGCGACGGTTCGCACCGCTGTGGACGGCGCTGCGGTGGCGGGGCTTCTATCCGGGGCTCGACGTCTCCCTGGGCCGGCTTCCGCTCGACCGCTTCGCCGAGCTCACCGCCTACACCTGCGCCAGCGGCTACCGCGGCTTCGGCTTCGGCCGTGTCCGCCACGACCCGGCGCAGGCCGCCGCACTGCGCCAGGCGGCCTCCGGGCTGCCGGAGCCGCATCTCGCCCTCGCCGAGGACCTGTTGCGCGACGCCGAGGCACTGCGCGCGGACGTCCTCGGCTTCCTCGAACTGTGCCGTGGTGTCTTCTTCGATTCCTTGTGGCAGAAGACCGAGCCCACCCTCACCCGCGCCGCACACCGCCTACGGCAACGGCTCGCGGACGAGGGGCCCGCCGCGGCCCTGCTCTCACTCAGCACGTCCAGCACCCGGCTGTCCGGACCCGCACGCGTCGTCCTCGACAAGGTCCACCACGCGGTGATCACCCCGGCCCGTACGCCCGTACTGCTGATCCCCACCAGGTACGGAGCGCCGCACCTGCTCGTGAAGGACGAGCCGGGCCTGCCGCCGGTCGTGCACTTCCCGGTCGACACCCCGGAGGTGGGCGTCACCCTGGCCCGCAGCCGCATGCTCGCGCTCACCGATCCGCGCCGGGTACGGCTGTGCCGGCTGATCGCCCGTCAGGCCATGACCACCGCCGACCTCGCGGACCGGCTGCAGATGACCCGCCCTCAGGTCTCCCGTCATCTGCGCACCCTCCGCGACCTGGGGCTCGTACGCGTGCAGCGCAACGGCCGCTACGTCCACTACGGCCTCGATCTCACCGCTGTCGAGCGCATCGGCCGGGACGTGGCGACGGCGCTGCAGTACTGACCGCTCCGACGCCACTTGGAAGTGCCTTCCCGGACCTTGGAGTCCAGCCGTGACCAGCTATATGACACGCCGCTACCCGATCGTCAGGCATCGCGATCTCTGGCCGTCCCTTCCGTGGAGCGCGCTGCGCCGGCGGCCCCTGGCCGCCGAGGCGGACGAGATCCTCGTGTACCGGACCGGACGGGACACGTACACGGCCGGCACGGCCGACACCTCTCTCGCGGCGCGGGCCACCGCCGTGAGCGTCGTCGATCTGAGCCGCGACGTGGGGCTGGTCGTCGGGTGGACGCTGGCGGCGCGCGACTCGGCGTTGGACTTCCCCGTCACGGTGACCTACCGCTGCACGGTCCTCGACCCGGTCGCGGTCGTCCGGGCCCGCAACACGGACGCCGTCCGGAACACCCGCCGCTTCCTCGCCCAGGACCGCACGCCGTTCGAGCTCGACGGTGCCTTTGCGCCGGGCGACGAGCGGGGCCTGCGGGGGGCGCTGACGATGCTGCTCACGGCGCGGTCGGCCCGAAGGACCGTCCCCGGAGTGCGTGTGCTCGCCGATGTGGATGTGGGGCCCGCAGATCTTCACGCCATGGAGGCCTGACCTGGCGTGGGGCGAGGCGCCCGCACGAAAGGGGAGCTCGGCCGTGATCACCAGATCCGTATCCGGGAGCTCACTGCCCCGCGGGAAGCACGGCGGCGGACAGACCTGCGTGACCGAGCGCACGTCGATGGCTGGGCGCCAGTTTTTGATCTCGGCGTCTGAAGAGGAACCATGGAGCGCGATGCGTGCGGCACCTGCTCGTGACGACTTCTCGTGCGGTGTCGCGAACGGCGAGCGAAACACGGTCTTCTCGTTGGTGCGCCCGGGAGGGCCGGGCCGGGGTCGGGAGGCGTCACTCACGCCCGGCAGACCGCGTATCCCAGATACGTCACCACCGGGCTGCCCTCCGGCTCGAGCACCATGTCGACCAGCTCCGGCAGCTGATCGTCGGTCAGCGTGCCACGCCTGCGCCCGCGCGTCGCGCGCACCAGGCTGCGTACGTCTCGCGGCTTGAACGCCGAGACGTCCTTCGCGGACAGCCCCGCCCGGTCGAGGGACTCGGCGAGCTCCACGGGGCGGCGCAGCCGGTGTGCGGCGTAGCGACCGCGGGGCATGATCCGGGTACCCGGGAAGGCTTGGAAGGCACCGAGGTAGATGAGGCGGGACACGGGGGTGCGGTTCACCGTGTCGTAGACGAAGGCTCCGCCGGTACGCAGAACGCGCGCCGCCTCCTCGAGGACCGAGTCCGGCCGTTCGGTGATCTCGAGGGTGTCGGCGCAGTACACGAGGTCGAAGGAATTGTCCGGCAGGTGCAGTTCCTCCGCGGGTGTCGTCAGGTAGGTGACGCCCAGCCCGTCGTCCGCGTCCCATGCGAGGGCCGTCGCAGCGGGGGACGGATCGGCGGCGACGACCTCGAAACCGAGCTGGGCGAGGCCGCGGGCCAGAAGGCCGCGCCCGCTGCCGACGACGAGCGCCCGACTGCCGGCCGGCCCGAGGCTCAGCTCCGCCAGCACGTGCCGCAGGTACTCCAGCCGTACGGACTGGAAGGTCAGGGCCCGGATGTGGCGGCCGTCGACGGCCGCGGGCCCGGCCGAGTCGAGTGCGATGTGTGGGGCGGTGACCATGGCAGGATCCCTCGACGTTCGGGGTCAGGTTCCCTGAGTGAACCTACCAATTCCCAGGTTCCCTGAGGGAACCCGGCGACGATACGCTGGGAGCGTGACCCGTACTCCCCTCTCCGGCGTCGCGTGCTCGATCGCCCGCGCGACTGACCTGTTCGGCGACGCCTGGACGGCCCTGATCATGCGCGACGTCCTCGTCGGCATCCGCCGCTTCGACGAGTTGGCGGAGGACCTCGGCCTGTCCCGCAAGGTCCTCGCCGCGCGGCTGGCCCGGCTGGTCGAGGAGGGCGTGCTGACGCGCGAGCGGTACCAGGTCGGTCCGCCGCGCGAGGAGTACGTGGCCACGGAGAAGGGCCAGGAGCTCTACCCTGTCCTGCTGGCGCTGATGACCTGGGGCGACAAGTGGTACGCGGGGCCCGCGGGGCCGCCCGCCCGGATCCGCCACGACGCCTGCGGCCACGTCACTGTGCCGGTCGTGGCCTGCGACGCCTGCCGGAAGCCGCTCACGGTGGCCGACACGACACAACTGCCCGGCCCCGGCGGGCAGGTAGGGCCGGGCACGCGGCTGTTGGGACCGCTGATCGCCGCACGGGGGGACAAGAGCCCGGCCCCGGCCACCACCGCAGATGACGCCAGATCAGCTCCTTCCTGATCTCGCCGCCGCCCGGCTCTCGTTACCCAGGGCGTCCTGCCCGGCGCAGGCCACGCGGAACTCGGCGGTAGTAGCGGCTTGACCGCATCTGAAGTCCGTCGTCCACGATCCACCGCTGACTGCTCACGCACCACGAACGGCCGGATCATCACGCGGGCCGCGCCCGCCCAGCCCCCACACGTGTTGCGAGCCCTGAGCACGCACCCTCGTCAAGGTGCACCAGCGCGCCATCCAGTGGCCGTCCACCGGTGGCGCGGTGACGAGCTGTCGGCGCCCTGGGGGCAAGGCCCACTCCAACGCCACCGCCAACGACTGGTGGCAGCGCCCATGCCTGGGCCACGGGCTGCTGACCGAGCGCCAGATCCCGGGCGAACCTGAGGCGATGGTGTTGCCGCCAGAGGCTCAAGTAGGCCGCCGACAGGACGGTCGGTTCAGGCCGGCCGCGACGGCACTCCCGTCCGGACCGAACCGTGCCTGCTCGTCGACGAACAGGCACGTGAGGGAACGATCGAGCCGGTGACCGCGCCGATCTCTATCCAGTCGGCCGGCTCGCCCGATACTGCCCGGACGGGCGGGCCAGCGCGTCGACGGTCGCGGAGAACAGCCACGGCAGCCGCTGTGCCACAGGCACCAGCGCCGCTCGAGCCGGGGGCACCCGCGTCGCGCCGAGCAGCGCGTGGGTCAGCCAGCGGTATCGCCGTGTGAGCTGCCGCCACTCCCGCTCGTAGCCCGCCAAGTCACCGCTGGTGACCGCTCGGACGGCCGCCGGTGCCTGCGCGAGCGCCAGCGCGATGCCCTCACCGGTCAGCGCGTCGACGTAGCCGGCGGCATCGCCGACGAGCAGCACGCGCCCGGCGGTGCGTGCGCTCGTGTCCTGGCGGAGCGGGCCCGCCCCGCGCACCGGTCCGGCGTGCCCGGCCCCGGCCAGCCGCTCCCGCAGTTCGGGGAAGGCTGCGAGGTGGTCGTCGTACGGTCCGCGGGCGGTGGTGAGCACCGCGACGCCCACGAGGTCGCCGGCCACCGGGGTCACGTAGGCCTCCGCGTCTCGGGCCCAGTGCACCTCGACGTGATCGCTCCAGGGGGCGAGTTCGTAGTGGCGCCGCAGCCCGTGTCGCGTGCGGGCCCGGCGTGGCCGGTCGAGCCCCAGGGCCCGGCGGATCGGGGAGTGCAGGCCGTCGGCCGCGACGAGATGGCCGGCACGGGTGCCGTCGACCACCACCCCGTCCTCGTGCTGCTCGACACGGTGCGCGGTGCGCTGCTCAACTCGTACGCCCGCGGCGAGCACCGTCTCACGCAGCGCCGCGTGAAGCGTCGTGCGACGTACCCCCCGGCCCGGGCCCGCTCCGAAATCGGCATCGACCCGGCGTGGCCCTGCGACGTAGCGGATGCCGCGCAGGTCGTGCCCCGGCGGGTGCACGCCGAGCGCGGCCAAGGCGGTGACGGCACCCGGCATCAGTCCCTCGCCGCACGCCTTGTCGACGGTGCCGGCGCGTTGCTCCCACACGGCGACGTCGAGCCCCGCCCGGGCCGCGTGCAGGGCCGTGGCCAGGCCCGCGGGCCCGCCGCCGACGACGAGCAGGTCCATGTGCGTCTCCCTCAGGCCAGTTGTGCCAGGGCGGCGTCCTCGGTGCGGACGCGGGTGGCCAGCAGGAACCCGTTCAGCGCGGTGAAGACGACCGCCGTGACCCAGGCCGATTGCACCAGGGGCAGGGCGAGTCCCTCCACGACGACGGCGACGTAGTTGGGGTGCGGGATCCAACGGTAGGGGCCGCCCGTCACGCGCGCGGCACCCGGCACGACGATCACCCGGGTGTTCCACTGCCGTCCCAAGGTGGCGATGCACCACCAGCGCAAGGCCTGCGAGGCCACGACGAGGGCGAGCATGGACCAGGCGAGGGCCGGTGGCGTGTCCGGTCGGCGCGTCCACACCTCCACGAGTGCGCCGACGAGCAGGCCCGTGTGCAGCACCACCATGAACGGGTAGTGCCCCCGCCCGGACTCCACGCCGCCCCGCGCGAGGCTGAGGGCGGCGTTGCGCTGGGACACGACCAGCTCGGCGACCCGCTCCAGGCCGACGGCCAGGACCAGGACGGTGAAGAGGACCTCGCTGCTCACTGTTCACCACCCGGAGCGCGCAGGAGCACGAACTCGGAACAGAAGCCCGGGCCCATGGCGAGCATGAGGCCGTAGGAGCCGGGCGGGGGCGGACGGTCGGCGAGTGTGTCCGCCAGGACGTGCAGCACCGAGGAGGAGGACAGATTGCCGATCCGGCGAAGCGAGTCCCAGGTCACGCCCAGGGCGTCCCGCTCGACCCCGAGGGCGTCCTGCAGCGCTTCGAGGACCTTGGGGCCGCCGGGGTGCGCCACGTACCAGCCGAGGTCGTCGCCGGCCAGGTGGTGGTCGGCGAGGAAGCCGCGGACATCGTCGCCGACATGACGGCGTACCAGGTCGGGGACCGAGGGGTCGAGCACGATCTTCAGCCCGCCGGAGCCCACGTCCCAGCCCATCATGCGCTCCGAGTCGGGGTAGAGACGGCTGCGCGACGCGAGGACCTCGGGACGAGCCGGGTCGTCGGACTGCGCCAGTGGGTGCTCGGCCCCGACGGCGACCACGGCCGCGGCGCCGTCCCCGAACAGGCCGCTGGCCACGAGATTGGCGGCCGAGGCGTCGTCGCGCTGAAGCGTGAGCGAGCACAGCTCGACCGACATCAGCACCGCGACCCCGTCCGGGCGGCCGCGCAGCAGGTCGTGCAGGCGGGCGATACCGGCCACGCCCGCCACGCAGCCGAGGCCGACGAGGGGCAGACGCACGACGTCGGGCCGCAGCCCGATCTCCGCTGCGACGCGGGCCTCGAGCGAGGGGACGGCCAGGCCGGTGACCGTGCAGGACACGATGTAGTCGACGTCGGCCGGTGTGAGGCCGACGCTCTTGAGCGCGTCGACGACCGCGCGAGCGCCGAGCTCGACGCCGGCCCGGATGAAGACGTCGTTCGACTGGCCGAAGCTCTCGAGCCGGGCGTACTCCTCCAGGGGGAGCACGGTGTGCCGGGTCTCGACGCACACGTTGCGGTGGAACCGTTCCACGATGCCGTGTTTGGCAGTGCCCCCGACCAGCATGGAGGTGAAGGACTCGGTGATGTCCTCCTGTCGGTGGCGGTGTTCGGGCAGGGCGCCGCGAACGCTGAGGACGCGCATGGTCATGCTGGCTCCTGTGGTCGGCTGGTCGAGCGGGTGGGCGCGACGATCGCACGACCGAGGCCGAGCGCGACGGTCGGGATGACTCGGCCCCGGGCACCGTCGAGTTCGACGAAGCCGTCGAGGACATGCTGCTCGGCGGCCGGCTCGCGCAGCCCGCTCCGAGGCCCCGCGTGTTGCGAGCGTGGCGGTGCGGCACGGCTGGCGCACTAGGTCCCGACGGTCCAGGAGGGCGACGCGAAGGCCCGGACCGGCGTGCGACCAGCCCCGGGGTGGCGGCGCCGGCCACCGGGAGGTCGAATTGCCGGGGTGGGGCGCCATCAGTCGGCCGCCACGAGCAGGACGACGTCGAGCAGGGCGATGGCCACCGCGGCCCGGAAGGGTGCACGACCGCGGGTGACCAGCGTGAGCAGTGCCAGGACGGTCACCAGCGCGAGGACCGCCCACGCCCACGCCGGGGGTGGTCCTGCGGGGCCGAGCACGGCGATCAGCGAGGCGGCGGACAGCAGCACGGCGGCAAGGACGCGCGAGCGGCGTTCGCCGATCCGGTGCGGGAAGCCGCGGACGCCGGTCCGTTCGTCGTCGGCGAGGT
The DNA here is from genome assembly GCF_042714835.1 of Streptomyces sp. NPDC058678. Classification (NCBI taxonomy): domain Bacteria; kingdom Bacillati; phylum Actinomycetota; class Actinomycetes; order Kitasatosporales; family Streptomycetaceae; genus Streptomyces; species Streptomyces sp. NPDC058678. The sequence goes on along the minus strand of NZ_JBHXSG010000049.1, from coordinate 32,857 downwards.
CGGGCAGCGTGTTGAGCAGGTGAGCCCCGACACCGAGCGTGGCGCCGGCGCCCGTTATCCACAGCGGCGCCCAGCCCTGGGCGGGGTCGGCGAGGGTGACGACCGAGGGCAGCGTCCCGAAGGCGCAGGCGTACGGCGCCCAGGACCACGCGGTCGCCTTGAGCCCAAGGTTGTAGGCGTGGCCGGCACCGGTGGCAAGGGTGGCGTTGACCAGCGCGCTGCGCCAGTCGGCCAGCGCGGACAGCACGAGGCAGGCGAGTGCGGCCACGACCAGGGCCGGCACCACCCGGCTGACCGGGAGGGCTCCGACGGCCAACGGCTTGTCGGTGCGACCGACGGCGCGGTCGCGACGGAGGTCCAGCAGGTCGTTGCCCCAGCCGATCGTGAGCTGGCCGGTGAACACCGCCGCGGTGACGGCGACGGCGTCGAGCGGGTGCAGGTCGGCGCGGAGTGCGAGCAGGCCCGTGACGGCGGTGACCGCAAGGGCGGGCCCGCCATGGGCGGCGGTGAGCAGCGCGTGCACGGGCGAGGGTCCGGAGCGCGCCGGGACCGCGCGGGTGGTCACGGGCATCGCCGCACCCCGACCGGCCCAGGACGGATCGTGGCGCCGAGCACCGTGCGCGGGCGCGGCACATGCGTTCTGCCGGACGAGGCGCCCATCATCCTCTCGACCACCTCGGTGGACACGGCCGAGCCGTGCTCGGCCGGGGGCCGGCCGGGCTCCGTGCGCGCGCTGCTCGGGTTAGTCATCGGGAGTCGGCAGTCCATGTCGAGCCACACGGTGTCGACGTGCTGAAGGCGTACGTGCCAGGCGACCGACAGGGCGGCGCGGACCACCGCCGCCTTGGGCGCGTGCACCGGCCCGGCGACGAACACGTCCGCGATACCGCCGCGGTCACGGGCGTACCGGCGGCAGATGTGAACGGACCGCCCGCGCGCCGGCGGAGCGCGGTGGGGACCGTCTGGACGGGCGGCCCTCGGCTCATCGGCGGGACCGGCAGCAGACCGAGCATCTTGACGGGTACGCCGTACCAGAAGAGGGCGGATGCCGGTGGCGCCGGTTCGCCGTACCGGAACAGGGCGGATGGCGGGGGCGCCAGTGCGCGGTGTCGGAGGGCGGATGCCGGTGGCGCCCGGGCCGACGACAACGGGCTGCAGGCGGGTGAAGCGCGAGCCGGTGCCGGAGGCGTCGTGCTGGTGGAGGAGGCACCCGACCGGCGATTCGTGTCGGCCGTGCCGCGAGTCGGGCGCCTTCGGTGGGCGAGGACTCTTCGAGCCGGCGGTCGTCCTGCTTCGGTGAGCAGGCACTGGGCGAGGCCATGTGGAACAGTCGCGTGACGCCGGTCCCGGCGACGGCTCGGCGCACCCGGCGGTTGCCGACGATGTCCCGTGGCAGGACGCGGCGCTCACCTCGACCGAGCCCCGGTCGACGCCCCGGCTGCCGGAGTCGTCGGGAAGCCGCCGGACCGGGTCGAGGAGGTCGAGCGTGCCCTCGGCATGCGGGCGTCGTACAACAACGGAGCCGGTGCTTGCCGTTGCACGTGTGACCATGAGGGGCATACAGGATCGCTGCCACGATGCCCGCCCGCTCACACGAGGCACTCCGGCATTTGGTGGGCGTCCGGACGTCCGCAGCCTCGGAAGCCCTCGCTGCGCTGCGCGTCGTGCCCGTCGTGCCCTTCGACAATGCCGCCATCTGTTCCGCCGCGGATGCCGACGTCGCAGAATGGGACTATGGACAGGGACGTCCTCACGGTTTCCGGCGTGCGGGACAGGCTCGGCAAGGCGCTCTTCAGCCGCGTCGCGGGGCCGGACGGTCCTGCGAACCGGGCTCGCATCCACGACACCCCGGGGCCGCGATGGTTCGGCGCGGAGCGGCCCATCCGCGTCGTACACGGCGATGCCTCCATGTTCATCGGCGGACTGCGCGCCCTGCTGCTGCAGTCCCTGCACCCGCTGGCCATGGCCGCCGTGGCCGCTCATTCCGGGTACCGCGGCGACCCCTGGGGGCGGTTGCAGCGCACCAGTACGTTCCTCGCCGTGACAACCTTCGGAACCGCCGAAGACGCCCGCAGCGCCGTCGAGCGGGTCCGTGCGATCCATGAGCGGGTGAGCGGCCAGACAGCGGAGGGCGAGCACTACCACGCCGCCGATCCCCACCTGCTCGAGTGGGTGCACGTCACCGAGACGGACAGCTTCCTGCGCGCCCACGAGCGCTTCGGGGCCCGGCCCTTCGCTTCCACCGACTACGACGCCTACGTGGCGGACACTGCGAAGGTGGCCACGGCCCTCGGGGTGCCGGACCCGCCACGGACGCGGGCGGACCTCGAAGCACGTCTGGCCGCGTACCGTCCGGAACTCCGCGCCACCCCGGAGAGCAGGGCGACCGCGCGCTACCTGCTGGTACAACCACCGCTGCCGCTTGCCGCCCGGCCCGCCTACGCCCTGCTCGCCGCCAACGCGGTGACGTCCCTCCCCGAGTGGGCCCGCAGACTGCTGGGGCTTCCGCGCATCCCCGTGCTGGAGGCCGTCGCGATACCGCTCACCGGCCATGCTCTGACCAGGGCGATCAGGTGGAGCATGAATCCCCCGCCCCCGACCGACGTCCGGTGAGGGATTCCGGCGGCACGCCGTCAAGCACAGGGGAGCTGGCCACTGAACCGATGGCCTGTCGGCATCGTCCGGCAGCCAGGCCGACCGCCTCGGCACCGAAGCCCACACCCGCCCCGGCCTCCCGCCGCTCCTCCTGACCGACCTCGTACGCCTCCGCGAGACGAACTCCGGCCCGTTCTCACCAACGCCGAGAGCACTCCACAGCCCGCCCCGCCGACCGCTGCCCAGTCGCGAGGACGTCCGAGCCGCCGCCGACGCGATCACCGCCGAGACCGGGCACACGCCGAGCGTCCTCGCACTCGCCAGCCGCCTGAAGATCGCCAACACCACCCTTCGCCGCGACTTCCCCGCGATCTGCGAGGAACTGTCCCACTCTCCATGAACGAGCCTGTCCCTGGCCAAGGGCCTGTCCGGTCGATCTTGCCGGACAGGCCCTTGGTCCCGAGGAGGCTCAGCGCTTGAGCGTGAAGGTGAAGTCGCCGGAGAGCTTGCCGTTCAGCCGGACTGCCGAGACGAGTTTCCCCTCCATGATCAGTCTCCCGGCCTCGGCCCGCGAGAGACCGCAACCGTCAGCGATCAGTCGCACCGGCCGGACAGGGATCCGCGCCGCGAAGCGGACCGAGACGTCGATCACCTCGCGGTCCAGGTGATCCGATCCGCCGGTGTCGAGGCGCCAGGCGTTGTCCCAGTCGAGGGCGATGCGATTACGGCGCCGCACGACCGGATCCCGGAGCAGCTCAGCTGCCAGGCCAGAATCGTTGTCATGCATCCGGTCCAGCAGCTCAGGTCGTACGGAGCGCACGTTCATCCGCTCCAGGACCGTGAGCTTTGCCGTGTCCCCGCAAGCGGTACACAGCACGAGGAGCCATGCGTCGATGAGCTTGTGGTTGGCGTTGACGCGAAACTTACCGTTTGCCCGGAAGCGCCCGGACGCGCACGTGTGGCAACGGCGGAGCACGGTCGGCAGGCAGGTGGGCATGACCACCCAGGTATTGAGCACAGAAGTACACCGGTTTCAGTGAGAAGTCCGCAGCAAAAAGGAGCGCGGCGCACATGTGCGACGCGCGACAAATCAGCGCTCGGGAGGTCTCACAGGGTGTACAACGGCACGTCCTTGCCTGGGCGACTCGGTTCGGCAGCACGGTAGTGGCGCACAGCGGCGGTGCTCCACTGGTTTTTGAGCGCGACACTGCCAGGGCCCATCCGGCGGATCACGGACGAAGCCGGAGCCCCGCGACGGCACTCCGGTCCCCATGTGTCCGGCAAATCTCGCAGTACAAGTGGGCTTTGGCCTTGATCTAATAGCCGCTGGGGACGGATGCCCTGCAGGTGCGGCTCGATCCTCGGTGGGCCAGGCGAACGAGAGCGGACGGTGGAAGATGACCACTCTGGATTCTGGAAACGTTCTCGACGGTGGCTGGATCACCGAGACCAACCTGCGGCCGCTGTGTGAATCGGTCGCATGGTTCGTGGGGTACGAGTTCGACGACTCGGACTGGCAGGCCATTGAAACCGCCCTGCCGACTACAGATGTCGAACGGTCCGAGTGGTACGACTACCCGCTGTTGGGCCGCGTACCGCTGACACTGTTCGTAGCAGCCGATCCAGGATTTGCTGTGGTCTTCGTCAGGTTTGCAGGGGGACTCGACAGTCGTACAAAGGCACAGATCGAGGCGGCGCTGTACATCTTCGCGGCCTGGGAGGTGACCTGACGGGACCCGGCAACCCGCCCCGTGATCGAGCGAAAGCGGAGGCATTTCGTCAGGCCAGGAAGCGAGCACCTCTGAACCGCACCGCGCTGTCGGTGATTTGGCGAAGACAGGGGTGGAGCCGGGGACTTGGCCCGCACGGGTCGATCAGGAGGTGGCTCGGGGCAGTGTGCCGGTGCGGGCGAGCACGCCGAGCCAGGCCGCCGAGGGCTTGGGGGTACGTTCGAAGGTCTCGGGGTCGACGGAGATGAGGCCGAAGGTGGGCCGGTAGGAGCCCCATCCTAGTTGTCGAGTGCGCTCCAGTGCAGGTAGCCGTGTACGTGGAGGCCGTCCTCCAAGGCGGCGGAGACTTCCTGGAGCGCTCCGGTGGTGTAGTCGATGCGGCGTGTGTCGTTGTCGGTGGCGATGCCGTTCTCGGTGACGATCAGGGGGACATGGCCGACGATCTCGGCGGTGTGGCGCAGGGCGTATCCGATGGCTTGTGGGTAGTACTCCCAGCCGGTGAGGGTGCGTTCGGCGTCGTCGGGGGCGGGGATGGGGCCCTCGGGGGCGATTCTGGTGCCGGTGTAGGACTGGACGCCGATCCAGTCGTCGTCGCGGGCGGCTTCGATGAAGACGTCTTCTCGGGGGTGGCTGTAGGCGGCTTCGGCGCCCGGCAGGGCCTGGTAGACCTGGTTGGCGATGGACCAGCCGGCTTGGATGTCGGCGGAGACGGCCTTGACGGCGGCCGTCGCGCGATGGTGCGCCTGGATCAGGGCGTCGGTGGTGGCCTTGTCGGGTAGCACGAGTCCCGCCGTGGGAGGTGCTTCGGTGCCCAGTTCACGAATGGCGCCGGCGACCGCGATCATGTTGGGCTCGTTGATGGTGCACACGTGCCGTACGCCGGTGCCGATGATCGGCGCGGTCGCCTGCACGTACCGCTCGAACAGCTCGGGGGCGCCGTCCGCGGTCCAGCCGCCGCGCTCGGCGAACCAGCGCGGGACGGTGAAGTGGTGGAGGGTGATCATGGGGCGAAGGCCGCGTTCGACGGCGCCGTCGACCATGCGCCGGATGGGGGCACCCCCATGCCCTTAAGGCTATGGGGGAGGGCGATCTCGGCCTTGGAGAAGTGCCCGGGTGCGGGTTCGATGCGGGCCCATTCGATGCTGAAGCGGTAGTCGGTGAAGCCGAGTCGGGCGAGCAGGTCCATGTCCTCGCGCCACCGGTGGTAGCTGTCGGCGGCGTCGCCGCTGGGCTCGGTGATGGAGCCGCCGCTGTGCTCCATCTGCCACCAGTCGCTGTTGACGTTGTTGCCCTCGATCTGGTGGGCGGCGGTGGAGGCACCCCACAGGAAGCCATCGGGGAAGCGGAGACCGTCGGCGGTGACGTTCACGGCGGGCATGACTGGGCCTTTCCGGAGGAGAGTTCGGGTCAGCACGGTGACGGGCCGGGCCAGATGGCCGAGGCGTCGTCGCGGTGGGGATGGGGCAGCCGGATCGGGCGGACGGGAACAGCGCGTTCGCGTCCATCGGCGACGGCCGTCCATCGGGCGGGATGGCCGGAGTAGCACAGGGTGGTCAGGGCGAAGACGTTGTCGGCGTAGACCTCGACATACTCGCCGATGGTGAGGATGCGCAGGGCGGCGGCCGGTTCGGTCAGCACGGTCCCGCCGAGCCGGGTCCCGTCGGGGCCGGTGGCCCAGAGGTTCTTGCCGTCGCAGCCCACCGCGAGGGCCGGACCGTCGCTGTCCGGGGTGTCGGTGCGCAGGGTGATCTCGACGGGTCCGGATATGCCGAGCTCGCCGACCGCGTGCAGGACGGGGCGGTCGGTCTCCTCGCCGAGCCAGGCGTTCAGGCCGGGCCACCATTCCAGGCGGGGCGCCGAGTCCTCGGGCGTGACCAGGAGCTTCGGCTGGGCGAGCATGCCGCGGCAGCGGTCACCGGCGTCGCTGAGGCCGACGCGGCGGGGCGTGGTGTGCAGCACGACGCGGGAGCCGTCGGGCGCGGCGATGACGCGCGGAGCGTAGGAGCCGGTCGGCCCGAGGGGCCCCCGGCGGGTCCAGGGCCCGCGCAGGCGGGGTGCGGTCCATGCCTCGAAGCCGCGTGTGGCGCCGATGGAGCCGATCAGCAGCCAGGTTCCGTCGTCGAGGCGTTCCAGGACCGGGCACTCCAACTCGTCGACGTCGCCGGGTGAGATGAGCGGTGGGTGGACGGTCCAGTGCTCCAGGTCGTCGGAGGTGGCCCAGGCGACGCAGCCGCCGACTTCCACCGGCAGGGAGGCGTCGCTGGCGCATACGGCCATGACCCAGCCGTCCGACTCGTCGTCGCGGACGACGAACGGGTCGCGCCAGCCCATGTGCTCACCGGTGCGATACCAGCGTGCGTCCGCCTCGACGACCGGTCCTGCCCCGTGGCGCCGCCAGCCCGTGCCGTCGGTGCCGTCGGAGTACGCCAGCCCGACCGACTGGAGCGGCCAGCCGCCGGGCGTGAGACCGGAGACGCCCGTGTAGAACATCGCCATGCCGCCGCCGTGCCGGAACGGGTGCATCGTCCACACCGCCTGCTGGTCGAACCGGCCGGGCAGACCGTTGCCGAAGGCGGTGCCCTGCGGCTGCCACTGGACCAGGTCGGGGGAGGTGGCCCGGCCGTAGGAGGTCTCCATCCGCAGGTGGTCGAACTCCGGTGTCCAGGGGCCCTGAAGGTGCAGCACCGTGTAGGTGCCGTCCTCGTCGCGCAGGAGGGCGAAGTCGTTCACGCAGAGGCCGGGCGGGGCGTATCGCATGCACAGTTCCTGTCGGCTCCGCAGCGCCCAAACGTGTGCGCTGACGCTTGATAACGAAAAGGTCTCCTGAGGATCGGCCCAAGTAAATATGAACGCAAACGCTTGCGCAACAAGGTGGGCGGGTTTACGGTCACGTCACCCACAGATCACACCGACGTGAAATCAACGGGAGGAATACGCCGTGACGGCCAGCATCACCGATGTCGCCCGCGCCGCCGGAGTCTCGCCGTCCACCGTGTCCCGCGCCCTGCGCGGCCGGCCGGGCGTCTCCGACGAGGTGCGCGCCCAGATCACGGCCATCGCCGCACAGCTCGGCTACACAGCCTCCCGCTCCGCCTCCAGCCTGGCCAGCGGCCGCACCTTCACCATCGGCGTGCTGGTCCCGTACGTGGGCCGCTGGTTCTTCGGCACCGTGCTGGACGCCGCCGAGAAGGTGTTCAGCACCGCCGGGTACGACGTGCTGCTGTACAACCTGGGCTCGCCGGAGACACGCAAGCGTTTCTTCACCAGGCTGCCGGTCCGCAAGCGGGTGGACGCGGTGCTGTCGCTGCTCATCCCTGACGAGGAGGAGTCGGCCGCCCTGCGCTCACTGGGGGTGCCGCTGGCCACCACGGTCGGCGGCACCCGGCCCGGCTTCACCGTGGTCGGTATCGACGACCGAGCCGGCACCGAGAACGCCGTACGGCATCTGGTCAACCTCGGCCACCGCCGGATCGGCATGATCAGCGGGACCAGTGGTCCGCTGCACTGGACCACCCCCATCGAGCGCCGCCAGGCATACCTCGACGTCCTCGCCGACGCCGGGATAGAACCCGACCCGGCTCTGGAGGCGGACGGTGACTACACCGTCGAGGGCGGCGAACGGGCCATGACCGAACTGCTGGCCGCCGCCCGCCCGCCGACCGCAGTGTTCGCGCAGTCCGACGAGATGGCGATGGGCGCCCTGCGCGCCCTGCGCCGGCACCGGCTCAAGGTGCCGGACGACGTGTCCGTCGTCGGTTTTGACGACCACGAACTCGCCGACGTGGTCGGCCTGACCACCGTCGCCCAGCCGGTCGCCGACCAGGGCGCCGAGGCCGCCCGGCTGCTGCTGCGACAGCTGGACGAGCCCGACGGCGAACCACCCGCCGAGCACGTGCAGATGCCCATCCGCCTCGTCCTGCGCGAGACCACCGCCCCGCCGCGCCCCCGCGGACCGCAGTAACCCTCTGAGCCCCACGCCCGGAAATCACGTCAGCACCTCGAACCCTCGCCACAGCACGGAGGCACAGCCATGAGCTCAACCAGTAGAAAGTACCGCCGCACCGCCTGTACGGGCCTGGCTCTGGCCCCCCTTCTGGCGCTGGCCGCCTGCGGCTCGGGCGGCGGTACCGATGCCTCCGCCGAAGCCGGGAGCGGCAAGGGCACCATCAGTGTCTGGGCCCACCAGGGCCAGAAGAACGAGACCAGCGCGCTGCAGACCGCGGTGAAGTCCTTCAACTCCTCGCAGGACAAGGTCAAGGTCGACCTGAAGCTGATCCCCGATGTCGACTACACCAAGGTCATCACGGCCACCGACGCTTCCGAGCTGCCGGACGTGATGGAGTTCGACGGCCCGACGATGGCGAACTTCGTCTACAACAAGAAGCTCGCGCCGATAGACACCTACGTCTCCGCCAAGACCATGGAGAACGCCACGCCGGCCAGCAAGGCGCAGGGCGAGATCGACGGCAAGCACTACGGCCTCGGCATGTACGACTCCGGGCTCGGGATCTACGGCAACAAGAAGCTGCTCGACGCCGCCGGGGTGAAGTACCCCAAGGGCCTGTCCGACGACTGGACGGCAGCTCAGTTCACCGCCGCGCTCAAGACGCTGAAGTCCAAGGACTCCGACGGCAAGCCCCTCGACCTCCAGGAGACCGCCGGCTACGCCAACGAGTGGGGCACCTACGGCTTCGCCCCCGTCGTCTGGTCCGCGGGAGGCTCCCTTCTCAAGGACGGCAAGGCGGAAGGCGCCCTCGACACCCCGGCCGTGGTCTCGGCCCTGAAGACGTTCCAGTCCTGGAAGACCTACGTCGACCCCAACACCGACGGCAACGCCTTCGCCAAGGGCCGCGTCGCCCTGAGCTGGGTCGGCCACTGGATGTACCCCGCCTACAGCCAGGCCCTCGGCGACGACCTCGTCGTCCTGCCGCTGCCCGACTTCGGCAACGGCCCCAAGACCGGCCAGGGCTCCTGGGCCTGGGGCATCGGCGCCAACAGCAAGAACGCCAAGGCCGCCGGCACCTTCCTGGACACCCTCCTCGACGACGCCAACATCACCGCGATGACGACGGCCAACGGAGCGGTGCCCGCCACCAGGACGGCCCTCGCCAAGAGCAGCCTCTACAAGCAGGGCGGCCCGCTCCAGCTCTTCGCCGACCAGCTCGCCAAGCCGTGCGGCGACACCGACATCACCAAGTCCTGCGTCGCCGTCACCCGGCCGGTGACAGCCGGATACCCCGTGATCACCTCGAAGTTCAGCGAGGCCCTGAACTCCATCTACGGCGGCGCCGACCCGAAGAGCGCCCTGGAAAAGGCCGCCCGCGCCATAGACCAGGACTTCTCCGACAACGCCGGCTACCAGATCCCGTAGGACCCATCGGCCGGGGCGGGCCCGCGCAAGGCGCGCCCGCCCCGCCGGGAACAGGACCTCCCGTGACACCCGTGGAACCCGCGCACGCCGCGCCGCCCGGCCCAGAGCAGGCCCCGTCCGTGACATCCATGAAGCCCGCGCCGTCGGCGCGGCCGGGCCGCAAGAACCGCGACTGGCTGCACGGACTGCTCATGTCCGCCCCGGCCGTCGTAGGACTCATCGTCTTCGTCGGAGTGCCGTTCGGCTACGCCGTGGTGCTCTCCTTCTACAACGTCCGCCTGGGCTCCCCACTGGCACCGTCCTTCTTCGGCCTGGAGCAGTACCGACGGCTGTTCACCGACCCGGACCTGTCGGGTCCGTTCCTGCGGGCCCTGCTGAACAACCTGACCTTCGCCGTGGTCGTCGTACCGGTGCAGACGGGCCTGGCGCTGGCCCTGGCGATCCTGCTGAACCGAAAGCTCAAGGCGATCGGATTGTTCCGGTCCCTGTTCTTCATGCCGGTGGTCTTCCCCATGGCGCTGGTCGCCGTGATCTGGCGCCTCATCCTGGCGCGCAGTGACCAGGGCATGCTCAACTCCGCGCTGGACGCGGTGAGTTTCGGCAACTGGGGCGCCTTCGACTGGCTCGGAGACGGCGCCACCGCCATGGCCTCGATCATCGTCCTGTCCATCTGGCAGGGCGTCGGCTTCCAGATGGTCATCCTGCTCGCCGGCCTCCAGCAGATCCCGGGCGAGCTCTACGAGGCCGCCGAGCTCGACCGCGCCTCCCGCTGGCAGCAGTTCCGCCACGTCACCCTGCCCGGTATCCGCGGCACCCTCGTCTTCGTCGCGATGCTCACCTCGGTGCTCTCCTTCCGCGTCTTCGACCAGGTCTACGTCCTCGTGCGCGGCGGCGGCCTGGATGAGGACGCCACCCGCACCGTGATGTACCAGGCCGTCACCACCGCCTTCGACCAGAACAACATCGGCCAGGCGTCCGCGATCACCGTCGTCTTCTTCCTGATCGTCGTCGTCCTGACGCTCATCCAGCGCCGCGTCGTCCGGCCCGGAAACGAGGACTGACCCATGGGCACGACCCCTACGCCCCTGCGCCGCTTCATGGACTACGCCGTACTCAGTGTGCTGGCCCTCATCTTCGTGCTGCCCGTGATCTACCTGTTCCTGGGCAGCCTCAAGCCGTCCGGCGAGGTCCTGAACGGCCTGTCCGGCTTCCTCCCCACCCACCTGTCCTTCGACAACTACTCCGCCGTCCTCGACAGTCTCAACTCCGACAGCACCGGCTACTTCTGGCGCTTCATGGGCCTCTCACTGCTGCTGGCATTCGTCGTCGTCACAGGCGGTCTGTTCGTCAACTCGATGGCCGCCTACGGGCTGTCCCGGCTGAAGTGGCGCGGGCGGGAGGCCGTCTTCACGCTCATCCTGCTGCTGATGCTGGTCCCGTTCGAGTCGGTGGCCGTGCCGCTCTTCTACATGTTCAACGACCAGCGCAACACCCTCCCCATCCTGGCGCTCCCGTTCATCGCCAACGCCTTCTCGGTCTACCAGTTCCACACGTTCTTCCGCTCCATCCCGCCGAGCATCGAAGAAGCAGCCCGCATCGACGGCGCCGGACCCTGGCGCACCTTCTTCGCGATCGTCGTCCCCATGTCGAAGCCGGCCTTCGCCTCCGTGGCGATCCTGACCTTCCTCATCCAGTGGGGCTCGTTCCTGTGGCCGGTGCTGATGGTCTCCGACCCGGCGGTACGTCCGTTGCCGCTGGAGATGAGCGTCTTCCAGGGCCAGCAGCCCCCGGACTGGGGCCAGATCCTCGCCTTCGGCGTCCTCCTGGTCCTGCCCGTGCTGGTGATCTTCGCCTTCTTCCAACGCTGGTTCGTCCAAGGTGTCGCCAGCTCCGCCGTCAAGGGCTGAGCGGGAGCCGCGGACTTGCAGCTGAAGCGCGCCTCCGGGCGCGCCAGCTGGGGCAGGAGAACAGGAGACAGGAGGCATGAACAGGAGACAGGCCGCGCCGCGGAGCTGGCGCGGCGCCCGCCTCAGGGTGTTTTCGTACCGGACCGCTTCGTGCTTTTGCTCCTGTTGCTGCCTGAACTGCTGCGCCCCGGCTTGGCGGGCGCGCTCTTCCTCGCTGTGGCTTCCTTTGTGTCCGTGCCCGTCCGCGATGGCGCTGTCCGGGTCGGTGCGGTCCTCCACTTGAACTCGATCTCCAGTTGGATCTCTCCATTACCGATCTCGACCTCCATCTCGCTACGAAGGTCGTCGGGGATCCGGAAGCTCAGCGTTCCCGGGTCGAGTTCCAGTTCGGCCTCCTCGCCTTCTCTCAGCGCGGCTGCGAGTGCCGTGAGCTGCTCAGCCGCCTCAAGGCGTGACAGCGAGCGCTTCTGCTCGAACTTGAGGTCCTTCATGGGTGTCTCCGATCCGGAAAGCTGCATCGGTCCGACGGACAGATCGCTCCGACGGACCGGGAGCGGTGCACAGTGCCCAGATCACGAAGAGTGAGAGTGATGACTACGCCCGTGTTCAGGTGGATCCAGCCCTCAGAACTCTCGCGAAGACCACCCTGCCGCTGCCGGTACCCGTCCTTGCTGAACTCCGCACTTCCAATCTCGTCCTGTGGGCCGCCCCGCGCACCTGGGAGGCCTGACCGGCAGCTCTCGATGAGTTGTTCGCGGGTCATCCGCGCAGGCCAGGGTGTTCTTGACGCGGTCGGGGCGGCTGGCATCTCTTCCAGCGTGTGGCTCGCTACCGAAGGAGCACCCAGAGGCTGAATCGCGTTGGTCGCGGCAGGGGGAGCGGGCGCGACAGCCCTGCGGGCAGCAGGTGATCCTGCCGCTCCGACCAGGGGGCCACGGCGTCGCTCGCGCCGCGCCGGCACACGTGGTTCCTGGCTGCTGGGGCCCTGACGCACCAGGCATTCAGGTTCAGTGGCACGGCTCGGGCGGTCCCGTTGCCTCGGCGCAGAGGCCGAGATGCCGGCCGGTACAAGGTGTGGAACGGTGGGAGAGGGTCGGGAACCGGGCAGGTGCTCCCCGCTCCGCCCAGGAGGTGGCGTCATGGCCGGCCAGGTCAGCGAGAGCCCAGCTCATGGTCCCCCGATACATGCTCACCTCCGGTGAACGGTGTGGCGCCACCCGCGCGCGCCCGCACCGGAGCCCGCCTCGCCATCGCCGCCTACTTCGGCGTTGGCGAGGCCTTCGACGCGCACTCACCGTCTTCGCCGAACGCTACGCCGAAAGGACGAACGTACCCACCCACCAGGCATTCACCGACGCCCTGCACACCGGCCGCGTCGCGGCCGAAGGGGAGTGACATCGGGGGCGGGAGACAACACTGCCGCGCCGGGAGGCACGGCAAGGGCAGGAGGACGACTATGAGCGACAACCTGTATCTGGCATACGACTATCCGCTCCTGGGTGCGTTCTGGACGATGATGTGGGTTTTTCTGTGGATCCTGTGGATCATTCTGCTGTTCCGCGTCATCGGCGACATCTTCCTCGACGACTCGCTGAGTGGCTGGGGGAAAACGGGGTGGACCTTCTTCGTGATCGTCCTGCCGTTCCTCGGAATCTTCGTGTACTTGGTCGCCCGGGGCCGTGACATGGGCAAGCGTGAACAGCGGGCCGCCAGGGCGCGGCAGGAGTCACTCGACGCGTACATCCGGGGGACCGTCGGAAGCTCGGGTACGGGCGGCCACGCGGACGAGCTGACCAAGCTCTCCGAGCTCAAGAGCAGAGGTGAGCTCACCGAGGCGGAGTTCCAGCACGCCAAGCAGAAAGTCCTGACGTCCTGACCGCGACACGCGGGATCTGAGGCGACTGCGCGCGTCGGCTGCCCGACGGCGACGAGCACCTGTCGGAACATCGCGCGCACCGGCTCCTCTCGCTGACCTGCTGGGTCTCACGACCGGACGAACCTATGCTGGCTGTCATGAGACGGACATCCTTTGCGCAGTGGCCCTGCTCGATCGCGCGGACCATGGACCTGCTCGGCGACTGGTGGACGCCTTTGGTGCTGCGTGAGGCGTTCTACGGCATCCGGCGGTTCGACGCGTTCCAGGAGTCGCTGGGGATCGCCCGCAACACCCTGACCGACCGGTTGCGCCGCCTGGTGGACGAAGGGCTGCTGGAGAAGCGGCCGTACCAGACCGAGCCGGTTCGGTACGACTACGTGCTCACCGAGAAGGGGCGCGACTTCTACGACGTCCTGTTGGTCATGAGCCGGTGGGGAGATCGCTGGCTCGCCGGTGAGGCGGGCCCGCCGGTGGTCATGCACCACGACACGTGCGGGCAGGAGAGCCACGCCGAGGTGGTGTGCGCCGCCTGCGGCGAGCCCATGAGCGTGGACAACACCCGTCCCCGGATGGGGCCCGGCTACCCGCCGCATCTGGCCGAACGGCCCGACGTGCGCGAGCGGTTCGCGGGCTGACTCAGCAGGCTCCACGGGGCTGCGTCCGCCCTTGACAAGTCAGTCTATCTACGCAACTTTACTGGTCAGATCCCTGATCTTCTCAGGGGTCTCCCCGGATCGGGCAGGGAGGTCGCAGGACCATGGAGTGGACGGGTGCACGGTATGCGGACAAGCCGACGGTCGAGGTCCACACCTGGATCGCCGCCCCGCCGGCGCAAGTGTGGGCGCTGGTGGCCGACATCGAGCTGATGCCGCGCATGAGCCCCGAGCTGCAGTCGGTGGAATGGCTGGACGGCAGGAGCGGCCCTGCCCAGGGGGCCCGATTCATCGGCCGGAGCAAGCACGAGGCGCTGGGGGAGTGGGCCACCACGTCCCACATCGTCGAGTACGAGCCGTCGAGCGTGCTTGCCTGGGCGGTCGAGGACCCACAACTCCCCACGGCACTCTGGCGGTTCACCCTGGAGCCGCAGGGCGGAGGCACCCTGCTGCGGCAGTGGATGCAGATGGGGCCGGCCCGCTCGGGTCTCTCCTTCGCGATCGATCGCATGCCGGAGAAGGAGCAGAAGATTGTCTTCGTACGCATGCGGGAGTTCGAGGCCAACATGACCGCCACCCTCGAAGCGATCAAAAAGCTGGCCGAGAGTGCCCAGGCCTAGGGGGAGGTGAGTCGCTGATGCGTACGTCCACCACGATCGAAGCCTCCGGGGGCGACTGGCGGGAGATCGTCGACTACGTCACCGAGGCGGAGAAACTCGGCCTCGACATCTGCTGGGTCGCGGAGGCATGGGGCTCCGAGGCGCCGTCACCGCTGGGCTATCTCGCCGCGAAGACCGAGCGCATGCAGCTCGGCTCCGGAATCATCCAGCTCGGCACCCGCACGCCGATGGCCATCGCCCGCGCCGCGATCACGCTGTCGCAGATCTCCCAGGGGCGCTTCCTCCTGGGGCTCGGCCCCTCCGGACCGCAGGTGATCGAAGGGCTGCACGGCGTGCCCTTCGCCCGGCCGCTGTCACGGATGCGGGAGACCGTCGAGATCGTCCGCCAGGCCGCCGCCGGAGAGAAACTCTCGTACCAAGGGCGGGAGTTCCAGCTTCCGCTGCCGGGCGGGGACGCCAAGCCCATGCGCCTGTCCATGCGCGCCGAGTACGACATCCCCGTCTACCTGGCGACCCTCTCGCCGAAGATGCTGCACCTGACCGGTGAGATCGCCGACGGCTGGCTCGGTACCAGTTTCGTACCCGAGGGCGCCAAGGAGGCGTACTTCGACCACCTGGACCAGGGCCTGGCCTCCGCCGGTCGTACGCGCGCGGACCTGGACATCTGCCAGGGCGCCGAGGTCGCCTTCGCGGACGACGAGGACGCGCTGCGCGTGATGGTGGCCGGACGCAAGAAGGAGCTGGCCTTCAGCCTGGGCGGCATGGGCTCCGCGACCACCAACTTCTACAACAACGCCTACAGCCGCCAGGGTTGGGCCGATGTCGCGGCCGAGGTCCGGACCCGCTGGCAGGCCGGCGACCGGGACGGCGCGGCCGGCCTGGTCACCGACGAGATGGTGCTGGCGACCACACTGATCGGGACCGAGGGCATGGTGCGCGAGCGGCTGCGGGTGTGGCGCGACGCCGGTGTCGACACCGTCCGCCTCTACCCCGCCGGCGAGACCCTCGACGCCCGACTCGCCACCCTGGGCCGGGCCATCGACCTGGTGCGTCACATCCAGGACGCGGGCACTCGGTAGCGGACGACGGTCGCGAGAATCCCTGTGCGTCGGGCGCACTAGCGGGACGACGGCCGCCTCGGGTCGCTGTGCGTCACGGTGGCGGGACGACGGCCGCCTCAGGTCGCTGTGCGGCGCCGTCCGCGAGACCCTCGTCCGGGTCAACCGAGGGCGCTGCCGGCGTCGGCCGCCAGGCCCGACATGAGAAGGGCGAGCGCCCGGAACGTCCTGGTCAGGGCTTCTTCCCGGTCCTCCACGGCGGCGATGATCTGGTTGCCCTCGCACAGGCCGGACAGCAGCAGACGAGCGACAGTGGTGACGGGAACGTCCGGCTTCAGGTCGCCGCGTTCGGCCAGGACGGTCAGCAGCCGTTCGATCGGCGGCTGCGCGATGGTGTCGTTGATCTGCCGGTACTGCTCGCCCAGGACGGAGGGCGCCTGGGCCATCAGCTCACGGTGCAGCGGATCGTCGATGGTTCGCCGTAGGAAGGCGTGCGTGAGGTGGGACACCGCGGGCATGGCGGGCTCGTCCGGTGTGGCGCGAATCGCCTCCGACGCTGTGTCGACCAGGGCTGCGACCTGCTGAATCAGCTCCGTGTAGAGCTCGGCGAACATCGCCTTCTTGTCAGGGAAGTGGTGGTAGAAGGTCCCCTTGCTCACCTGCGCCGCCCCGGTGACGGCCTCGACCGACGTGTCGGCGTAGCCGTTGACGACGAACAGTTTGCGCGCTGCCGCTGTCAGATCCGCCCGGGTCTGCTCCGCGTACATCTGTCGTCGGTTTGGCGCTCTCATGTGCACCATCGTATATTCAGTGACCTGGAGTCAATGAATGACTCAAGGTCGGCCAGTGGCCGCCATGACACCCCAGCCGGAAGGCGCAGCCATGGACAGGCGCAGGATCGTGTTGCTGGGCGCGACGGGCTACACCGGGCAGCGGGTGCTCCGGGAACTCCTCGCGCGGGACGAGAAGCCGACCTTGGCCGGACGAAACCGCGCCAGGATGTCGGCCCTGGCCGACCGTTTCCAGGCGGACCTCCCGGTGGCCGAGGTCGACGTCACCTCGCCGGCCGACATGGCGCGGCTCCTGGAGCCCAGCGATGTGGTCGTCTCCACGGTCGGTCCGTTCATGCGGCTCGGTACGGCGACGGTCACGGCTGCGGCGCGGGCGGGGGCCCACTACTTCGACTCGACGGGGGAGGGGACCTTCGCCCGCCGCGTCCTGCGCGAGCTGGACTCCGTCGCGGCCGGCCGGGGAGCGACGCTCGTGCCCGCGTTCGGCTACGACTATGTGCCGGGCAACCTCGCCGGTGCGCTTGCCCTGACGCGGGCCGGCGAGCGGGCGCGCCGGGTGGAAGTCGGCTACTTCATCACCCGTTCGGGGCGGGGCGACGAGTTGCGCTACCGCAGCACCCTGCGCGATGGCTACACCCTGACCACGGGCGGCACGCGGCAGACGCTGGTCGGCGGGGCGGCCGAGACCGGGTTCGCCTACCGGCGCCCCCGCCCCGGGGTTCGCGCCCGTGTGGTCGAAGAGCGCGTCGGCAAGCGCGTCCGCACCTTCCGCTACGCGGGCGTCAACCGTACGGCCATGACGGTTCCCGGCTCGGAGCACCTCGGTCTGCCGGAAGTCTTCCCTCAGTTGGAGAGCGTCGAGGTGGGTCTGGGCTGGTTCGGGCGCTGGACACGCCCGGTACAGATCGCCAGCACGCTCCAGGCCCCCCTGCTGCGGTCGGCGAAGGTACGGGCCGCGCTGACGCGACTGTCCGAGCGGCTGCCGGGATCGCAGCGAGAGCCGGACTCCGACGGCCGTTCCCTGGTGATCGCCGTCGCCCGTGACGGCTCCGGTCGGCCCCTGGCCACGACGGCCCTCACCGGGCCCGATCCGTACGAGATGACGGGATCCCTCCTGGCCTGGGCCGCCGTCCAGGCGGCTGCGCCGGATGTCGAACTCAAGCCGGGCGCGCACGGTCCGGTCGCGGCCTTCGGGCTCGAAACCCTGAGGCTCGGCGCCGCCGAGGCCGGACTGAACGAGGCCGACAAGACGTGAGCTCGCCGTCCATGGGCGATTGATGGAGCATGCTGGCGGAGTATTTTCTGGTGGCCGCTGCTGAATTGAAAAAACGAGCTGTTGGACCGGGAGTGAGTCGGCCCTCGTACGGGGTGGGCCGACCGCCCCGTCAGAAAGGAACTTTCCATGGATGAGCAGGGCGAGCACTTCGACGTCGTCGTCCTCGGAGCAGGCCCCGGCGGATATGTCGCCGCCGTCCGCGCCGCACAGCTCGGCAAGCGCGTAGCGGTCGTCGAGGAGAAGTACTGGGGCGGCGTCTGCCTGAACGTCGGCTGCATCCCGACCAAGGCCCTGCTCCGCAACGCCGAGCTGGCGCACGTCTTCACGCGCGAGGCGAAGACCTTCGGAATCAAGGTCGAGGGGCAGGTGTCCTTCGACTACGGCGAGGCGTTCCGGCGCAGTCGCAAGGTGGCGGACGGCCGGGTCAAGGGCGTCCACTACCTGATGAAGAAGAACAAGATCGCGGAGCTGAGCGGGCGCGGCACGTTCCGCGATCCGCACACGCTCGACGTGGCACTTTTCGACGGCTCGACGCAGACGATCGGGTTCGACCACTGCATCATCGCCACCGGCGCGACGCCGAAGCTGCTGCCCGGCACCCGCCGTACCTCCCGCGTGGTGACGTACGAGGAGCAGATCCTGGCCGAGGACCTCCCTCAGTCGATCGTGATCGCGGGTGCCGGGGCGATCGGCATCGAGTTCGCCTACGTCCTGCACAACTACGGCGTGAAGGTCACGATCGTCGAGTTCCTGGACCGGGTGGCGCCTCTGGAGGACGCCGAGGTGTCCGCCGAACTGGCCAAGCAGTACCGGCGCCTGGGCATCGACGTGCTCACCTCCACCAGGGTCGAGTCCATCGACGAGTCCGGCCCGCAGGTCCGCGTCACGGTCACCCGCAAGGACGGCAGTCAGCAGGTTCTGGAGGCCGACAAGGTGCTCCAGGCGATCGGCTTCGCCCCGAATGTGACCGGTTACGGCCTGGAGAACACCGGGGTGACGGTCACTGACCGCGGCGCCATCGACGTCGACGGCCGCTGCCGCACGTCGGTCCCGCACATCTACGCCATCGGCGACGTCACCGCGAAGCTGATGCTCGCGCACGCCGCCGAGGCGATGGGCGTCATCGCCGCCGAGACCCTCGCGGACGCGGAGACCATGGAGCTCGACTACGCGATGATCCCGCGCGCCACCTTCTGCCAGCCCCAGATCGCCAGCTTCGGCTACACCGAGGCCCAGGCACGGGAGAAGGGCTACGACGTCAAGGTCGCGAAGTTCCCCTTCACCGCGAACGCCAAGGCACACGGCTTGGGGGATGCGAGTGGCTTCGTGAAGCTCATCAGCGACGCCAAGTACGGCGAGCTGATCGGCGGCCACCTGATCGGCCCGGACGTCACCGAACTCCTCCCCGAACTGACCCTGGCCCAGCAGTGGGACCTCACCGTCCACGAGGTGGCCCGCAACGTCCATGCCCACCCGACCCTGGGCGAGGCGGTCAAGGAGGCCGTCCACGGCCTCGCAGGGCACATGATCAACATGTGAGACCGGATCGGCGGCACCGCCGCGATCGCCGTCGGCAAGGTCAAGCCCGGCTGGTGAACATGGCCGCCGAGCAAGGCCTTGCCCTGGTCTGCGTCGACCCGGCATACACCTCCGAGTGAGGCCGAGCACTGGAAGACGTCCCTCACCGGCAAGAAGCGTGCGATGACCCGTCACGACGCGGCGGGCATCGCGATCGGAAGGCGCGCCTCGGGCGCCCGATCCGGCGACGGACGAAGCACCTCGCACTCACCGGAGCGATGGCGGCGGGCCTCGGAGAACGTCCAAGCCGATCGCGGCGCCCGGGGGCGTGCGGCACACCGTCGGACACGGAAACCGGAACCAGCCCCCGGAGTGCGGCGACCGGCCGCGCGGTCACAGCGGGGAACCGGCGTGTCCAAGACCGTTCGGAACACGCGGCTGAGCAGGGGCCGGGCAACAGGGCTGCCTCTCGCTCGGCCATCAGGTATGGGCGAGGTATGAGCCCGGTGTGACGACGGCGAATCAGGTGAGTCCGTGACCGGCGCGGGGGAGTACACGGCAGAAGATGTCACAAGGGAGGGAGGTGGGGATGGGAAGTCTGCCCGAGCTCAGCACGGGACGATTGCTCTCTTCGTGGCATCTGGATCTGCCGGCGCTGCTACTGGTCGTCCTGCTCGGCGCGCTGTACGGCCGGGGGGTGCTGCGCTTGAAGCGGAGAGGCGAGAGCTGGCCCGGGTCCCGTGTCGCGGCCTTCGCGTTGCTCGGTCTCGGCACGCTCGTCGTGGCCACGATGTCCGCGCTGTCGGTGTACGACCGTGTGCTCTTCTGGCCGGCCGCTGTCCAGAACGTTCTTCTCGACCTGATCGCTCCGCTCGGACTGGCCCTGGGCGATCCGCTGAGCCTGGCCCTGCGGGCCCTGCCCGAGCCCGCCGCCGGTCGCGTACGGCGGGTGCTGACCGGGCGGACGGTGCGCCTGCTCACCTTCCCGCTGGTCAGCACGGCCCTCGTGCTGGTGACCGAACTGACGGTGTACTTCACCCCCTACTTCGAGACCGCTCTGCGCGACGGCTGGCTGCATGAGCTGATGTACCTGCACCTGCTGCTCGTCGGATGCCTGTTCGTGGTGCCGGTGCTCACCCGTGAGGAGGCGCTGCCGAGGTGGTGCACTCATCCGGTCCGGGCGGCGCTGGTGTTCCTCGACGGGGTCATCGACGCGGTGCCGGGCATCGTGGTGATGACCCACGGCACGCTGATCGCCGGGGCCTGGTACCTGGGCCACGCTCCCTCATGGGCGCCGGACGTACACCATGACCAGCAGCTCGGCGGCGGCGCCATGATCGGCATCGCCGAACTGGTGGCCTTGCCCTTCCTGCTCGCCGTCCTGGTGCAGTGGTCGCGCACCGAACGCGCCGAGACCACCGCCCTGGACCGCCGCCTGGACGCGGAACTGGTCCCCGCGGGGCCCTCGGCGACGGGGCCCGTGCACGGGCCGGACCTCGTCCGTCCGTGGTGGGAGACCGAGAACAGCGAAGTCGCCCAGCGGATTCGGCAGCAGCGGCCAGGACGCTGACACAGGCGGCCGCGGTAGCGGCCGTTGCCGCGGTCGGGGGGGGCGTCGGCCGAGTCGGCCCCGCGCCGTCCACACACTGTCGCCCTCGCAGGGCTCGCCGCCGTCCATCCGGTGGTGCTGCGGCCCCGGTTGGTCCGTCCGAGTGCTCGGCTCCGGTCGGCTTCTCCCGCCGCGAAGATCTGCCGAGGCGGGTCCGGCGGCCTCGAAGTCCACAACTCGCCCTCCGGGGCTGCCGCTCGCCGACAGGGCCTGCGCGCAACCAGCGCTCCCAAGCGAGACTAGCGCGGAGAAACCCGCTCTGACCTCAGCGAACAGAGCGCTTTCCGCGCACAAAGATGCGTCAGTACGTCGTTGACCGGCGAACCGCGACAGGGCCAGGGTGAGGGAGCCACATCGGATGGCGACCACCCGTTTTCCGGTCACCGAAATGCGTGCAGGAGGCCGTGATGCCCCAGACAGACACCCGTGAACACACCGAGTTCACGGACGACCACAAGGCCGACGCCACGGCCACGGCCGCGGCCGCCACGCCGAACGCACCGGCGGTCTGCCCTGAACTCCTCTTTCAGCGCTGCCTCTGGTGCGGCACTCCGGCCTACCGCCGTTCGTTCTGCCGTGCCTGCGGGTCGATGGCCTTCAAGCGGGAGCGCAGCGAGGGCTCCGGGGTCGTCGTGCGCCGGTACGGCCATGTCCCGCACAACACGTGGTTCGTCGCGATGGACGAGGGCTTCAACCTGCTGTGCCAGGTCACCGGGTCGGCGACGGTCACGGTGGGGACGCGGGTGAGCGTCGTACGGTCCGACGCCCCCCTCGGCCAAGGCCTGCCGCTCGTGGAACTCACCCACCCGGCGCCGCCCCCGGAGCGCTGGTGGTAACGGGAGACGGCCGAGACACCGTCACCTCGCACACACAGGACGATCAGAGAGGAGGGTGCGTGAGTACCCAGCACAACGCACCGGACGGATGGGACGGCGTTCTCGACGGAGTGGGGCGCGGCGCGCTGGACGGTCTGCGTATCGCCGACTTCTCCCGGGTTCTCGCGGGGCCCTACGCCACGATGCTCCTCGCCGACCTCGGCGCCGACGTGGTGAAGGTGGAACGGCCGGGCATCGGGGACGACACCCGGGCCTGGCACCCTCCTGCGGACCACGACGGCACGTCGACCTATTTCCTCGGCGTCAACCGGAACAAGAGGTCCGTCGTCCTGGACCTCACGACCGACGCCGGCGTCGAACAGGCCCGCGCCCTGGTAGCCGAGTCCGACGTGCTGGTGGAGAACTTCCGTCCCGGCACGATGGAACGGCTGGGGCTCGGCCCTGGCGAACTCCGTGCCCGCCACCCTGGGTTGATCTACTGCTCGATCAGCGGTTTCGGCAGCGGCGAGGGCGCGGAGATCCCAGGATACGACCTGCTCGTGCAGGCCGTCGGCGGGCTGATGAGCGTGACCGGCCACACGGCCGGCGAGCCCGTGAAGGCGGGCGTGGCCCTGGTCGACGTGATCACCGGCCTGCACGCCTCGCTCGGCATCCTCGCCGCCCTCCGGCACCGGGACGCCACCGGGGAGGGGCAGTGTGTGGAGGTGAACCTGCTCGGCTCGCTGCTGTCGGCCATGGTCAATCAGGCGTCGGCGTTCGCCGTCGCCGGCGTGGTTCCGGGCCGTATGGGCAACGCGCACCCCAGTATCGCCCCGTACGAGACCTTCCCGGCAGCCGATCGCCCGATCGCGATCGCGGTGGGCAACGACCGCCAGTTCGCGGAGCTCGCCAAGGTGGTCGGGGACCCCGGTCTCGCAGCCGACGACCGCTTCCGCACCAATGCCGACCGGGTCGCCCACCGCGCCGCCCTACGGGACATCCTGACCGAACGGCTGGGGGGCGCCGGCGCGGACCACTGGTCGGCCGTCCTGCTCTCCGCGGGAGTGCCCGCCGGACCGGTCAACACCCTCGACGACGCATTCGCCTTCGCCCAAAAGCTCGGCCTCCCCGGCATCGTCGACATCCCCGCCGCACCCGCAGACGGAGCAGAGGGAGCACAGGGCACGCCCTCGCGCCAGGTCGCGAGCCCCATCACGCTGAGCGGCACGCCGGCGCAGTACCGCCTGCCGCCGCCGCGCCTGGGCCAGCACACCGCAGAGATTCTGCACCGCCTCTCCGACCACGATTCCGCGCCGGACGAAGCGGCCACCTGACCCTTCCCGTCGCGGACACCCCGACCGAACCGATCACTCACCACCACCTCCAGGAGCTCACCATGAGCGGCGCCAAGCCGATGAAGGACCCTCTCGACCTGCTTGACTTCTCCTCCACACTCAGCGACGAGGAGCGGGAGATCCAGGCCACCGTCGCCAAGTTCCTCGCCGACCGGGTGCGCCCGCACATCGGCGAGTGGTTCGAGAACGCCCACTTCGCTCGCGAACTCGCTCCGGAACTGGGCAAGTTGGGCGTGCTCGGCATGCACCTCGAAGGGTACGGCTGCGCCGGCACCAACGCTGTCAGCTACGGACTGGCCTGCCTGGAGCTGGAGGCGGCGGACTCCGGCTTCCGCAGCTTCGTCTCCGTACAGGGCTCGCTGTCGATGTTCTCCATCTGGAAGTGGGGCTCGGAGGAGCAGAAGCAGGAGTGGCTGCCCCGGCTCGCCGCCGGCGAGGCCATCGGCTGCTTCGGCCTGACCGAGCCCGACTTCGGCAGCAACCCCTCCGGGATGCGCACCAGGGCCGTACGCGACGGCGACGACTGGATTTTGAACGGCTCCAAGATGTGGATCACCAACGGCGGTATCGCCGATGTGGCCACCGTCTGGGCACAGACCGAGGACGGCGTCCGCGGCTTTCTCGTGCCCCGCGGGACGCCCGGCTTCACCACGCAGGACATCAAGCAGAAGATGTCGCTGCGCGCCTCCATCACCTCGGAGCTCTACTTCGACAACGTACGGCTCCCCGACTCGGCGCGGCTGCCCCTCGCGGAAGGCCTGCGCGGACCGCTGTCCTGCCTGAACGAGGCCCGCTTCGGCATCCTGTTCGGCGCGGTCGGCGCGGCCCGCGACTCGATCCAGGCCGCCATCGAGTACGCCGACTCCCGCATCCAGTTCGACAAGCCGATCAGTGCTTTCCAGCTCACCCAGAAGAAGCTCGCCGACATGAGCGTGTCCGTGGGCAACGCCGCGCTTCTCGCCGTGCACCTGGGCCGGCTCAAGGACCAGCACCGCATCAGGCCCGAGCAGATCAGTGTCGGCAAGCTCAACAACGTCCGGGAAGCGATCGCCATCGCACGGGAGTGCCGCACCATCCTGGGGGCCAACGGCATCTCCCTGGAGTACTCGCCGCTGCGGCACGCCAACAACCTGGAGTCCGTGCTGACGTACGAAGGCACGAGTGAGATGCACACCCTGGTCGTCGGGCAGGCGATCACCGGCCAGGCGGCGTTCCGATGACCACGACGCCGACCACGACGGCTGAGGGAAGACACCCGTGAACATCGTCGTACTCGTCAAGCAGGTTCCGGACTCCGGTGCCGAACGCGCCCTGTCCCAGGCCGACCACACCCTCGACCGCGAGGGCGCCGAACTCGTCCTGGACGAGATCAACGAGCGTGCCGCCGAAGAGGCTTTGACGCTGAAGGAGACGGCGGACGCCCACGTCACCGTCGTCTCCATGGGACCCGAGTCCGCACTCGACGCGATCCGCAAGGTCCTGGCGATGGGCGGCGACCGGGGGATCCACATCTGCGACGACAGACTGCACGGCGCCGACGTGCCGACCACCGCGAAGGTCCTGGCGGCCGCCGTGCGGACCGTGGCGGACGTCGACCTGGTGCTCGCCGGTGACGCGACCACCGACGGTCAGGCGAGCGCGGTCCCCGCCGTCGTCGCGGACCTGCTCGGCCTGCCGCAGGTGACCCACGTACGAAAGCTGGACGTGGACTCGGGACGGGTGAGCGCCGAGCGCGAGACCGAGGACGGCGAGGCGACGCTGGACGCTCCGCTGCCCGCGCTGGTCAGCGTCACCGAAAAGATCAACGAGCCGCGCTACCCCTCCTTCAAGGGGATCATGGCCGCCAAGAAGAAGCCGGTGGACACGGTCGACCTCGACGACCTGTTCCCCGACACGGCCGGGTTCCTCGTGTCCCGCACGCGTGTGGTGGAGGCCGTCCCGCGTCCCCCGCGAACCGCCGGAACCCGGATCACGGACGACGGTTCGGCCGGCCGACAGCTCGCCGCGTACCTGATCGCCCAGAAGCTCGTCTGAACCGCCCGACCAGGAGACAGGCCCCCATGCCCGAAGTCCTCGTACTCGTCGACCACGACGGGGAACGTGTCAACAAATCAACATACGGACTCCTGACCGCCGCACGGCGGCTGGGGAACCCGGCCGCCGTCGTCGTGGGAATCCCCGGCACAGCCGCGCGCCTCATGGAGTCCCTCGCCCGGCACGGCGCCATGAGCGTCCACGCCGCGGAATCCGCCGACGCGGCCGGATTTCTCGTCACGCCCGCCGTCGACGCCCTGGAGCTCGCGGTCCGGGAGACCTCTCCCGTCGCCGTTCTGGTCTCCGCCACGACGGACGGCAAGGAGGTGGCCGGGCGTCTGGCCGCACGGCTGGACGCGGGGCTGCTGATCGACGCGGTCGACCTGGACTCGTCCGGGGTGGTCACCCAGATCGTCTTCGGAGGGTCCTACACCGTGCGCTCACGGGTCACCCATGGCATACCGGTGATCGCCGTGCGTCCGGGCGCCTTCGAGCCGGAGGAGCATCCCGTGGAGGCGAGGGAGCAGGAGCTGGCCCCGCCGCCGATCGACCCCGCGGCGTCCGCCCGCATCACCGCCCGGCGCGCCGCCCTCGCGGGCGACCGGCCCGGACTCACCGAGGCGACCGTCGTGGTCTCCGGAGGCCGCGGTGTCGCGGGAGCGGACGGTTTCAAGGTCGTGGAGGAGATGGCCGACGCTCTGGGGGGCGCCGTGGGCGCCTCGCGCGCCGCGGTCGACGCCGGCTACTACCCGCACCAGTACCAGATCGGTCAGACCGGCAAGACCGTCTCCCCGCAGCTGTACATCGCCCTGGGCATCTCCGGGGCCATCCAGCACCTCGCCGGGATGCGGACCTCCAAGACCATCCTCGCGGTCAACAAGGACCCGGAGGCACCCATCCTCGGTCTCGCCGACCACGGCGTAGTGGGCGACCTCTTCTCGGTGGCTCCCCAGCTCACGAAGGAATTGACCGACCGCCGCACCGTCGACTGAGACGGCCGCCTGAGATGGACGCCGTTCTCGCGGTCCGGGCCTTCTGGTCCGGACCGTCCGTCACGGACCATGAGGGGCAACACCAGGCGGCACCGAACCGCAGCAGCAAGGCGCTCACCCACGTTCAGTGACAAGCTCAGCGAGGTGATACGACCTTTCCCTCAGGCCTCCGCGCGGAGAAGGCCGTCGCGGGCGTCGAGGACGGCAGCCCCGGACGGACCTGACGGCGCTGCCGGGGAGGGGGCCGAGGCACCCTGAGCGGACTGCGGATCACGGAGTGCGGCCCGCGCCGGAGCCGCCCGCAGGAGCACCGCGGGCACACACCGATTCAGCCGGCGGTGACCGTGGCGGCGGCGGCCTCTCGCAGGCGGCGGATCAGGCCGCGCACCGCGGGCGAGGTCTCGCCCCTGCGGTAGGCACCCACCAGCCGGGTGGTCAGCGACACGTCCGCCAGCGGACGGTAGGCCACCCCGGGGATGTGCACGCGGCGCAGGGAATCAGGGACCAGAGCCACCGCGAGACCACCGCCCACCAGCGTCAGAGCCGCGATGAAGTCCCGCACCGGGGGAGCACAACGCGGGCTGAACCCACCTTGCTCAGCCACCTCGAGAATCTGGTCGCGGCAGCCGTACTCCTCGTCGAAGTGCGGAGCCACGAACCACTCGTCGCGCAGCTGCGCCGCCGATATCGCCTCGTACGCCGCCAGCGGCGCGCCGGACGGCAGCGCCACGACGACATCCTCGGTGAGCAGGCAGGTGGCCGTGACTTCGGGCGGGTACTCCGGCCGCCAGCGCAGGAAGCCGACGTCGATGTCCCCGCAGGCCAGCGCTTCCAGTTGGGCCGGTGTCTCCAGCTCGCGCACCTGCACGGTCAGCTCGGTGCCGGGGGCCGCGCAGCGGGTGAGGACGTCGGTCAGCACTCCCGAGAACGTTGCCGAGGCGACGTACGCGATCTGGGCGTGCCCCAACTCCCCGCGACCGGCGCGCCGGCCCACCGTCTCGGCCCGGGAGACCTGGGCGAGGGTCAGCCGCGCCTCCTCGAGGAAAAGCCGCCCGGCGCTGGTCAACGCCGGGCGGCTGCGCCGTCCGCGGTCGATCAGCCGCACGCCCAAGTGCGACTCCAGCGCCCTGACCTGGGCGCTGAGCGCCGACGGAGCAAGATGCAGACGGTCCGCGGCCCGCGCGAAGTGCAGTTCCTCCGCGACGATGACGAACGATTCCAGCCAGCGCAGTTCCACCGGCTCCTCCATCCTGCCGGGCCTGTGCTGACGAGAGCACAGGCCGTGTGCACAACTTGTGTGAAGCACCCCGCGGCGGCGTCAAGGCAGAACAGGTCCGCCGCGGGGTGAGTACGGGGGCATCAGGGGCATGGCCGGCCAAGGGACGTCCGGACACTCGCTGAGCCCTGTGGTTCAGGGGATGACCACGTAGTTGCTGAACCCGCCGTCGCGGTCCTGGAGACCTGAGATCGCCTCGTTGACCCTGGACAGCGGGAACGGCTTGGCCTGCAGATAGGACAGGTCCAGGGCGCCGGTGCCCACCATGTCGGCGAGTTCCTGCCCCTGCGCGGTGCTGAACCAGTTGGAGCCGATCAGTTGGACCTGCTCGTCCATGAGCCACTTGACGTCCACGGGCAGTCGGTCGGCCACGCCGCCGACGTTGACGACCCTGCCGCCCCGACGGACGCCCTGCATGGAGTCGAGCATGGTCTCCACCGGTGCCTTGGCGCCCAGGGCGCTGATCACGTAGTCCGCGCCCTCGTCACCGGTGCGGGACTTCGCCCACTCGCCGGTGGAGCCGTCACCCAGCCGGAAGACCTCGACCCGCTCCGGGTCGAGTTCCTTGACGCGCTTGAGGAGCTCCTCGTTGCGGCCGGTCCCGAGGACCCGGGAGGCGCCGGAGGCCAGCGCGAGCATGGTCGCAGCGACACCGAGGGTTCCCGTGACGCCGTCGATGAGCGCGACCTGGCCGGGGCCGGCCGCGGCGTTCTTGAGGGCGCCGTAGGACGTGCCGATGTAGCCGAGCTTGCCGGCCTGTTCGAACGTCATGTTGTCCGGGATGTTGACGATCGAGGACTGCGGGGCGGTCATGTACTCCGCGAAACCGCCGTACGGGTACAGGTCGAAGATCCGCTGACCGTCACGGGAGGTGCTGAAGTAGCCGTTCAGTGTGAAGTAACGGCACCGGCTCAGTTCCCCGCCCCGGCACACCTGACAACTTCCGCACCCGCGCAGGGGGTTGACGTAGACCCGGTCGCCCGGCTTGGTGTTCAGCACCGCCTCGCCGACGGCTTCGACCACGCCGGCGGCGTCCAGGCCGAAGATGGCGGGGAACTTGGGCAAGGGTTGGTGCGGGAACCACGTGGGCCAGTTGTTGATCACGTTGGCCATGTTCGGCACGATCCCGCACGCCTTGACCCGCACCAGCACGTCGGTCGGCCGAGGGGTGGGCACGTCGATGGTGTCCACCGACATCGGCTCACCGAGCGCGTGCAGTCGTGCAGCGAGCATTTTCGCCATTGAAATACTCCTTGAAACTGCTCCGTCCCAGGCGGCCGGAGGCGGAGACATAAAGAATTGCCTAGGAATTCGGGAACGGGTTCGGGTAATTGTCCTCGAGGTCGATGTCCAGCAGCCCCATGATGCGGACGCCGGAGTTGTACCAGGCGATGGACAAGGACAGTTCGACCATCTGCTTGTCCGTCAGGTGCTCGGCGGCGGCACTCCACGTCTCCTTCGAGACCTCGACCTGGAGCGTCGACTCCTTGGCGAGGTGCATCACCGCCTTCTCCACCCCGTCGAACAGGTCGGACGACTCGAAAACGGCCACCGCCGCGAGCTGTTCCTCGGTGAGCCCGGCCCCCAGTCCGTGCGACTGGTGGTGCGCGACCTCGTACGCGGACCGGGTCGCGTGGCCCACGGTCAGGATGGCCAGTTCACGCAGCTTGGGACTGAGGTCGGCGGCGCGCAGCGAGTTGGCGTAGGTCAGGAAGGCGTCCAGCTGGGTCGGCGCGTTGGTGAGGGCGAGGAAGATGTTCGCCGTCGGCACCTTGCGTTCGGCTTCCAGCCGGTCGTACAGGGGTTTCTGCGCCTCGTCCGCGTCCTCGCGGCGCAGGTAGGGGACTCGTGCCATGGTGTCTCCTTCTGGGGACGTGATCGTACGAATGGTCAGCGGGCGGACTTCTCGAGCAGGAACCGCTCCATGGACATCGGCTTCGGCAGTTCGGCCGGCGGGATCTGCGGCACGCCGACGAAGGGCGATGCCTCGAAGTACCACTTCTCCAGCGCGGGCAGGCCCCATCGGGCGTTGGTGCTCAGGGCGGCCGCGTCCCAGCGCACGGGCTCGATCTCGGTGTCGATCGTCTGGTAGTGGCTGTTGAAGACCTCCACGCGGTGGCCGTCGGGGTCGCGGAGGTAGGCGAAGAGCATCCCGCCCGGACCGTGACGCCCCGGGCCGCGCTCCACGCCGTCGCCGTAGCCGAGAATGCCCGCCCAGTCGCAGGCGGTGAAGATGTCGTGGCTCTCGGAGACGGTGTAGGCGAAGTGGTGCAGGGCGGGCCCGGTGTTCTCGATGATCGCCAGGTCCAGGCAGGTGCCCTTGCGGTACATGAAGGCACCCAGCAGCTTGTCGCCGTGCTCCAGGTACTCCGAGTTGCGGAAGCCGAGCTCGCTGTAGAAGGCGCACAGCTCGTAGGCGTCGGGCGCGAAGATCTGGTAGTGGTCCAGCCGCTGCGCGTGGGCACCCTTGTAGGACGCGAAGTCGATGTGCAGCCGCGGCCGCGTCTCCATGGTCGCGCACAGTTCGAGCGGCGTGCCGATGGGGTCGCTGACGTGCAGGGTGCGGCCCTGGTACGGGACGTCGACCCACTCGGCGGGCAGTCCCCGCTCACGGAACCAGTCGTATGTCAGGTCGAGGTCCTCCTCGAAGAACACCCGGTAGCCGACCCTCTTGCAGGTGCCGCCGCCTTCTTCGTCCAGCTCCAGGACGAGACTGTGGTGGCAGGCCTCGGCGAGGCCGCGGAGGTAGCAGGTGCGCTCGTCCTCGTCGCTGACGACGAGGCCCAGGGCGTTCACGTAGAAGTTCCGGCTCTCGGCCAGGTCGGCCACGGTGAGACGCACATGACTGGAGCGGGTGATGTTGAAACTGGGGCGCAGATTGACGGGAGGCAGCATGGTGGTCTCCGGGCTCCGATCGGCTCTGGATTTCGATGACTGTAATACTCGAATACTTCGAGTGCCGTTTTACGGCTTGGGTGTGGAGGCCGCGGGATCCGCGAATGTGAAGGCGGACCATCCGCTGAATTCCGCGGATGTGCCGAGGGCCTCCTCGATTCGCAGAACCTCGTTCCACTTGGCCATTCGCTCGGAGCGGGTGAACGAGCCCACCTTCAGCTGACCGGCGTCCCAGCCGACGCTCAGATGGGCGATGGTGACGTCCTCGGTCTCCCCGGACCGGGCCGAGACGATCGTGCCGAAACCGGCGTCCTTTCCGGCGCGCAGTGCCTGGAAGGCCTCCGTGACGGTGCCGGCCTGGTTCGGCTTGACGAGGACGGCGTTCGCCGCCCCGCTGGTGGCGGCGGCCTCCACTCGCTTGGCGTTCGTGACCAGGTAGTCGTCGCCGATCACCTGGCAGCGGTGGCCGTAGCGCCGGGTGAACTCCACCATGCCCTCGTGGTCGTCCTCGCCCACCGGATCCTCGACGGAGAGGATCGGATACTGCTCGACCCAGCCGCCCAGCATGTCGATCAGCGCTTCGGTGTCCAGTGTGCGGTCGTCCAGGGCCAGCGTGTACTGCCCGCCGCTGCCGAACTGCGAGGCCGCGACGTCCAGCGAGATGCCCACCTGGGAGAGGGGCGCGAAGCCCGCGCTCTCGATGGCCAGGGTCAGCATCTCCAGCGCCTCCTCGTTGGAGTCGAACGCGGGCCAGAACCCGCCCTCGTCGGCCACGCCCTGCGCCTTGCCGGCCTTGCGCATCAGGGCTCCGGCCGCCCGGTAGATCTCCGCCGTCCAGTCCAGGGCCTCGGAGAAGCTGCGTGCCGCCGGGCAGACCACCATGAAGTCCTGGACGTCGACGCGACGGTCCGCGTGGGCTCCGCCGCCGAAGATCTGGATCTCCGGCAGCGGGATGCGGACCGGCCGTCCGCCCGCCAGGTGCTGCCACAGGGGCACGCCCGCCGACGCGGCGGTGGCGTGCAGGACCGCCATGGACGTGGCCACGATCGCGTTGCCGCCCAGGCGGCCGCGGTCGGGAGTGCCGTCGAGGTTCACGAGGAGCCGGTCGACGGCCTCCTGGTCACCCGCGTCACGGCCCGCGAGGGCGGGGGCGATCTCGTGGTTCACCGAGCCCACCGCGCGCTGGACGTCGAGCCCACCGAAGCGGCTGCCGCCGTCGCGCAGGTCGAGCGCCTCGCCCTGGCCCGTCGAGGCCCCCGCCGGGGCGATGGCCCGGCCGGTCGCGCCGTCTGCGAGGTGTACCTCGACCTCGACGGTCGGCCGACCGCGGGAGTCCCACACCCTGCGGCCGTAGAGCTTGGCGATCCGCGCGTCTGTCATTGCGGCGCAACCTTTCGAAGTTCGGACGATCGGGGCGATGGAAGAGGCCCGTGCCTACCGTCCTGGGGTGTCCCCGCAGCCGGAGGCGACGGAGGGCGTACGGAGAAAGTCCTCGCCGACGAACAAGCGCGGTCCGGCCCCCGCGGGGCGGCTCCTGAAGAGACGCGGGGGCGTCGGGCGCGAGCGAGAAGGTGATGGCGAGGGTTGCTCGTTCACTGCGGCTCTTCGTGCTAACGATAGCGCAATCGTGCAAAGCGGCGACTGCTCTGTCAAGGGGCAGGGGGACGCTTGATCCAGCAGACTCGTGGTTTATGTCCTCTTGGTCGGCCGGGCTGCGAATGCTATCGTTCGCACAGCCTGCGGTGTTCCGGCAAGAACTCCGGCGGACCCGCGCTCTCCTGGACGGACGGACAGCACAGGGGGCACGGGTCCGCCGGCCCGCATCCCGGCCGACAGGAAAGTGAGCCCGACATGACACCCCAGCCCTCCGTGGCCCCCATGACCCTCACCACCGTCGTGGCCAGCACGCGCCCCGGACGGGTGGGCAGATCCGTCGCGGACTGGTTCGCTCTCCGGGCCGCGGATCACGACCAGTTCGCGGCGCACACCGTCGACCTGTACGAGCTCGCTCTCCCCTTCTTCGACGAGCCGCATCCGCCCGCTCTGCGGCAGTACACGAAGAGCCACACCCGCGAGTGGAGCCGGATCGTCGACGCGTCGGACGCGTTCGTCTTCGTCACCCCGGAATACAACGGCGGCTTCCCTGCCCCGTTGAAGAACGCGTGGGACTTCCTCGCCGTGGAGTGGCAGCACAAGCCGGCCGCCTTCGTCAGCTACGGGGGTGTCTCGGCGGGCACCCGGGCGGTGCAGATGGGAAAGCAGGTCGTGGCGAACCTCAGGATGCTGCCGATCGGTCCGACCGTGAGCATCCCGTTCGTCAGCGAACGCGTCGAGGACGGCGATTTCAGGCCCGGCAAGATCCACGAGGCCGCTGCAGAGCAGGTGCTCGACGAACTCGCCCGCACCGCCCGCGTCATGAGGCGGCTGCGCAGCGGAACGCACTGACCCGCGCCGCCCATGCGAAGGCGCCCGGAGCACATTGGCTC
>NZ_JBHXSG010000048.1:0-77826 GCF_042714835.1 Streptomyces sp. NPDC058678 | reverse complement strand
GTCCGTGCGCAGGCCGGCTGGTGTACGGCACCACGACGTGCTGAACAACGCCCCCCCCCGGGCCCGGCGGGCTTCCGACTCCACGGGCGTACCTGGAGGGCAGGGCACCGACCGGACCGGGGCGAGGCTCGGGCCACAGCGTGGGGGCCACTCGAGGGCCCTCAGTGTGAGCGCGCGGCGCTGGGCGCTCGCTTCTTCGGAGGCCCGTGGTCCGGGGCCGTCGACCGTCTTGCTGTGCGTACGCGCCGAACGGCCGTCCCCGGTTCCCGGGCCTGGTGCGGGTCCGCGCGGGGTCGGCCCGGGTCGGTCAGCCCTGCTTCGTGCCGCCCGCGACCGCGCCGGCGCCGTGCACCGCGTGGCCGCCGAACTGCCGGCGCATCGCCGCGAGAGCCTTGAGCTGGTCGGCGTCCGGCTTGCGGGAGGCGAAGCGGGCGAAGAGGGCGGCGGTCATGGCGGGCGCGGACACGGAGAGGCGTACCGCCTCCTCGACCGTCCAGCGGCCCTCGCCCGAGTCGTCGACCCGGCCGGATAGGGTGGCGAGGCCCGGGTCCTCTTCCAGAGCACGCACCAGGAGGTCGAGCAGCCAGGAGCGGACGACCGTGCCGTGCCGCCAGGAGGCGAGCACCTTGGGCACGTCGGGCACGTACTCGCTGGCCTCCATCAGTTCGTAGCCCTCGGCGAGCGCCTGCATCATGCCGTACTCGATGCCGTTGTGGACCATCTTGGAGTAGTGACCGGCGCCGACCGGGCCCGCGTGGCACAGCCCGTCCTGGTCGGGGGCGAGCGACTCCAGCAGCGGCCAGATGCGCTCCACGTGTTCGTCCTGGCCGCCGCACATCACCGCGTAACCGTTCTCGCGGCCCCAGACGCCGCCGCTGACGCCGCAGTCGACGTAGCCGATGCCGTGCTCGGCGAGCATCCGGGCGTGCTCGGTGTCGTCGCTGAAGCGGGAGTTGCCGCCCTCGACGATCACGTCACCGGGGGACAGCAGTTCCGCGAGCTGTCGCAGGGCCTCGCGGGTCGGGTCGCCCGAGGGGAGCATCAGCCACACCACGCGGGGTCCGGCGAGCTTCGCGACGAGTTCCTCCAGGGAGTCGGCGTCGCGGTCGGGAGAGGTGCGGCTGTAGCCGAGCACCTCGTGACCGCGGTCCCGCCAGCGGGCGGCCATGTTGCCGCCCATGCGTCCCAGGCCGACGATTCCTACCTGCATGTGTCTTCAGTCCTTCGTGGGGTGTTCGGGGGAGTGGAGCGAGCCGTCGCGCAGCAGACCGAGGACGACGCTGTTGTCCAGGTCGCCGAGGCCCTGGGCCTCGATGGCCGTGTACAGCTCGGCGACGGTCGTGGAGAGCGGCAGCGTGACGTGGACGTCGGTGGCACTGTCCAGGACGAACCCGAGGTCCTTGTGGAGGTAGCGGGCCGGGCCGGAGGGGGTGAAGTCGCCCTCGGCCAGGTGATGCCGCTTCTGGGCGAGCACCTCGGAGGAGGCGAGGCCGCCGGACAGTACGTCGAGCAGTGCGGCTGGTTCGAGGCCGCCGCGCTCACCGAGCAGGACGGCCTCGGCGAGGGCGACCAGGGTTCCGGCGACGACGAGTTGGTTGCAGGCCTTGGCGAGGGAGCCGGCGCCGGTGTCGCCCAGGCGCCGTACGGTCGAGCCCATCGCCTCCAGGTGCGGGCGGATCCGGGCGACCGCCTCCGCCGGGCCCCCGGCCATGATCGACAGGGTGGCGTCGCGGGCACCGGTCACCCCGCCGCTGACAGGGGCGTCGACGACCGTGATGCCGTGCGGCCGCAGCTTCTCGGCCAGGGCGCGCACCGCGACGGGGGAGACGGTCCCCATGACGACCAGGGTGTCCATGACCGGCCGTCCGGAGCGCAGTCCGTCCGGGCCGTCCAACAGCTCGATCACCTGGGGGAGGTCGGGGAGCATGGTGAGGACGACGGGTGCGGCGGCGGCCACCTGCTCGGGGCTGTCGGCCGTACGGCAGCCGGCGGCCGCGGCGGCCTCCCGCGGGGGCCGGCTGCGGTTCCAGGCGAGGACGTCGAAACCGGCCCTGGCGACGTTCGCCGCCATGGGCAGTCCCATCGCGCCGAGCCCCAGGAAGCCGACGGTGCCGGTGCCGGTCTCGGCGACGCTCACGTGCCTGCTCCTGCAGTGGCGTCCAGGCGAGCCGTCAGCTCGGCGAGCCGTTCGGTCAGCCGGGGGCTGTCGACCACATCCCGGTTGACGACGAAGGGCGGTACGCGGCCCGCCGCCACCTCCAGCACGGCCCGGACCGCGCTGCCGCCGTTCCCGGCGGACATCTCGTCCGTCCAGGCCAGGGCGTGCGGGCTGAGCACGACGTTGTCCATGCCCAGCAGCGGGTTGTCGAGGGCAGGCGGCTCGCTCTCGAACACGTCGAGTCCGGCGCCCCTGATACGCCGTACCCGCAGCGCCTCGATCAGCGCGGCCTCGTCGACGATGGGTCCGCGGGCCACATTGAGGAGGACGGCCGTGGGCTTCATCAGGGACAGCCGTCGCGCGTCGACGAGATGACGGGTCTCCTCCGTCAGCGCGCACATGACGATCACGGCGTCGGCCTCCGTCATCACGGTGTCGACGTCCGCTAGCCGTACGCCGAGCTGGGCGGCGGTCTCCGGCGGGCAGTACGGGTCGTACGCCACGAGGTCGACCTCGAACGGCCGCAGCAGTCCGACCAGGTCGCGGGCCGTGTTGCCGAGGCCGATCAGCCCGATCCGGCGGCCGGTGAGCCCGAGGCCCATCCACTGTTCCTTCTCGGCCCAGCGCCCCTCCCGTACCAGCCGGTCCTTGGCGGTCACGTTGTGCAGCACGGCGAGCAGGAGGGTGAGGGCGGCCGTGGAGACCGGGCGCCGGGCGCCGTCGGGGGTGATGGTCACCAGGGCGCCGTTGCGGGTGCACGCGTCGAGGTCGACGGCGTCGTAGCCGACGCCGAAGCGGGCGAAGAGCAGTGGTGAGCGGACGGCGCCTTCGAAGGTGCGCGCCGTGACGGCGGGGCCGGCGAACAGAACGGCGTCCAGGCCGTCGACGTCGCTCCCGAGGAGTTCCCCGGTGTCGCGCGGCAGGTAGTGCCAGTCGACCCCGGCGGCGTCGAGTTCGCCGAGCCGGATGTCGCCCCACACGTTGCGGCCGTCCGCGTCCAGGAAGTCCCGGCTGACGCCGACTCTGAACCCCAGGGCGCTCATCACAGCACCGCGATCGGGTTGACGGGCGAGCCCGTGCCGCCGGGGACGTTGAGCGGGGCCACGACGAACAGGAACTCGTAGCGGCCGGCCTGCGCGCAGGCGGCGGAGAGCGCTTCGAGGTCGAGGTTGTCCAGCAGCGGCACGCCCATGGCGGTGATCGCGAGGGCGTGCACGGGGGAGTGCAGCCCTTCGACCGGCGAGGGCCGTACATCGCTGTCGCCGTCGCCGCCGAGCAGGGCGATCCCGCGTTCGGCGAACAGCGGCATGGCGTCCACGTGGAAGCCGGCGCTGGCGTTGTCCGGGTTCCAGGCGCCGAGTTCGGCGCGGCGCCGGAAGTGGCCGGAGCGCAGCAGGACCGCGTCGCCGTCGCCGATGGTGATGCCGAGGGCCTTCTCGGCGGCGATGACGTCTTCGGCGTGCACGGCCCGGCCGGGCTCCAGCCAGTCGGTGCCGAGGACGGCGGGCATGTCGATCAGTACGCCCTTGGTGACCAGCGGGCCGAGCGCGGAGACCGCCCCGAACCGGGCGCCGCCCGAGTCGACGACCTCGCGTGCGGTGCGGCCGTCGTAGAGCTGTCCGCGGTAGGCGATGTGGGAGAGCGCGTCGAGGTGGCTGACACCCTTGCCGTGGTAGTCGACGGCGATGAAGTCCTTGTGGCAGGACGGTTCGGGGGCCTCGACGTCACCGAGGTCGGACATGTAGTGGAGGGCGGGCTTGCCGTTGTCCGGGCCGGGCGCCGTGTTCCACGGCAGTGCCGTGGGGACGGTGGTGCCGGTTCGGACCAGGGCGGTGGCACGGCGCGCGTGCTCGGGGGTGACCCGGTTCCAGGCGCCGCGGTCGGCGTCGGCCGGGGCCCAGTGGCCCCAGGTGCTCAGCTCGTCGAAGAGGGTGTCGAACTGGGCACGGGACAGGACGGGTCCGTTGTCCGGTTCGCCGCCGGAGGCGTCGTCGCCGGGGGTGGGGGGAGATGGATCGTGCGGGCTGCTGCTCATCTGCTGCTCAGCGCTCCAAGGCTCGCAGGGTGTCGTCGGCCGGCCCGGAGGGCGCGCTACGGTCGAGTGGTCCCGAGGGGATGCGGAGAATCTCGACGGCAAAGCGTGCGCCGACGGCATTGTCGTTCGGGGGCACACGAGAGACAATAACCAATATGCTGAACGACGAACAGAATGATGGGTGGAGTTGCTGGTGAGCGCAAGTGACCCGGGTAGTCTCGTTCCCGCAGTGACGCGGGCCGTGGCCATCCTCGACGCACTCGGCGAGGCAGAGGGGCGCCCGCTGTCGGTGAGTGAGATCGCTCGCGCCCTGGGCCTGCCGAAGTCCTCGACGGGCAATCTGTGCGCCTCCCTGGAGGCGGCCGGCATGATCGCGCGCAACGGCTCGGGCTTCAGTCTGGGACGCAAGCTCGTCGAGCTGGGTGGCCGCTACCTGGCCACCGTCGATCAGCTGCGCGACTTCTACGAGCTGTGCCGGCGCAGTACCCACATCTCGCGGGAGACCGCGCGGGTGGCCGTACTCGACGGCCTGGACGTCCTCTACCTGGGGCGTTACGACGGTACGCAGCCGCTGCGGCTGACCGCCAACATCGGCGACCGCTTCCCGGCGAACTGCACGGCCACCGGCAAGGCCATCCTGTCCACACTGGATCCGGCGGTGGCCGAGGACCGGCTGCGAGGCCGACCCCTGACCGCGCTGAGCGAGCGGTCCATCACCTCCGTGCCCGCCCTGATGGCGGACCTGGCCGAGGCCAGGGAGCGCGGCTACGCGATCGACGACGAGGAGGCCACGGCGGGCATCCTCTGCCTCGCCGTACCGGTCAACGGCTTCCGTACGGACTCGGCACCCTTCGCGATCAGCGTCACCGTGCTCAAGGCCCGGCTCGACGACGAGTTCCGTGAAGCCCTGCTGAAGGACCTGCGGGCCATCGCGGCGGGTCTGGAGAACCCCATGCTTCCGCAGGGGGCGCCGCCCCGCGGCTGAGGTTCCAGGGCTTGTCCACGCCCTCTTCGGTGTCACCCACGGCGGCCGTACGGAGATCTCTCCGTACGGCCGCCGTAACTTTGAGGCAATAAAAACCGGCAGAGCCATTGACCAACATGTTGGTAGCTGTACAGGATTCTGGTCGAGCCGACGGAATGGTCCTCGGCTGGCAGATCCCTTCGGAGAAGTCCGTGTATGACGCTCCCGATGACACAGCTGACACAGAAGACACAGCTTCACACCGGCCCCTGGTGAGCATCCGGGGGTTGCGCAAGCGATTCGGCGGCACTCTCGCCCTCGCCGACGTCGACCTCGACCTTCACTCGGGCAGCGTTCTCGCCCTATTGGGTCACAATGGTGCCGGTAAGTCCACACTGATCAAGGTCCTCGCCGGGGTGTACCGAGCGGACCAGGGCGAGGTCACCGTCGCGGGCCACCCGCTCGGCACCGACGCCGCCTCCGCGGAGATGTCCTTCATCCACCAGGACCTCGGTCTGGTCGAGTGGATGACGGTCGCCGAGAACATCGCCCTCGGCACCGGCTACCCGCGCCGCGCCGGCCTCGTCTCCTGGCGGCAGGTCCGCCGGCGCAGCACCGAGGCACTGGACATCGTCGCCGGTCACCTGGACCCGGATGCCAGGGTCGCCGACCTCACCCGCGCCGAACGGTCCCTCGTCGCCATCGCCCGCGCCCTGTCCACCCGGGCCCGGCTCATCGTCCTCGACGAACCCACCGCGAGCCTGCCCGCCGCGGACTGCGCCCGCCTCTTCGACGTCCTGCACACCCTGCGCGACCGGGGGCACGGCATCGTCTACGTCAGCCACCGACTCGACGAGGTCTACCAGGTCGCCGACAGCTTCGCCGTCCTGCGCGACGGTCACCTCATCAGCGAGGGCCGCCTCGCCGACCACGGCCCGGACCGCATCGTGCGCGACATCGTCGGGCACGAGGCGGACAGCCACCACCCGGAGCCCGGCCCCAAGGCACCCACCGGCGAGGCCCCGACCGTGCTGAGCCTCACCGGCGTCACCACCGACGGCGCGGGCCCCATCGACCTGGAGGTGCGCGCCGGGGAGGTGCTCGGCATGGTCGGCCTCACCGGCGCCGGCCACATGGACATCGGCCGTGCCCTCGCCGGCTCCCGGCCGATCCACGACGGCGAGGCACTGCTCGACGGCAGGCCCTACCGG
This sequence comes from Streptomyces sp. NPDC058678, assembly GCF_042714835.1. Taxonomy (NCBI): domain Bacteria; kingdom Bacillati; phylum Actinomycetota; class Actinomycetes; order Kitasatosporales; family Streptomycetaceae; genus Streptomyces; species Streptomyces sp. NPDC058678. The sequence continues at coordinate 71,458 of NZ_JBHXSG010000048.1, read as the reverse complement.
CCCGGCTCACCCGCCGCGGCCGTCGACGCGGGCATCGGCTTCGTCACCAGCAACCGCCAGGAGGAGGGCTGCGCCCTCGAACTCACCGTCAGGGAGAACTTCCTGGCCAACCCGCGGGCCGACAGCCGCTCCCCGTGGCGCTGGATCAGCCCGTCACGCGAGCGTGCCACCGCGCAATCGCTGGTCGAACGGTTCGGCGTACGCCCGGCCAACCCCGAGGCACCCATCGCGACCCTCTCCGGCGGCAACCAGCAGAAGGTCATGATCGGCCGCTGGCTGCGCCTCAGCAGGCGCGTCGTGATCCTGGAGGAGCCGACCGCGGGAGTCGACGTCGGAGCCAAGGCGGAGATCTACCGCCTGCTCGACGACGCGCTCGCCCAGGGACTCGCCGTCCTCCTCATCTCCACCGACTTCGAGGAAGTCGCCGACGTGTGTCACCGCGCCCTGGTCTTCGTACGGGGCCACGTGACCGCCGAACTCAGCGGTGAGGCCCTCACCGTCACCGAACTCACGCACGCCGCGTCGGCCATGCCGGCGCTGACCGGAACGGCGGACAACTGATGGCCACCGAGACCGAATCCCCCCGTGGGCAGGCCGACCACGGCAAGAGCGCACAGCGGGACGGTGCCGCCGGGGGCGGAGCCCGCAGGGAAACTCCCCCAGGGGCGCACAAGCAGAAACCCGGCAGGACCGACAAGAGCACCGGCAGCGGCTCCATGGCCGCCCGGCTGCGCGGTGGCCACCTCATCGGCACCTACGGCCTGTTCGGCCTGACCCTCCTGCTGTTCGTGATCTTCGCGCTGGCCCTGCCGGACACCTTCCCGACGATGGACAACGCCTCGTCGATCCTGTCCAACCAGTCGATCCCCGCGATCCTCGCCCTCGGCGCGATGATCCCCATCGTCACCGGCAAGTTCGACCTCTCCGTCGGCTACGGACTCGGCTTCGCCCACGTCCTGGCCATGCAGCTCATCGTGAACAGCGGCTGGCCCTGGCCGATCGCCTGCGTCGCCGTCATCCTCGGCGGCGGCATCGTCGGCGTACTCAACGGCCTGCTGGTGGAGTTCGCCAAGATCGACTCCTTCATCGCCACCCTCGGCACCGGCAGCCTCCTGTACGCCTGCACCGGCTGGATCACCGACGGCGCCCGGATCGTCCCCGGCCCGCACGGCCTGCCCCCGGCCTTCACCGACCTGTACGACTCCGAGTTCCTCGGTCTGCCGGTCCCCGCCTTCTACGTCCTCGCGCTCGCCGTGGTGCTCTGGCTGCTGCTGGAGCGCCTGCCGCTCGGCCGCTACCTGTACGTCATCGGCTCCAACGCCCGCGCCGCCGACCTCGTCGGCATCCCCACCCGCCGGTACGGCATCTACGCCTTCGCCGGTTCCGGACTCGTGGTCGGCTTCGCGGGCGTCCTGCTCGCCGCGCAGCAGCAGATCGGCAACCCGAGCGTCGGCATGGACTACCTGCTGCCCGCCTTCGTCGGCGCCCTGCTCGGCTCCACCGCCATCAAACCGGGCCGCGCCAACGCCGCCGGAACCGTCGTCGCCGTCGCCATCCTCGCCATCGGCCTGGCCGGCATCCAGCAGCTCGGCGCCGAGTTCTGGGCGACCTCCCTCTTCAACGGCGGCACACTGCTCCTCGCCGTCGGCCTGGCCGGCTACTCGGCCCGACGCCGACTGCGCGCCGGTGCCAGCGCCACGCGCCGCTCACTCTCCACGCCGGCCGCGGAACCCACGACGGAGCAACCGACGCCCGCCGTCACCGGTTCGTCCGCCACCGGTGCCTCCGACGGGGACGCGCCGCGCACTCCCTGACCACGACCGAACCCAGGACCGCACCTCCCCTTCCCTCTCCGCCTGCCCGTCACGCCGCCCGCTTGTCGCACGCCCTCAAGGAGCACCGCCGTGTCGTACCACCCCACCCGCAAGGCAACCCTCAGAGCCGTGGCCGCCCTGGCCGTGCTCACCGCTACGGTCGCGGGCTGCACCCGCGGCTCCGACAGCGCCGGCTCCACCACCGTGGGCGGGTCCTCGAAAGCCGGTTGCCCGGCCGTCCTGGCGAAGGCGAAGCAGGCGGTCGCGGGCGCCGAGGCCGTCGACGCCCCCTGGGGCGGACCGACCACCGGCCCCAAGGCCGTCGCCGGCAAGACGATCGTCTACGTCGCCCAGAGCATGACCAACCCCGGAGTCGCGGGCGCCGCCCAAGGCGTCAAGGAGGCCGCCAAGGCCATCGGCTGGACGGTGCGCATCATCGACGGCCAGGGCACCCCGGCCGGCATCCAGGCCGCCGTCAGCCAGGCCGTCGCCGTCAAGCCCGACGGCATCGTCCTGTCCGGCTTCGACCCCAAGTCGACCGCCCAGCAGGTCGCGCAGGCCAACGCCGCCGGCATCCCGCTCATCGGCTGGCACGCCGTGGGCACCCCCGGACCCAGCACGGACCCGAAGCTGTTCAGCAACATCACCACCAAGGTCGAGGACGTCGCGAAGATCAGCGCCGACTGGGTCATCAGCCAGTCCAACGGCCGGGCCGGCGTGGTGGTGTTCACCGACGCCTCCATCCCCTTCGCCAAGGGCAAGTCGGACCTGATCGAGAAGGAGCTCGCCACCTGCTCCGACACCAAGGTGCTGTCCACCTCCAACATCCCGATCGCCGACGCCAGCAGCCGCACCCCGCAGGAGGTCTCCGCGCTGCTCTCCCGCTTCGGCACCAAGTGGACGCACTCGGTGGCCATCAACGACCTGTACTTCGCCGACGCCGCACCCGCGCTGCGGGCGGGCGGCAAGCAGGGCAACGGTGCCCCCTTCAGCATCGGCGCCGGCGACGGCGACCCCTCGGCCTTCCAGCGCATCAACAGCAAGCAGTTCCAGGCGGCCACGGTGCCCGAACCGTTGTCCGAGCAGGGCTGGCAGATCGTCGACGAGTTCAACCGCTCCTTCGCCGGCAAGCCCGCCAGCGGCTACATCGCCCCGGTGCACATCACCACGGCGGCCAACAGCGGCGGCGGCTCCTCCTGGGACCCGAAGGGATACCGCGAGGCGTACCAGAAGCTCTGGGGCAAGTAGGCGACACCGTCGGCCCTGGCACGTCCCTCCCGTCCCTCCCCGGCGGGAGGGACCTTTCCCTCAGCCACGGTCCCCCTTGCTTCCGCCCGTCCGCTCTTCTTCCTTCCGTCCTCACACAGTCACAGGAGCTCACGCGTGAATCCGCACTCGACCGCTGCCGCCTTCGAGTGGACCGAGTTGGACCAGCGGGCCGTCGACACCGCCCGTGTCCTGGCCGCCGATGCCGTACAGAAGGTCGGCAACGGCCATCCCGGTACGGCGATGAGCCTGGCCCCGGCCGCGTACACCCTCTTCCAGAAGGTGATGCGGCATGATCCGGCGGATCCCGACTGGGTCGGCCGGGACCGTTTCGTGCTGTCCGCGGGCCACTCGTCCCTGACCCTCTACACCCAGCTGTACCTGGCCGGTTTCGGCCTGGAGCTGGATGACCTGAAGGCGTTCCGGACGTGGGGTTCCAAGACCCCCGGCCACCCCGAGTACGGCCACACCACCGGTGTGGAGACCACCACCGGCCCGCTGGGCCAGGGTGTGGCGAACGCGGTGGGCATGGCGATGGCCGCCCGCTACGAGCGCGGCCTGTTCGACCCGGACGCCCCCGAGGGCGCCTCGCCGTTCGACCACCACATCTTCGTGATCGCCGGTGACGGCTGTCTGCAGGAGGGCATCTCCGCGGAGGCGTCCTCGCTGGCCGGGCACCAGAAGCTCGGCAACCTGGTGTCCTGCTGTGGGACGACAACCACATCTCGATCGAGGGTGACACCGAGACGGCTGTCTCCGAGGACACCGTCAAGCGCTACGAGGCCTACGGCTGGCATGTGCAGCGGGTGGCACCCAAGCCGGACGGCGACCTGGACCCGCAGGCCCTCCACGACGCCGTCGAGGCCGCCAAGCAGGTCACCGACCGGCCCTCCTTCATCGCGATGCGCTCGATCATCGCCTGGCCGGCGCCGAACGCGCAGAACACCGAGGCCGCGCACGGCTCGGCGCTCGGTGATGACGAGGTCGCCGCCACCAAGCGGGTCCTGGGCTTCGACCCGGAGCAGTCCTTCGAGGTCGCCGACGAGGTCCTCGCACACACCCGGGCGCTGGGTGAGCGGGGCCGGCAGGCCAAGGCCGAGTGGGAGAAGTCCTTCCAGGAGTGGCGCAACAACAACTCCGAGCGGGCCGCCGAGTTCGACCGGATCGCCAAGGGCGAACTGCCGAAGGGCTGGGAGGAGAAGATCCCGGTCTTCGAGGCGGGCAAGGGTGTCGCCACCCGCGCCGCGTCCGGCAAGGTGCTCCAGGCGCTGGGCGCGGTGATCCCGGAGCTGTGGGGCGGCTCGGCCGACCTGGCCGGCTCCAACAACACCACCATCGACAAGACGAGCTCCTTCCTCCCGGCGGACAACCCGCTGCCGGAAGCGCAGCCGTACGGCCGCACGATCCACTTCGGCATCCGCGAGCACTCCATGGCCGCGGAGATGAACGGCATCGCCCTGCACGGCAACACCCGCATCTACGGCGGCACCTTCCTCGTCTTCTCCGACTACATGCGCAACGCCGTACGCCTGTCCGCGCTCATGCACCTGCCGGTCACCTACGTGTGGACGCACGACTCCATCGGCCTGGGCGAGGACGGCCCCACCCACCAGCCCGTCGAGCACATCGCGTCCCTGCGCGCCATCCCCGGCCTGAACGTGGTCCGCCCGGCCGACGCCAACGAGACCGCGATCGCCTGGCGCGAGATCCTGCGCCGCTACACCAAGGTGTTCGGCAAGGGCGCCCCGCACGGTCTGGCGCTGACCCGTCAGGGCGTGCCGACGTACGAGCCCAACGAGGACGCGGCCAAGGGCGGTTACGTCCTGTTCGAGGCCTCCACGGGGACGCCCGAGGTGATCCTGATCGCGACCGGTTCCGAGGTGCACGTGGCCGTCGAGGCGCGCGAGCAGCTCGAAGCCGACGGTGTGCCGACGCGGGTCGTGTCCATGCCGTCCGTGGAGTGGTTCGAGGAGCAGGACCAGGGGTACCGGGACAGCGTCCTGCCGCAGGCGGTCAAGGCGCGGGTCGCGGTCGAGGCCGGCATCGGACTCACCTGGCACAAGTACGTGGGCGACGCCGGTCGCATCGTTTCCCTGGAGCACTTCGGTGCTTCGGCCGACGGCAAGGTGCTCTTCCGCGAGTTCGGCTTCACTGCGGAGAATGTGGCTGCCAAGGCCAGGGAATCCATCACCGCCGCCCAGCGCTGACGCTCATATACGACACGTAGGAGATGCAATTTCCATGACAGACGCACTCAAGCGCCTCTCCGAGGAAGGCGTGGCGATCTGGCTGGACGACCTGTCGCGCAAGCGGATCACGTCCGGCAACCTCGCCGAGCTGATGGACCAGCAGCACGTCGTGGGCGTCACCACCAACCCGTCGATCTTCCAGAAGGCGATCTCCCAGGGCGACGGCTACGACCAGCAGCTGTCGGACCTGGCCGCCCGCAAGGTCACGGTCGAAGAGGCCATCCGCATGATCACGACGGCGGACGTCCGTGACGCCGCCGACATCCTGCGCCCGGTCTTCGACGCCACCGGCGGACAGGACGGCCGGGTCTCCATCGAGGTCGACCCGCGCCTGGCCCACAACACGCACGCGACCGTCGCCGAGGCCAAGCAGCTCGCCTGGCTGGTCGACCGGCCCAACACGCTCATCAAGATCCCGGCCACCCGGGCGGGGATCCCGGCGATCACCGAGGTCATCGGCCTCGGCATCAGCGTCAACGTCACGCTGATCTTCTCGCTGGAGCGCTACCGCGAGGTCATGGACGCCTTTGTCGCCGGCCTGGAGAAGGCCAAGGCAGCGGGTCTGGACCTGTCGAAGATCCACTCCGTGGCGTCCTTCTTCGTGTCCCGTGTGGACACCGAGATCGACAAGCGGATCGACGCGCTCGGCACCCCCGAGGCCAAGGCCGCCCGCGGCAAGGCGGGCGTCGCCAACGCGCGTCTGGCCTACCAGGCGTACGAGGAGGTCTTCTCCTCCGACCGCTGGAGCCCGCTGGAGAACGCCGGCGCGAACAAGCAGCGCCCGCTGTGGGCGTCGACCGGCGTGAAGGACAAGGCGTACAAGGACACTCTGTACGTCGACGAGCTGGTGGCGCCGAACACGGTGAACACCATGCCGGAGGCGACCCTGTTCGCCACCGAGGACCACGGTGAGATCCGCGGCAACGCCGTGGCCGGCACCTACGAGCAGGCCCGCGCCGAACTCGACGCGGTCGAGAAGCTCGGGATCGGCTACGACGAGGTGGTCCAGCTGCTGGAGGACGAGGGCGTCGAGAAGTTCGAGGCGTCCTGGAACGACCTGCTCAAGTCGACCGAGGCGGAACTTCAGCGCCTCGCCCCTTCGGAGGGCTGAACTCTTGTCGAGCAGCAACCCGCTGCGTGACCCCGCCGACCGACGGCTCCCGCGTATCGCGGGGCCGTCGGGCCTGGTCATCTTCGGCGTCACGGGCGATTTGTCACGAAAGAAGCTCATGCCCGCCGTGTACGACCTAGCGAACCGGGGTCTGTTGCCGCCGGGTTTCTCGCTGGTCGGTTTCGCCCGGCGTGAGTGGCAGCACGAGGACTTCGCGCAGGAGGTCCACGACGCCGTCAAGGAGCACGCCCGTACGCCGTTCCGCGAGGAGGTCTGGCAGCAGCTCATCCAGGGGATGCGCTTCGTGCAGGGCACCTTCGACGACGACGAGGCGTTCGAGCGGCTGCGCGGCACGATCGAGGAGCTGGACAAGGCTCAGGGCACGGGCGGCAACTTCGCCTTCTACCTCTCCGTGCCGCCGTCCGCCTTCCCGGTGGTCATCCAGCAGCTGAAGAAGCACGGGCTGGCCGACCAGTCGAGCGGCTCCTGGCGGCGCGCGGTGATCGAGAAGCCGTTCGGCCACGACCTGAAGTCGGCCGAGGAGCTCAACGCCACGGTCGAGGAGGTCTTCGCCCCGGACCAGGTCTTCCGCATCGACCACTACCTGGGCAAGGAGACCGTCCAGAACATCCTGGCGCTCCGCTTCGCCAACACGATGTTCGAGCCGATCTGGAACCGGTCCTTCGTGGACCACGTGCAGATCACCATGGCCGAGGACATCGGCATCGGCGGCCGGGCCGGCTACTACGACGGCATCGGCGCCGCCCGTGACGTCATCCAGAACCACCTGCTCCAGCTGATGGCCCTCACCGCCATGGAGGAGCCCGCCTCCTTCGACGCGGACGCGCTGGCCGCGGAGAAGACCAAGGTGCTCGGCGCGGTGCGACTACCGAAGGACCTGGGCCGTGACACCGTCCGCGGACAGTACGCGGCCGGCTGGCAGGGCGGCGAGAAGGTCATCGGCTACCTCCAGGAAGACGGCATCAACGCCGAGTCGAAGACCGACACGTACGCGGCCATCAAGCTGGAGGTGGACAACCGCCGCTGGGCGGGCGTCCCCTTCTACCTGCGCACCGGCAAGCGCCTGGGCCGTCGGGTCACCGAGATCGCGGTCGTCTTCCAGCGGGCCCCGCACTCCCCCTTCGACCACACGGCGACGGAGGAGCTCGGCAAGAACGCGATCGTCATCCGCGTCCAGCCCGACGAGGGCGTCACGGTCCGCTTCGGCTCCAAGGTGCCGGGCACCTCGATGGAGATCCGGGACGTGTCCATGGACTTCGCCTACGGCGAGTCCTTCACGGAGTCCAGCCCCGAGGCGTACGAGCGGCTCATCCTCGACGTCCTGCTCGGCGACTCGAACCTCTTCCCGCGCACCGAGGAGGTCGAGTTGTCCTGGAAGATCCTCGACCCGATCGAGGTGTACTGGGACCAGCACGGCAAGCCCGCCCAGTACCAGGCCGGCACCTGGGGCCCCGGCGAGGCGGACGACATGCTCGAGCGAGACGGACGGAGCTGGCGCCGGCCATGAAGATAGACCTCACGGACACCACGGCCAGCAAGATCAACAAGGCGCTGGTGCAGGGCCGCCGAGCCATCGGCACACCGGCCGTCGGCATGGTGCTCACGCTGGTCATCGTCACGGACGAGGAGAACGCGTACGACGCCCTGAAGGCCGCCAACGACGCCTCGCACGAGCATCCCTCGCGCACGCTCGTGGTCATCCGGCGCGTCTCGCGTTCGCCCCGCGACCGTACGCAGTCCCGACTCGACGCCGAGGTCAGGGTGGGCGTGGAGGCGGGCACCGGCGAGACGGTCGTCCTGCGGCTGTACGGCGAGGTCGCGAACCACGCCCAGTCGGTCGTCCTGCCGCTGCTGCTGCCGGACGCCCCGGTGGTGGTCTGGTGGCCGGTGAACGCGCCCCTGGACCCGGCGGGCGACGCGCTGGGCGCCCTCGCCCAGCGCCGGGTCACCGACACCTACGCCTCCGAGCAGCCGGTACGGGAACTCGGCGCCCGCGCCGACGCCTACACGCCCGGCGACACCGATCTCTCGTGGACCCGCATCACGCCCTGGCGCTCGATGCTGGCCGCGGCCCTGGACCAGGTCACCTGCGAGGTCGAGGCCGTCGAGGTGGAGGGCGAGGAGTTCAACCCGAGCTGTGAGCTGCTGGCGATGTGGCTCGCGGACCGGCTGGACGTACCGGTGAAGCGGTCACTGTCGTCGGGCCCCGGCCTCACCGCGGTCCGCATGAACACCGACTGCGGCCCGATCGTCCTGGACCGTGCCGACGGCTCCCTCGCAACCCTCTCCATCGAGGGCCAGCCGGACCGTGCGGTCGCGCTCAAGCGGCGCGAGACGGCCGAGCTGATCGGGGAGGAGCTGCGGCGGCTGGACCCGGACGACACGTACGCCTCGGCGCTGCGCTTCGGCGTGGACCGGCTGCACGTGTCCCACGGCAAGGGTGCCAAGTCACCCGGCGGAGAGCCCGTCCAGGAGAAGACCGACGCTGCCGAGGGACCGGTGGCCAAAGGAGAAGCTGCCGCGGTCCCCGCTCCCGTCGAAACGGCTGCGAAAGCACCCGCGAAGGAAGCGGCGGCGCAGGCTCCGGTGAGGAAGGCGGCGGCGAAGTGAGCACTCCGCAACTGGTCGTGCACCACGACAAGGAGCTGATGGCCCAGGCCGCCGCGGCCCGCCTGATCACGAAGATCGTGGACGCGCAGGCCTCCCGGGGCTCGGCGTCCGTGGTCCTCACCGGCGGCCGCAACGGCAACGGCCTGCTGGCCGCGCTCGCCGCCGCGCCCGCCCGGGACGCCATCGACTGGGGCCGCCTGGACCTGTGGTGGGGCGACGAGCGGTTCCTGCCCGAGGGCGACCCGGAGCGCAATGTCACGCAGGCCCGCGAGGCCCTGCTGGACTCCGTGCCCCTGGACCCGAAGCGCGTGCACGCCATGCCCGCGTCGGACGGGCCGTACGGCGCCGACGCGGACGCGGCTGCCGCCGCCTACGCGGAGGAGCTGGCCCGGGCGGCCGGCCCCGAGAACCACGGTGCCGCTCCGACCTTCGACGTCCTCATGCTGGGCGTCGGCCCGGACACCCATGTGGCCTCGCTGTTCCCGGAGCTGCCCGCGGTACGGGAGACCGAGCGCACGGTCGTCGGCGTCCACGGGGCCCCGAAGCCCCCGCCGACCCGCGTCACCCTGACCCTCCCCGCGATCCGCGCCGCCCGCGAGGTCTGGCTCCTCGCGGCCGGTGAGGACAAGGCACAGGCCGCGGCGATCGCCCTGTCGGGTGCGGGCGAGATCCAGGCCCCGGCTGCGGGCGCGTACGGCAGGCAGCGCACCCTGTGGCTGCTGGACTCGGCGGCGGCCTCACAGCTGCCGAGGTCGTTGTACCCGCCGGCGTCGGCCTGACCTCCGCTGCCCGGAAAGCCCCAGGCGACCTGCCTGGGGCTTTCCGCTGTCCTGATGCCTCACGGGCCCGTGCTCACTGCCTGTCGCGCAGCTCCCGGTACGTCGCCACCAGGGCCTTCGTGGACGCGTCCAGGTCCGCCACGTCGGCGCCCTCGGTGAGCGCGGGTTCGACACGCTTGGCGAGGACCTTGCCGAGTTCGACGCCCCACTGGTCGAAGGAGTCGATGTTCCAGACGGCGCCCTGGACGAACACCTTGTGTTCGTAGAGCGCGATGAGCTGGCCGAGGACCGACGGGGTCAGTTCGCGGGCGAGGATCGTCGTCGTGGGGTGGTTGCCCTGGAAGGTCTTGTGCGGGACCAGTTCCTCGGGCACACCCTCCGCGCGCACCTCGTCGGGCGTCTTGCCGAACGCCAACGCCTGCGTCTGCGCCAAGAAGTTGGCCATCAGCAGGTCGTGCTGGGCCACCAGCCCCGGCGGGAGGTCGGCGACGGGCTCGGCGAAGCCGATGAAGTCCGCCGGGATCAGCTTCGTGCCCTGGTGGATCAACTGGTAGTACGCGTGCTGCCCGTTGGTGCCCGGCGTGCCCCACACGACCGGCCCGGTCTGCCAGTCGACCGGGTTGCCGTCGCGGTCCACCGACTTGCCGTTGGACTCCATGTCCAACTGCTGGAGGTAGGCGGTGAACTTGGACAGGTAGTGGCTGTAGGGCAGCACCGCGTGCGACTGGGCCTCGTGGAAGTTGCCGTACCAGATGCCCAACAGGCCCAGCAGCAGAGGCACGTTGGACTCGGCGGGGGCGGTGCGGAAGTGCTCGTCGACGAGGTGGAAGCCGTCCAGCATCTCCCGGAAGCGGTCCGGCCCGACGGCGATCATCAGCGAGAGGCCGATCGCCGAGTCGAAGGAGTACCGGCCGCCCACCCAGTCCCAGAACTCGAACATGTTCGCCGTGTCGATGCCGAACTCCGCCACCTTCTCGGCGTTCGTCGACAGCGCCACGAAGTGCCGGGCCACGGCCTCCTGCTCTGCCTTGAGCTCGGTGAGCAGCCAGTTGCGCGCGGACGTCGCGTTCGTGATCGTCTCGATCGTGGTGAACGTCTTGGAGGCGATGACGAACAGCGTCTCGGCCGCGTCCAGGTCGCGGACGGCCTCGTGCAGGTCGGCCCCGTCCACGTTCGACACGAAGCGGACCGTGAGGTCGCGGTCGGTGTACGCGCGCAGCGCCTCGTAGGCCATCGCGGGGCCCAGGTCGGAGCCGCCGATGCCGACGTTGACCACGTTCCTGATGCGCCTGCCGGTGTGGCCGGTCCAGGCGCCGGAGCGGACGCGCTCGGCGAAGTCGGCCATCTTGTCGAGGACGGCGTGCACGCCCGGCACGACGTTCTCCCCGTCGACCTCGATCACCGCGCCGCGCGGCGCCCGCAGCGCGGTGTGCAGCACCGCCCGGCTCTCGGTGGTGTTGATCCTCCCGCCACGGAACATGGCGTCCCGGAGACCGAAGACGTCGGTCGCGGCGGCCAGCTCGCGCAGCAGCCGCAGGGTCTCGTCGGTGACGAGGTGCTTGGAGTAGTCGACGTACAGGTCACCGACCTGCACCGTGTACCCGCTGCCGCGCCCCGGGTCGGCGGCGAACAGCTCGCGCAACTGCACCTCGCCGAGCTCCTCGCGGTGCTCGGCCAGAGCGGTCCACTCGGGCGTCTGGTTGAGCCTGGTACGGCCGTCTGTGTTCATGTCGGACTTCAGCCCTCTTTCCTACCTGTCCCTGCCGGTCCCAACCTAGTTGATCAGCGCGTGACGGGACCCGTCCTGACGCCGTCGCCCGGCGCAACAACAGGTACGTCCCGCTTGCCCACGGGTATCAACGAGGTCACGGCGAGGGCGAAGAGGACGGCACCCAGCAGGGCGGGCGCGTTCAACCCGAAGGCCCCCGCCACGGTTCCGCCGAGCAGGGCGCCGAGCGGCGCTCCGGACGTCGAGGCCGTGCGGAAGGCGGCGGCGATGCGGCCCACCATGGCCTCGGGACTGCGCTGCTGCATCAGCGTGACCTGGTTGACGTTCCACACCATGTTCATGGCGCCGAGCAGCAGCATGCCCGCCATGAGCGCGGCCAGGTGGCGGACGGTTCCCATCAGGAGCAGGGACGCCGTCTGGACGCATCCGGCCAGGAGCAGGGCGCGCGCCCTTCCGGTCCGGCGCGCCACACTCTGGGCGACGAAGCCGCCGGCGATGCTGCCGATGGAGAACGCCGTCAGCACGGCGGCGTACTCCGCCTCATCCCCGTGCAGCCAGCGCGTCACGTGCAGGACCAGCGTGGCGATCAGGGCGCCCACGCCGATGTTGCAGAGCAGAGTGGCAACACAGGTCGCCCGCAGCACGCGATCGTGCCACAGCGCGCGCAGGCCCTGGCCGATCTCCGCGCGGAGAGTGCTGCCGGCCGGGCGCGGCTCCCGGTCGGGCGGCGTCACCCGCAGCGATGCCACGAGGGCGGCGGCCAGCAGATAGGTGCTCGCGTCGGCCGCGAACGGCATGGCCACGCCGGCCGTCAGCAGCAGCGGCACCAACGGGGCCGCCAGCAGGCCGCCCGCGAGCTGTTGCCCGGTCATCAGCCGGGCGTTGGCGCTGCCGAGGACCGCGCGGTCCACCAGGGAGGGCAGCAGCGCGGTGGACGCGTTGTCGAAGAGTGTCTGAAGCGTGGTCAGGGTGAAGGCGAGCACGAGCAGCAGGGGGATCGAGGCGTGCCCGAAGCCGACGGCGAGCGCGAAGCAGGCGACGAGCAGCCCTCGTACGGTGTCGACGGCCCACATCGCCCGGCGCTGGTCCACCCGGTCGGCGACGGCCCCGCCGAGCAGCCCGAACAGCAGCCAGGGCACATAGCCGCAGGCGGTGACGGACGCGATGACGAGGGGATCGTGGGTGAGCCGCACGGCGAGCAGGGGCAGCGCCGCGTTGCGCAGCGCGTCGCCGAACCGCGACACCACGGCCGCGGTCCACAACCGCCCGAATCCCCCACGCCATGCGGGCGCACCCACGCCCGGCACGTCGACCGTCGCCACAGTCCCCCCTCACGATTCGCCTGTGCACAAACCGTAGAGGGCACCACTGACAATCGGCCTCGGCGCGACAGCCTGCCCGCGGGGCGCCGAACAAGTCCGGCCGGGCATCCACGGATGCCCGGCCGGCTCTCAATTCCTAGATTTCGCCCCGCAGTTTGGCGAGCGCCTCTGCGAGGATCGCCTCGCCGTCCGCGTCGCTGCGCCGCTCCCTTACATAGGCGAGGTGCGTCTTGTAGGGCTCGGTGCGCGGCGGGTCCGGCGGGTTGTCCCGGTCCTGGCCTGCTGGAAAGCCGCAGCGCGGGCAGTCCCAGGTTTCGGGAACCTGCGCGTCGCTGGCGAAGCTGGGCACTGTTTCGTGCCCGTTGGAGCACCAGAAGGAGATGCGCAGCCGGGGCGCGGACTCGCCCCGCTCGGCCTCGCCCATCGGCCCCGCCCCGACCCGGCTTCCTCGGATCGCGTTGCCACTTGCCACGGTCGTAACTCCCTGCGTGATGGTGCCGCAAAGCGAGTCGGCGTTTCGCTTCACTGCGAGCGCCTCAGTCTACGTAAGGCCCAACGCGCGTCCAGTGGTTGGAGTTACAGCTCCCACACAAGACGCAAGCCCCATGATAGGCCGCGCTGAGATGCGCGTACCGAACATGGGGCCTTACGTGCGGAATGGGTGGTGCTGCGTGTCCGGCGCTGATCAGTTGTTCGCCTTCATCAGGAGGCCGAGCACGACAATGCACGCGAACCACAGCAGACCGACCACCACGGTGATGCGGTCGAGGTTGCGCTCGGCGACCGAGGAGCCGCCGACGGACGACTGCATGCCGCCACCGAACATGTCGGAGAGGCCGCCGCCCTTGCCCTTGTGCATCAGCACCAGCAGCATCATCAGCAGGCTGAAGACGATCAGGGCGATCGAGAACCCCATAACCACGGCTGGACCAACTTCCTCGGATCTGGATAGACGACGGGGGCACAGCCACAGCGCTGTGCCCCCGCAAGAGTACGACGTTCCGCTGCTACCGCATACTCACTGGTCGCGGAAGCGCGCGATCTTGACGAACTCGTCGGCGTCCAGCGAGGCACCGCCGACCAGGGCGCCGTCGATGTCGGCCTGGGCCATGATCTCGGCGACGTTGCCGGACTTCACGGAGCCGCCGTACTGGATGCGGACCTTGTCGGCCAGCTCCTGCGTGTAGAGCTCGGCGATCTTGCCGCGGATGGCCGCGCAGACCTCCTGGGCGTCCTCCGCACCGCAGACCTTGCCGGTGCCGATGGCCCAGACCGGCTCGTAGGCGATCACGACGGACTCGGCCTGCTCGGCCGGAACGCCCCCCAGGCCGCCCTCGACCTGGCTGAGCGTGTGGGTGACGTGGTTGCCCGCCTCGCGGACCTCCAGTTCCTCGCCGACGCACAGGATCGGGGTCAGGCCGTGCTTGTAGGCGGCCTTGACCTTGGCGTTCACCAGTTCGTCGGTCTCGTTGTGGTACTGGCGGCGCTCGGAGTGGCCGATCGCCACGTACGTGCACTTCAGCTTGGCCAGCATCGAGCCGGAGATCTCACCGGTGTAGGCACCGGAGTCGTGCGCCGAGATGTCCTGGGCGCCGTACTTGATCTTGAGCTTGTCGCCGTCGACCAGGGTCTGCACGGAGCGCAGGTCGGTGAAGGGCGGCAGGACGGCGACCTCGACGGCGTCGTAGTCCTTGTCGGCCAGGGCGAAGGCGAGCTTCTGGACGTGGGCGATGGCCTCGAGGTGATTGAGGTTCATCTTCCAGTTGCCCGCCATCAGCGGCGTGCGCCCCGATGAAATAGATGCAGCCATTAAGGGTCAGTCCTCCAGTGCGGCGAGCCCGGGGAGCGTCTTGCCCTCGAGGTATTCGAGGGAGGCGCCGCCGCCGGTCGAGATGTGGCCGAATGCGTTCTCGTCGAAGCCCAGGATGCGGACGGCCGCGGCGGAGTCGCCACCGCCGACGACCGTGAAGCCCGGGGAGTCGAGGAGGGCCTGGGCGACCGCCTTGGTGCCCTCGGCGTAGTCGGGGTGCTCGAAGACGCCCATGGGGCCGTTCCAGAAGACGGTGGCGGCGTCGGCGAGCTTCGAGGCGTACAGCTTGCGGGTCTCCGGGCCGATGTCCAGGCCCAGCTGGTCGGCGGGGATGGCGTCCGCGGCGACGGTGTGGGGGTTCCCGGGCGCCTTGGTCTTCAGGTCCGGGAAGTCGGTGGAGGTCAGCACGTCGACGGGGAGGACCAGCTCGACGCCGTTCTTCTGCGCCCGCTCGATGTACTCCTGGACGACCGGGATCTGGTCCTCCTGGAGGAGGGAGGCGCCGACCTCGTAGCCCTTGGCCTTGAGGAAGGTGAACACCATGCCGCCGCCGATGAGGAGGCGGTCCGCCTTGCCGAGCAGCTGGTCGATGACGGCCAGTTTGTCGGAGACCTTGGAACCGCCGAGGGCGACGACGTAGGGCCGCTTGACGTCCTCGGTGAGCTTCTTCAGGACGCCGACCTCGGTGGCGATGAGGTAGCCGGCCGCGTGCGGCAGACGGGCCGGGAGGTCGAAGACCGAGGCGTGCTTACGGTGCACCGCGCCGAAGCCGTCACCCACGTACACGTCCGCGAGGGCGGCGAGCTGGTCGGCGAAGGCACCGCGCTCGGCGTCGTCCTTGCTCGTCTCGCCGGCGTTGAAGCGCAGGTTCTCGATGACGGCGACCCCGCCGTCACCGAGGCCGGCCACGGTCGACCTGGCGGACTCGCCGACCGTGTCCGTCGCGAAGGCCACCTCGGCGCCGAGGAGTTCCCCCAGGCGGGCGGCGGCCGGCCCGAGCGAGAAGGCCGGGTCCGGGGCGCCCTTGGGGCGGCCCAGGTGCGAGGCGACGACCACCCGGGCGCCCGCCTCGGCCAGGGCCTTGACGGTGGGCAGGACGGCGCGGATGCGGCCGTCGTCGGTGATCGTGGTGCCGTCCAGCGGCACGTTCAGGTCGGCGCGGACGAAGACCCGCTTGCCCGCGACGCCTTCGGCGAGAAGTTCGTCGATCGTCTTCATTGAGGGAACTCCTGGGGAGGGCTCGTGATGCTCATGATCGTAAGAGGGCTGGTCTGTACGTGAGTCAGGGCTCGGGCAGCGCGTCCCTGCGCTGCCCGAGCCCTGCTCTCACATCAAAGTGCCTGCTCTGTTGATCAGAGCTGGTTGCCGACGAAGACCGTCAGGTCGACGAGGCGGTTGGAGTAACCCCACTCGTTGTCGTACCAGCCGAGGATCTTCACCGAGTTGCCCTCCTGGACCATGGTCAGGGAGGAGTCGAAGGTGCAGGAGGCCGGGTCGCCGACGATGTCCGAGGAGACGATCGGGTCCTCGGTGTAGGTCAGGTAGCCCTTGAGGTCGCCGTCGTCGGAGGCCTTCTTGAACGCGGCGTTGACCTCGTCCTTGGTGACCTCGCGCTGCAGCGTCACGACAAGGTCGGTGGCCGAGCCGGTCGGGACCGGGACGCGCATCGCGATGCCGTCCAGCTTGCCCTTGAGCTGCGGGAGGACCAGGGCGGTGGCCTTGGCGGCACCCGTCGTGGTCGGGATGATGTTCTCGGCTGCGGCGCGGGCGCGGCGCAGGTCCGAGTGCGGGAAGTCCAGGATGCGCTGGTCGTTCGTGTACGCGTGGACCGTCGTCATCAGGCCCTTGACGATGCCGAAGTTCTCGTCGAGAACCTTGGCCATCGGCGCCACACAGTTGGTGGTGCAGGAGGCGTTGGAGATGACGTGGTGGTTCGCCGCGTCGTACTTGTCCTGGTTGACGCCCATCACGATGGTGATGTCCTCGTCCTTGGCCGGAGCCGAGATGAGGACCTTCTTGGCACCGCCGGTGATGTGCTTCTCGGCGTCGGCCTTCTTGGTGAAGATGCCGGTCGACTCGATGACGATGTCGACGCCGAGGTCGCCCCACGGGATGTCGGCGGGGTTGCGCTCGGAGAGCACCTTGATCGTCTTGCCGTCGACGGTGATCGTGTCGGCGGTGTGCGACACCTCGGCCTTCAGGCGGCCCAGGATGGTGTCGTACTTGAGCAGGTGAGCGGTGGTCGCGGTGTCACCCAGGTCGTTGACAGCCACGATCTCGATGTCAGCACCCTGCTCCAGCAGCGCGCGGAAGTAGTTACGACCGATGCGGCCAAAGCCGTTGATGCCTACGCGGATCGTCACGAAACCGATCTCCTCGTTGGTACGCCGGGTTCGACTCCGGCGAGCTGTATGGGATGTCCCCGACCGCCTACGACCCTACCCCCCTGAGCCCTGCGGAGTGACATCGAGATGACCCATACACGGCAGTGCGGTCCGTACCCGCCAGTAGGGGTACGGACCGCCCTGGCCCGAAGGTTGGATCACCCGATCTGATCACGAAGGATCACACGGTGTTGACCGGGCGCGTTCACCCGTCGAGGGCCGCGAGTGCCTTCTTCATCAGAGTCGTCCGCTCGGCCGTCGAGGCGACGTGTTCCAGGCCGAAGCCCAGCAGCACGGTGTCGTCCGTGGTGACCGCTCCGTACGTCTGGAAGAGCGCCCCGGTGCGGGCCCAGTCCTTGAGGACGGCCGGGCTGCCCGCGGGCGGTCCGGACACGCTCCAGACGCCCAGCGACGTCTCGAAACCCTCGGTCTGGCCGACGGTGCCGCCGCCGACCAGCGAGGCCTCGTCGGCGAGGACGCCGTGGCCGCCGCTGCCCGGGTCGGTGACGTAGCTGATCGAGACCTCGACCGACTTGCCGGCGTACGCGCTCAGGTCGAAGTTCACCTGCTGCCAGCCGCTGGAAGCGCCGGTGAGGGCGTTCCACGAGCCCGTGGTGCCGGTCGCGGTGCAGCCGCCGGACGCCACGGTCAGGTAGTGCTCGAGCTGGGGGTGCTCGCCCACGTAGTACCCGGCCGTGCAGTCCTCCGGTACGGCGGTACTACTGGCGCCGCCCGCCTCCGGGAGCGTGGTCCAGTCGTCGGCCCCGGTGGTGTGGGCCTCGACCAGCACGTTGTCGTAGCCGGGCTCGGTGTCCCACAGCAACTGCGTGCGCAGGGTGGGCGTGTCGGCCGCGCTCACCCCGGTGAGGTCGACGGTCCGGGTGAGTCGCTTGTAGGCGTCGTCGGTGTGGACGGCGGCGGCCATGGAGGAGCCCGCGTACGGCCCGTACGGGTTGACCGTCCCGGCGAACTGACCCGCGCCCGCACTCGCGAACTGCGGGTACTTGTCCGCCGGCAGCTCGTCGGACGTCACTCCGTACGTTCCGGCCCGGTCCAGCGGGTTTCCGGCCGCGGGGCCGAGCTCGCCGGTGAGACCGCCGAGCTCGCCGGAGCCGGTGAAGCCGGTGGCCCCGGGGGTCGACGTACGCGTGTAGGCGCCCAGGTAGTACTGACTGAAGTCGTTCGACAGGGTGCCGCCGCCGAGGTCGACGCTGCCGCCGGCCAGCTCGCCCGCCTCCACCAGCTTGCCGCCCTCGTTCAGGAAGGCACGCAGCTGCAGCTGGGTGGCGACGCCCGGCGTGCTCGCGCCGGTGTAGTGGACGACGGTGTCGAAGTGACTCAGCACGCCGAGCGCGTCGGGCGCGCCCTGCGCGGCGACGTCCCACACCAGCGCCTTGTGGCCGTTCGCCTTCAGCGCGTCGACGTACGTCTGCGCCTGCGTGGCGGCCGCGCCCTCCTCGGCGACCACGAGCACGTCCGCCCTGGGGCGTTCGGCGACCGTGTAGGTGAAGTGCTCGCTGGAGACGGCCTTCCCGCTCCTCGTCTCGCCGGTGAACCACACCTCGACCTTGTCGCCGGGCTCGCCGTCCTGGACCTTGGTCCGGTACTCGTCGAAGTAGAGGTTGTCCTCACCCCCGTACGTCTCGCCGCCCTTCCAGGGCTTGAGCGCCATGTCCCACGTACGGCCGCCGTTGACGCGGTACTTGAGCTCCTTGTCGCGCACCGACTTGCGTACGACGACCGAGACCTCCTGGTCCGCTCCTCGGGAGTACGACGTCGAGAACGCGGCCGGGGTGAATTCGGCGGCGCTCAGGCCGGCCGCGGACTTCGGCTGGTCGGGCTTGGCCGCGGACTCGGCGAGGGAGAGCGCGAACGGGATGTTCTTGGCGAACTCCTGCTGGATCAGCTTCTCGTCGTCCGGGAAGGTGAAGATCGACAGGCAGTCGGCCGGCTCCCAGGCGTCGTTCGGGTCGACGCTCGACGCGGTCTGGCAGGTCGACATCTCGGGGGTGAACATCGCCATGCCGTTGACGTTGGCCGCGTGGCCGTCGGCCTCGCCGTTGGTGGTGTACAGCTCCGAGGACACCTGCGGGTGGTAGCCCGGGATCGCGGAGTTCTCCGGGGTGCCGGCGAGTGCTTCGTAGAGCACGTCGTCCGGGGTGGTGGTGGCGACCTGCCAGCCGACTCCGTAGAGGAGGAGTTCGGCGGCGGAGTGGTAGTTGATGCCGTACGTGAAGCCGATCCGCTTCTGGAAGGCGTCCAGGGCCTGGGTCTCGGGCTCGGAGCCCGGGGCGGTGCCGCGGTAGGTCTGGCTGGTGGGGTTGGGGGACGAACCCTCGTCGTCGTAGCCCCACTTGTAGGCGAAGTTGCGGTTGAGGTCGACGCCGTCGCCGGTGGTGATGGCCCCGTCGGCGTTGTTGTCGCGCAGGTTCTTGCGCCACAGGCGGTTGTCGGAGTTCTGGAAGGTGTAGTCGTAGCCGTCGGGGTTGGCCGAGAGCACGAACCACAGCTCGGTCGAGTCGACGAGCTTCTTGATCTTCTTGTCCGTCTTGTAGTTGTCCAGGTAGTGGTGCATCAGCCGGCGGGTCATCTCCGGCGTGATCCACTCGCGTGCGTGCTGGTTGGACAGGTACAGGACGGACGGCTTGGAGCCGTCCTTGGTCTTCTTCGCGCCCTTGGTCATTTTCAGGGCGAGGATGTCCTGGCCGTTGACCGTCCTGCCGATGGAGACGACCTTGGTGAGGTCGGGGTTCTCCTGCCCGGTCCTGACGATCTCCTCCTTCAGACCGCCGCTTCCGCTGTACGGGCGGAACACACCCTCGGCGGCAGCCTCGACGCGGTTCTCGGCCTTGGCGGACAGCTTGTGCTCGGTGAGGTCGACGCCCTGGTCCTCGAGCTTCTCGGCCTCCCGGTCGGTGAGGTAGACCTCGACCGTGGCCTCGCCCTTCTCGGGTACCTGCTCACCCAGTTCGTGGCCGTCCTGGCCGGCCGCCAGCAGCAGGGGTACCTGCTTCTGCGTGACGTCGGCGCGGAAGACCTTGACCTCGTTCGGATCGGGAGAGCCTTCGCTCCCTGCGGCCTGGGCGATGGGTGCGATTCCCGCACCGCCCAGCAGGAGCGCGCCAACAGCGAGGATCGGTCTCGCTTTTCGTCTCATGAACCCCCCTAGCAGTGGTTCGCCACGTCGGCGAACAGATGCCAGGCTCATGTCAGTCGATGATCCAGTCAAGGGTGCCTCAACGACACGCAAACGCCGGTGCCGTTCACCCAAGTGGGCGTCGGCACCGGCGTGTTGAGCGAATCGCGGGACTCATCCCACGAGGTTGTCCGCCATCTCCTCGGTGATGCTGGACTCCGTGCCCGGGATGCCGAGGTCCTGGGCCCGCTTGTCGGCCATCGCCAGCAGGCGGCGGATACGGCCGGCCACGGCGTCCTTGGTCAGCGGCGGGTCGGCGAGCGCGCCCAGCTCCTCCAGGGAGGCCTGCTTGTGGTCCATGCGCAGCCGGCCGGCGGCGGCGAGGTGCTCGGGGACGTCGTCGGCGAGGATCTCCAGGGCTCGCTGGACGCGGGCGCCGGCGGCGACGGCCGCGCGCGCGGAGCGGCGCAGGTTGGCGTCGTCGAAGTTGGCGAGACGGTTCGCCGTGGCACGCACCTCGCGGCGCATCCGGCGCTCCTCCCAGGCCAGCACCGACTCGTGGGCGCCGAGTCGGGTCAGCAGGGCGCCGATCGCGTCACCGTCACGGACGACGACCCGGTCCACTCCGCGCACCTCGCGGGCCTTCGCGGCGATCGACAGGCGGCGGGCGGCGCCTACCAGGGCGAGCGCGGCCTCCGGGCCCGGGCACGTCACCTCCAGGGAGGAGGAGCGGCCCGGCTCGGTGAGCGAGCCGTGCGCCAGGAAGGCACCGCGCCAGGCCGCCTCCGCGTCACAGGTGGCGCCCGAGACGACCTGCGGGGGCAGGCCGCGGATCGGCCGGCCCCGGCCGTCCACCAGGCCGGTCTGCCGGGCCAGCTGGTCACCTCCGGCGACCACCCGCACGACGTAACGCGAGCCGCGGCGCAGTCCGCCGGGCGCCATCACGATCAGTTCGGAGCTGTGGCCGAAGATCTCCAGGATGTCCCGCTTGAGGCGGCGGGCCGCCATCGCGGTGTCCAGCTCCGCCTCGATCACGATGCGCCCGCTCACCAGGTGGAGGCCGCCGGCGAACCGCAGAATGGCGGAGACCTCCGCCTTCCTGCAGCAGGTACGGGTGACGGGGAGCCGGGAGATCTCGTCCTTCACCGCTGCCGTCATCGCCATGGGCCGATCCTTCCATGCATCCGAAAAATACGGTCGTACGCGGCGGCCAACAGCTCCGGGTCGTGCCGAGGAGTTCCGTCACTCCGGGCTACCGGGGCCAGCTCGACCGCGGCACCGAGCCGCTTGGCGGCCTCGGTGAGCACTTCGCGGTCGGGCACGGCGGCCTCGTCGGCCAGCACCACGTCCAGGGCGAGTTTAGGGGCGTGTCGTCCCAAAACCTCCAAATGACGCTGCGGGGAGAAGCCATCGGTTTCTCCCGGCTGCGGGGCGAGGTTCAGGGAGAGCACCCGGCGCGCCTTCGTCTGGGTGAGCGCGTCCAGGAGTTCGGGCACGAGCAGGTGCGGGATCACCGAGGAGAACCAGGAGCCGGGGCCGAGGACCACCCAGTCCGCGTCGAGGACGGCCGCCACCGCCTCCGGCACCGCGGGCGGGTCGTGCGGCACGACGTGCACGGACTGCACCTCGCCGGGCGTGAGCGCGACGGTCGCCTGTCCCCGCACAGTGTCGACGTCCTCGGGCCGGTCCGGGTCGTGGCCCTTGACCAGGGCCTGGAGCTCCAGCGGCACGGCGGACATGGGCAGCACGCGCCCGTGCGCGCCCAGCAGCCTGCCGACCAGGTCGAGAGCCTGGACGTGGTCGCCGAGCTGCTCCCACAGGGCGACGATCAGCAGATTGCCGACCGCGTGTTCGTGCAGGTCGCCCTGGGACTGGAAGCGGTGCTGGATGACCCGGGCCCAGGTCTGGCCCCACTCGTCGTCGCCGCACAGCGCGGCCAGGGCCTTGCGCAGGTCGCCGGGGGGCAGCACACCCAGTTCGTCGCGCAGGCGCCCGCTGGAGCCGCCGTCGTCGGCCACGGTGACGACCGCGGTGAGGTCGCCGGTGATCCGGCGCAGTGCGGCGAGCGAGGCGGACAGGCCCATGCCGCCACCGAGGGCGACCACCTTGGGCTGAGTGCCGCGGCGGCGGGGTTTGGCGCCGCGGGCCTCGACTGGCCGGCTCGCGCGCCCCTCGGGCACGACCCGGCGCAGCCTGCCCAGCCGGGGAGTACGTCCCGTCATTCCCGTCCCATGTCCCGGTGCACGACCACCGTCTCCACGCCCTCGGCCGCGAGGCGCGCGGCGAGCTTCTCCGAGGTGGCGACCGAGCGGTGCTTGCCGCCGGTGCAGCCGATGGCGATGGTCACGTACCGCTTGCCCTCACGGCGGTAGCCGGCCGCGATGAGCCTGAGCAGTTCGGAGTACCGGTCGAGGAACTCCTTGGCGCCGGGCTGGTTGAAGATGTACGCGGCCACCTCCTCGTTGAGGCCGGTGAAGGGGCGCAGCTCGGGGACCCAGTGCGGGTTGGGCAGGAAGCGCATGTCCGCGACCAGGTCGGCGTCGACCGGGAGGCCGTACTTGAAGCCGAAGGACATGACGGTGGCCCGCAGCTCGGGCTCCTCCTCGCCCGCGAACTGTGCGTCCATCTTGGCGCGCAGCTCGTGCACGTTCAGGCTGGAGGTGTCGATCACCAGGTCGGCGTCGCCGCGCAGCTCGCGCAGCAGCTCCCGCTCGGCGGCGATGCCGTCGACGATGCGGCCGTCGCCCTGGAGGGGGTGCGGGCGGCGCACCGACTCGAAGCGGCGCACCAGGGCGTCGTCGGAGGACTCCAGGAAGACGATCCGCCGGGTGACCTGCCTGCTGTCCAGGTCGGCGAGGGACTCGCGGAGGTTGTCGAAGAAGCGGCGGCCGCGTACGTCGACGACGACCGCGATCCGCGCCACGTTTCCCTGGGAGCGGGCGCCGAGCTCCACCATGGTGGGGATCAGCGCGGGCGGGAGGTTGTCGACGACGAACCAGCCGAGGTCCTCCAGACACTTGGCAGCCGTGGAGCGACCGGCCCCGGACATACCGGAGATGATCACCAGCTCGGGGATGGCCGCGTCCGGGACCGCGGCCGTCTCGTTGGGCGTGCCCGTACTCACCTGTGCTCCGTCTCCGGCTTGGCCTTGTTGCACGTCGTGCTCGTTCACATTCATGTCTCCTGCCCCCGTCGTTCGTCCGGGGCGCCCGTCGTCACGGGCTCCCCACCGGAACCCATGGTGTCGGGTTCCTCTTCCATGATCTCTCCAGTCGCCGTGTTCACCGCCGGCGTGGCCGGAGCCGTCCGGGCGAGGGCCACGGCGATCGTCTCGGCCGTCTTGCGGCCTATGCCGGGAACCTCACAGATCTGGTCGATGGTGGCGGATCGCAGTTTCTTCAACGAACCGAAATGCTTCAGCACTGCCTGCTTGCGCGCATCTCCGAGCCCCGGGACCTCGTCCAGAGGGCTCGACCTGAAGCGCTTGGCGCGCTTGGCGCGCTGGTAGGTGATCGCGAAGCGGTGGGCCTCGTCGCGGACGCGCTGGAGGAGGTAGAGGCCCTCGCTGCTGCGGGGCAGGACCACCGGGTCGTCGTCGTCCGGCAGCCAGACCTCCTCCAGGCGCTTGGCCAGGCCGCAGACGGCGATGTCGTCGATGCCGAGCTCGTCGAGGGCCTTCTTGGCGGCGGCCACCTGGGGCTGCCCACCGTCGACGACGACGAGCTGGGGCGGGTAGGCGAAGCGCTTGGGGCGGCCGTCGTCGTCCTTGAGACCGTTGCCGAGGCCCTCCTCGCCGTCGGTCCACTCGCCCGTCTTCTCCTTCTCGGCGAGGTAGCGCCGGAAGCGGCGGGTGAGCACCTCGTGCATGGAGCGGACGTCGTCCTGCCCCTCGAAGCCCTTGATCTGGAAGCGGCGGTACTCGCTCTTGCGCTGGAGCCCGTCCTCGAAGACGACCATGGAGGCCACCACGTCGTCACCCTGGAGGTGCGAGATGTCGTAGCACTCGATCCTGAGCGGGGCGCTGTCCAGGTCCAGGGCGTCGGCGATCTCCTCCAGTGCGCGCGAGCGCGTGGTCAGGTCGGAGGCGCGCTTGGTCTTGTGCAGGGCGAGCGTCTGGAGCGCGTTGCGCTGCACGGTCTCCATGAGGGCCTTCTTGTCGCCGCGCTGCGGGATGCGCAGCGACACGTGGGATCCACGGCGCCCGGTCAGCCACTCCTGGACCGGCTCCACCGGGTCGGGCAGGGCGGGGACCAGGACCTCCTTGGGGACCGAGTCGCCGGTCTCCTCGCCGTAGAGCTGCTGGAGGGCGTGCTCCACCAGGGCTGCGGTGGTGATCTCCTCGACCTTGTCGGTGACCCAGCCGCGCTGGCCGCGGATGCGTCCGCCTCGGACGTGGAAGATCTGAACGGCTGCTTCCAGCTCGTCCTCGGCGACCGCGATGAGGTCGGCGTCGGTCGCGTCGGCGAGCACGACCGCGCTTTTCTCCATGGCCTTCTTCAGGGCCTCGATGTCGTCGCGCAGGCGGGCCGCCCGCTCGTACTCCATCTCCTCGGCCGCCGCCGTCATCTGCTGCTCCAGGCGCCGCAGATACGTGCCCGTACGGCCGACCATGAAGTCGCAGAACTCGTCGGCGAGTTGGCGGTGTTCCTCGGCGGAGACGCGGTCGACGCAGGGTGCGGAGCACTTGCCGATGTAGCCGAGCAGGCAGGGGCGGCCGGTGCGGGCGGCGTTCTTGAAGACGCCGGCCGAGCAGGTGCGGACCGGGAAGACGCGCAGCAGGAGGTCGACGGTGTCGCGGATCGCCCACGCGTGGCCGTACGGCCCGAAGTAGCGCACGCCCTTCTTCTTGTGACCGCGCATCACCTGTACGCGCGGGAACTGCTCGTTCATCGTCACCGCGAGGTACGGGTAGCTCTTGTCGTCGCGGTACTTGACGTTGAACCGGGGGTCGTACTCCTTGATCCAGGAGTACTCCAGCTGGAGGGCCTCGACCTCGGTGGACACCACCGTCCACTCCACGGACGCGGCCGTGGTGACCATGGTGCGGGTGCGGGGGTGCAGGCCCGCCAGGTCCTGGAAGTAGTTCGCCAGGCGCTGGCGCAGGCTCTTCGCCTTTCCGACGTAGATCACCCGGCGGTGCTCGTCGCGGAACCTGTACACCCCGGGAGAGTCCGGGATCTGTCCCGGCTTGGGGCGGTAGCTGGAGGGGTCGGCCATGTCTCACACCCTACTGGCGGGGGCTGACAGCGCGGCGAGCCCGTGGACGACGGACCGACGCCTTCCGCGGGACTCCGGACGGTGAGAACCGCCGGTACCCGGCGGCGGCCGTCGGTGACCTCCTGGAGACAAGCCCGCTGCCCGACGATGGCACGGGCGAGCTCCTTTTCCGGCTTTCCGGGTCCTCGGTGAACACGTCCACATTCCGAGACCCGGCTCGTGAGGGGACGGCCGGCCTCGCGTCCGCCCGGCGGCGGCTCCACCGGGGTGCTCGTCGGCGACCGGCTCGAAGGGGCCGGGGCACATGAGCGGATTCCTGCCCAGGTCGGCACTGGCGCGAAGTCGGCCAGGAGTGCACCGCGGTTGGGCATCAGGTGTTGTCGGGGCTTGGTCAACACGCTTCAATGCGGGGGAACTCGGGGCCCTGAACGTCGGCGTACGGATGTGAAGACCCCCGGCGCCGGATCGGTGGCCCCGACACTCCCGCGAACGGTCTGACCAGCCGTTGTGAACATTCACAGAAAGGCCCCTGCATGCCGCACGCCACACAGCACGCGGACGTCGCCACCGTCGCCATCGCGGAACTGGACTCGGCCCTTCGTGTCGGCCCCTTCCATGTCGCGCTGCGCGCCGCGATCGCCGCCCGTGGGCTGCCGCTGCAGCGCGTGCAGCACCATCTGTCGCGCCACGGGGTCAAGGTCGGCGTGACGAGTCTGAGTTACTGGCAGCAGGGCGCCCGGCGCCCGCAGCGCCCAGAGTCGCTGCGGGCCGTACGGGCGCTGGAAGAGATCCTCCAGTTGCCGGAGGAGTCGCTGATACGGCTGCTCGCCCAGCCCGACGAGGACCAGGGCGCACAGCGGCCCGCGGCACGCTCCTACCGTTCCCTCGTCGAGGCCTCCGGCGTCCTGGAACACCTGCTGGCCGAGCTGGGCTCGCCGCTCGACGGCGGCCTGCACACCCTCGGGCACCACGAGCGGGTGCGGATCGGCGGGCGCCGCGAACTGGCGGGGCGCGAGTCGCACCACATCGTGCGCGCCCACCGGGACGGCGTCGACCGCTTCGTGGCCGTCCACCACGGCGATCCGGGGTGCGCTCCGGAGCGCATGACCGTCCACGCGGTGGAGAACTGCCGGACGGGACGCGTGCGTTCCGACCACGAGACCGGGGTGCTGGTGGCCGAGCTGCTCTTCGACACCCGGCTGCGGGCCGGCGACACGTTCCTCTTCCGCTACGGCGTCGAGGACGGTACGGCCGGTGTGTCCCGGGAGTACGTCCGCGGGTTCGGGCCGGCGGGCGGCCAGTACGCACTCCAGGTCCGCTTCGACGAGCACGCGCTGCCGGTGCGCTGCCACCGGTTCGCCCAGCACTCTGCGGCGGCGCCGCGCAGCGGGCGCCAGGAGCTGGCCCTGACCGGCCGGCACCACTCCGTGCACCTCGTCGAGCCGCGAGTGCGATCCGGGATCGTGGGGATCGGGTGGGACTGGGAGTGACTCCCCCACTACAGGGCCGGTGAGCGCGCGTAAGCGTTTGCGCAAGCGTTTACGTGTCGCCCGGTATGCGATACGTTCCCGGTGCCGCCACTGCTGTTCTGGCGCTTCCGCTGCCGTTCCGGGAGGAGGACTCCATGCCGACCATGGCCGACGTCGCACGCAGCGCCGGTGTGTCCGTGGCGACCGTCTCGCACGTGCTGAACGACACCCGGCCGGTCCTGCCGCACACCCGCCAGGCCGTGCTGGACGCCGTCGAGGAGCTCGGTTACACGCCCAACACCCTCGCCCGCTCCCTGGTGACCTCCCGCACCCGGTCCGTCGGCCTCGCGGTGTCGGCGATCAGCAACCCGTACTTCACGGAGATCCTCCAGGGAGTAGAGGCCGCCGCCCTGGAGCACGGCTACAGCCTGCTCATCGCCGACCCGCACGACGATCCGGAGCACGAGCTCAAGGTCGTCCAGCTTCTGCACGAACGGCGGGTGGACGGCATGATCGTCGCGCCCTCCGCCGACCCGCGGGAGCTCGTCGCCTACCTCACGCGTCACGACGTACCCACCGTGTTCCTCGACCGGGTGATCGACTCCCCCGAGGACCGCACACCGCGCTTCGACCAGGTCTGCGCCGACAGCGCCGAACCGACGGCCCAGCTGGTCACCCATCTCGCCGAGCTCGGCCACCGGCGGATCGCCCTGGTCGCGGGGCGGGCCGGGCTGAGCACCACCGGCGAGCGGATCACCGGGTACCGGCACGGCCTGGCCGCCGCCGGGTTCCCCTACGACGAACGCCTCGTCGTGCACGGCGACTCCGAGTCGGACGGCGGCGAACGGGCCACCGCGGCCCTGCTGTCCCTCGCCGCGCCGCCCACCGCGCTCGTCACGGCGAACAACGCGATGACCATCGGCGCCCTGCGCGTCCTGCGCGGGCGCGGCCTGTCCGTGCCGGACGACATCGCCCTGTGCTGCTTCGACGACTTCGCCTGGGCCGACCTGTTCACGCCCCGTCTCACCGCGATCGCCCAGCCCGGCAAGGAGATCGGCGCCCGGGCGTTCCACGTCCTCCTGGAGCGCCTCGCCACGCCGGACCGGCCCGCCCGGACCGTGCGGCTCGCCTGCGCCTTCGTCCACCGCGCCTCGTGCGGCTGCGCCGACGAGCCGGAGCCGTCGGCGCAGGGCTCACCGTTCCTGCGGCCTTCGCAGTCCGCTCAGCCGCCGCAGTCCCCTCAGCCCTCGCAACCCTTGCAGCCATCGCAGTCCGAGAGAGGAACCGTCGCGTGATCGCCGTCGCCGGAGAGGCCTTGATCGACCTGGTACCGCAGGGCACGGGTGCCCTCGCGGGCCTGAAGCCGGCACTCGGCGGCGGCCCCTACAACACGGCCCTGGCCCTCGGCCGCCTCGGCTCCCCCACGGCCTTCTGCTCCCGCGTCTCGTACGACGCCTTCGGCGAGGCGCTGCTCGACGGGCTGCGGGCGGCGGGGGTGGACGTGACGGCCGTACAGCGTGGCACCGAGCCGACGACCCTCGCGGTCGCCACGATCGACACGCAGGGCTCGGCCGCCTACTCCTTCTACGTCGACGGCACCGCGGACCGGCTGTTCACCGCGCCCGCGGAGCTTCCCGCGGGGACCCGGGCGGTCTCGTTCGGGACCTGCTCGCTCGTCCTGGAACCGGGTGCGAGCGCCTACGAGGAGCTGATACGGAGCGCGTCCGCGCAGGGCGTGTTCACCGCGCTCGACCCGAACATCCGGGCGGGACTGATACCCGACGCGGACGCCTACCGGGCCCGCTTCAAGAGCTGGCTGCCGTCGGTGTCACTGCTCAAGCTCTCCGAGGAGGACGCGCTGTGGCTGGGCGGCACCCCGCGCGAGTGGCTGGCCGCGGGGCCCTCGGCCGTCGTGATCACCCGGGGCGGCGACGGGCTGACGGCCTTCACCAGGGACGGCGCGGTGCACGCGGTGCCGGGCGAGAAGGTCGACGTCGTCGACACGATCGGCGCCGGCGACACCGTGAACGCGGCCCTGCTGCACGGTCTGTCCGCCCGTGACGCCCTGCCCTCGGAGGCGCTCGCCGGCCTGGGCACGGACGGCTGGGCACGGTTGCTGAGGTTCGCCGCGCGGGCGGCGGCGATCACGTGCTCGCGTGCGGGGGCGGAGCCGCCGTATGCGGCGGAGCTGGCCTGAGACGGCGACTGTCGGACGGGGCACCCCGGGTGATGCCCCGTCGGACCGCTATTCGTCGAGCAGCAGCTGGAAGGCGTCGGCGAAGGAGCACCCGCGCCGGCGCCGGACGGCGTGGATCAGTTCGAGCGCCCGGACGAGTGAGGCCTTGCCGCCCTGCGCCCAGTTGCCGAGGTTGAGGACCCGGGCCGTCTCGGGGCTGTCCCGGTCCGCCGGGACGCTCCGCAGGACCTGCTCGTACGCCTCGTCGCCCGGCTCCTGCGCGCGCATCGCGAAGATCTCGTCGCGTGACGCCGGGACGAACACGCAGAACAGCAGGCTCGGGTGGAGGATGTCGAAGCCGAACGCGAGACCGGTGACCTTGAGCGCGGAGGGCGGGTAGAGCCCGTCGAGGCGCGGCGACACCTCGCTGGACAGGCCTCGTCGGGCGGCGGCGAAGGGGCTGGGGACGCCCGTCGGCACATAGGACCCGTCGAGGGCGTTCCCGGGGAGACCGTCCGCCGCCGAGGGAAGCGGATTGAGGAGCTGACCGGTCCGCGGATCGGTGTCGTCCAGGTAGCGATTGAGGTTTTCCGCGACGGCACAGGTGAGACCACCCGGGTAGGTCACCCGCCGGGACCGTTCGCCGTAGAGGACGTGGCCGTCCTCCGTCACGATCGTCACGGCGTTGTCCATGATGTTCGACAGCCGACTGCCCGAGACGTCGCCGTCCCGGATCAGGGCGTCGAGCTTCAGGAAGTACCGGTACACGTGGAGCGGGGGCGAATCGCCCTGCGTCTCTCTGAACGCCTCGTCGAGCCCTTCGTAGTCGTACCAGCCCACCGGGCCGAGCCGGAGCCGGAGCACCGGAACCTCCAGTGCCGACGTCTCGTCGACCGGCGAGGCGCGGAAGTCCAGCAGGCGCGTGTTCGGGCCGTCGAAGAACACCTGGCCGATGGCTTCGGCGCGCTTCTTCTTGGCTTCGATCGTGCGGTCCCGGGCCTGCGCGAGCTCCGGTGGGATGTGCAGGGGAACGTGCTCGTACTCGACCCGCACCCGGTCCTCGGTGAAGTACACGTCCTCGGCGCCCCAGAGTCTGACGGCGCTCACCCACCCTCCCGGGTGGTAGTACAGCTTGTCCCGGGCCGCCTCTTCGACGGAGCCCGGCGGGAAGTCGGGGGTGCCCGACTTCCCGGTCTCGACCAGTTCGCGCACGAACCGGGCGTACTCGCTCCGGCCCGTGACGTGTCGCAGGCCGTCGAACGGCATCGGCATGGAGGTCAGCGCCTCGTCGAGGACGAAGACCAGTGCCTTCTCCCGGCCGAAGGCCATGCCGACCTCCAGCCACACCCATGGGGACTCAAGGCTGGCCGGCGACAGGTAGATCACGACGTGCGAGGACTGTTCGATCGCGTTCCGGACCGTGCCGAGGATGTCCGCCCCGTGCCGGATGTCACGCCGGTACTCGAAGTGGCGCACGCTCTGCCGGTCGAGCTCTGCCAGGAGTTCGTCGACCTGCGCCGCGTCCCGGCTGGAGAAACTCACCATCACGTACGGCTCGGTGGTCCCGTGTGTCACAGGGCGTTCCCTTCGGCGGGTGCGGGGAGGGCCGCGAGCAGTGGTCCAAGCACCTCGGGCGGGTCCCCCACCGCCAGGAGAAACTCGAGTTGGCGGCGCATGGAGGTGAGTTCGGCGCCGTCCGCGGAATGGGCCGCGAAGGTGTAGTGGCGCAGTGCCTCGACAGGCGGTACCGGAGCCATGCCCTTGTCCAACAGGTGCTGATGCAGGGCCAGTTCGGCGAGCGTCGCGTGCTCCCAGGTGTCGTTCGGGCCGACCGGGCGGCGCTCGACGGCGAACCGGACCACGGGGAGCAGGGACTCCGCCAGCGTCACATCGTCCTGGCCGCCATCGAAGTGCTGCCCCCTCACCCGTACGAGGGCAAGGGCGTTGATCCCCGGGTAGTAGTCGCCGGGATCGGCCTCCATGCCCTTGCGATACGCCTCGATGGCACGGTTCAGATGGGCCGAGGCGTTCTTCTCCTCGAGACGGAAGGCGAGCTCGAAGGCTCGTTTGGCCGCGCTGCCGAGCAGTCCCCAGGTCTCGGAGGACCCCGGGTGGCGGTCGTCGAGCAGCAGTAACCTGCGTTCGGCCTCTTTCAGGTACTCCAGCCGCTCCACGGGCGTTCCGGCACGGTGGATCAGCGTGAGGGCGTACCGCTGCTGCATGCGGATCCGGCCGAAGGAGACGTCGGCCGCGGCCAGCGGCTCGAGCAACCTGCGCCCCTCGTCGAAGTCGCCCAGCGTCACGAGGGCCAGCCCGATCTGCTCCAGCTGGTCGCGGCAGTTGCTGTCGGGCAGTCCGTCCGCCCGTACCTGGTCGGCGAGGTCGAGCAGTTTCCCGGCGTCGCGCAGTGCCGCGGCCAGGGTGATCTCCTCGCTGTAGCGCGTGAGCCGCGAGAAGAGCTCCACATCGGCGTCAGGAGGCAGTTGTACGGGCTCCAGCGCGGGGAACACCGCCCACACCGGGCTGTCGTCCCCCCGCCGCGTCGCGTTCAGCGCGGCCTTGAGCTTACGAATGGCCGTGACCGCCTGCCGGTCGCTGACCTTCTTCATTCCCCGCTCGTAGCGCTGGATGGTCGAATGCCCCAGGTCGAAGGGCGGCGTGACCCAGTTCGGCGCCATCAGGAGCGTGGCGTGGGGCCGCCAGGCGTGTCGCACGCCCAGTTCCCACAGGACGTTGGGGTTGAGCGTGGCGAGATCCGCCACGAAGAGATCGGCGGTGTTGATGCTGTGCAGCATGCGCGCGTCGATGCTCTTCAGGCCGGCTTCCAGGTCCGTGCGGATCGGTCGGTATCCGCTGTCGAGGAGGGCGGGTACGACCACCCGGTGCCAGGACTCGTCCGCCTCGAAACGCTTGAGTTCCCGGGTGGAGTCGGCCTTGACGCCGTACGGCATGGCGACGAACGCCGTCGGCGCCTCGGACTGGCTCTGGGTGGGGGTGAGGCGCAGCACCAGGTGGCCGAGGGCTTCGGCGGACCGGGCGAGGGACTCGGTGTGGTCCTCTCCTTCGCGGCGTCCCTCGGTCACCGCGACCACCACGAGCTCTTCGGGTTCATCCGCTGCCTCGACCGGGTGGCGCAGGCTGTCGCGGGCGTGACTCAGGATCGCCTGGTTGACGGCGCGGAATCCGTCGTCGTCGGCCTTCGCTCCCGGCACGGGGATCAGGGCGGCCTTCGCCTGCGTGGTCAGCGTGCGGAAGCGCTCCTCCCACTGCGGCCCCTTGTCGGCGACGGAAGCGCCCACGAACTCCTCGGGGTCCTCGGTGACCAGGAGTTCGACCGGGATACCGGCGCGCAGTGCCGCCCCGGCGGCGAGCAGGTCCGTGCCCGCGGCGGCGGAACCCACGGCGAGCCGCGGCCGGAGTCCGGCGATGAGGAGCTTCAGGCGCTCCTCCAGCCAGTCCACGGCGGCATCGGGGAACACACCGTCGGGCCCTGAGGGACGCCGACCGGTAAAGACGATGATCACGTGGCCTCCCGTTCCACCCAGTGGGTGGTTTCCTGGCCGACGATCCGCTCCACCATCTCGGCGAGCAGGGTGTCGATGTCGGCCGTGTCGCCGTAGTGCCCCGCCCGCGCCAGGTACAGGTAGTGCTCGCGGCGCAGGTTCTCACACACGGACCGGTAGTTGATCCAGTTCTCCTGGAACTTGAACAGTTGCTGTGCGCCCTCGATGACCGCGACGAGGGCGCCCATCAACGCGGGTATCCAGTTGGGCGCGGAGGCGGCGACGGTCACCGGAAGTCCGGCCGCCAGCATCAGCGTGGCCAACTTCAGTTGTTTGAAGCGGCGTTGGGCGAGACTGCTCTTCCGGTCGAACCAGTGCAGCTGGTCCTGGAGCCGGTCCCAGGTGACGTCGGCAGGCCGTGCCGCCCGCGGTTCCACCGGCCCGCCCCGAGCTGCCGGAATACCAGGTTCCGCCACAGGCTCCCCCTCCGTGGTCGTCAGCGGGGCGTGTCCGCGTCGTCACGGGCCGTTCCGCCAAGGTCACGATGGCGTAAGCGCAGGGGCGGTGCAAGAACGCGTGAGGGTGGTCCGGGATGGAGGAGGGCACAGCTGGACCGCTGCGGGCTGCTCGCGCTCGCCCCGCAGCGGTCCTCTGTCGGCGCTTCCTTGCCCGGCTCTCCCTTTCCGGCTCTCCCTCTCAGGTGTCCGGCTGTCCCTGCCTGTCCGGCTCTGGCTGTCAGGCCGTGCGGGCCCGGGTCGTCTTCTTCGCAGGCGTGGCCTTCTTGGTGGCCGCGGTCGCCTTCTTGGCCGCCGTGGTGTCGACGGCCTTGGCCGTCTTCGCGGTGGTCGTCCTGGCCGTCGCCGTCTTCCTCACCGCCGATGTGGCCGCCACCGCCTTCTTGGCAGCCACCGCCTTCCTGGCGGCCGTCTTGCGCGGGGCCTTCACCGGGTCGGCGTCGCTGATCCGGTCGGAGTCGAGGATCTCCCGGAGGAACTTGCCGGTGTGGCTGGCCGGGACGCCGGCGACCTGCTCGGGCGTGCCCTCGGCGACGACCAGGCCGCCGCCTGCGCCGCCCTCGGGGCCCATGTCGACGACCCAGTCGGCGGTCTTGATCACGTCGAGGTTGTGCTCGATGACGATGACCGTGTTGCCCTTGTCGACGAGACCGGACAGCACGGTGAGCAGCTTGCTGATGTCCTCGAAGTGCAGACCGGTGGTCGGCTCGTCCAGGACGTAGACCGTGCGTCCGGTGGAGCGCTTCTGGAGTTCGCTGGCGAGCTTCACCCGCTGGGCCTCGCCACCGGAGAGGGTGGTCGCGGACTGGCCGAGACGGACATAGCCGAGACCGACGTCGTTGAGCGTCTTCAGGTGGCGGGAGATCGCGGGCACGGCCTCGAAGAAGTGCATGGCTTCCTCGATCGGCATGTTCAGGATGTCGGCGATGGACTTGCCCTTGTAGTGGACGTCCAGGGTCTCCCGGTTGTACCGGGCACCGTGGCAGACCTCGCACGGGACGTACACGTCCGGGAGGAAGTTCATCTCGATCTTGATCGTGCCGTCGCCCGCGCAGTTCTCGCAGCGGCCGCCCTTGACGTTGAAGGAGAAGCGGCCGGGCAGGTAGCCGCGGACCTTCGCCTCGGTGGTCTCGGCGAACAGCTTGCGGACGTGGTCGAAGACGCCGGTGTACGTCGCCGGGTTCGACCGGGGCGTACGGCCGATGGGCGACTGGTCGACGTGTACGACCTTGTCGACGAGGTCGTCGCCGTCCACGCGCGTGTGCCGCCCCGGAACGCTCCGGGCGCCGTTGAGTTCGCGGGCCAGGTGCGTGTACAGGATGTCGTTGACCAGCGTCGACTTGCCGGAGCCGGACACACCCGTGACCGCGGTGAACACGCCCAGCGGGAAGGACACGTCGATGTCCTGGAGGTTGTTCTCGCGGGCGCCGTGCACCGTGAGCCGACGGGACGGGTCCTGCGGGCGCCGGACGTCGGGCAGCGGGATGGCCTTCTTGCCGGACAGGTACTGGCCGGTCATCGACTCCGGGTTGGCGAGCAGTTCCTTCAGGGATCCGCTGTGCACGACCTTGCCGCCGTGCTCGCCCGCGCCGGGGCCGATGTCGACGATCCAGTCGGCGACCTTGATGGTGTCCTCGTCGTGCTCGACGACGATCAGCGTGTTGCCCATGTCGCGCAGCCGGACCAGGGTCTCGATGAGCCGGTGGTTGTCGCGCTGGTGCAGGCCGATGGACGGCTCGTCGAGGACGTACAGGACGCCGACGAGGCCGGAGCCGATCTGGGTGGCGAGGCGGATGCGCTGGGCCTCGCCGCCGGACAGGGTGCCGGCCGCGCGGTTCAGCGAGAGGTAGTCCAGGCCGACGTCGACCAGGAACTTGAGCCGCTCGTTGACCTCCTTCAGCACGCGCTCGGCGATCTTCTTGTCGCGGGCGCTCAGCTTCAGTTCGCCCAGGAAGTCCGCGCAGTCGCTGATGGACATCCCGGAGACCTCGGCGATCGACTTCCCCATGACCGTGACCGCGAGGACCACCGGCTTGAGGCGCGTGCCCTCACAGGTGGGGCAGGGCACCTCGCGCATGTAGCCCTCGAAGCGCTCCCGGCTGGCGTCGCTCTCGGACTCGCTGTGCCGGCGCTTGACGAACGGGACGGCGCCTTCGAAGGGCGTGGTGTACACGCGCTCGCGGCCGTAGCGGTTGCGGTACCGGACCTCGATCTGCGTCTTGTGGCCGTGGAGCAAGGCCTTCTTCGCGCGCTGCGGCAGACCGGCGAAGGGGATGTCCGTACGGAATCCCAGGGCGTCCGCGAGGGCGCCGATCAGGCGGCCGAAGTAGTCCTTGGTGTGGCCGTGCGACCAGGGGTGGATGGCGCCCTCGTCGAGGGACTTGTCCTCGTCCGGGACGATCAGCTCGGGGTCGACCTCCATGCGGGTGCCGATGCCGGTGCACTCGGGGCAGGCGCCGAAGGGCGAGTTGAAGGAGAAGGAGCGGGGCTCCAGCTCCTCGAAGGACAGGTCGTCGTACGCGCAGTACAGGTGCTCCGAGTACATGCGCTCGCGCTCCGGGTCGTCCTCGGGGAGGTCGACGAAGTCGAGCACGACCATGCCGCCGGACAGGCCGAGCGCGGTCTCCACGGAGTCGGTGAGGCGACGCTTTGCGGAGTCCTTCACCGTGAGGCGGTCGATGACCACCTCGATGGTGTGCTTCTCCTGCTTCTTCAGAGTCGGCGGGTTGGAGAGCTGGATCGTCTCGCCGTCGACGCGCGCGCG
This sequence comes from Streptomyces sp. NPDC058678, assembly GCF_042714835.1. NCBI lineage: Bacteria > Bacillati > Actinomycetota > Actinomycetes > Kitasatosporales > Streptomycetaceae > Streptomyces > Streptomyces sp. NPDC058678. Next base: position 35,583 of record NZ_JBHXSG010000048.1, on the reverse strand, counting down.
GGAGTAGCCCTTGGTCTGGAGATCGGCGAAGAGGTCGACGAACTCGCCCTTGCGCTCACGGACGAGCGGCGACAGCACCTGGAAGCGGCTCCCCTCCGGCAGCTCCAGGACCTTGTCGACGATGGCCTGCGGCGACTGGCGCGAGATCGGGCGGCCGCACTCGGGGCAGTGCGGCTTGCCGATGCGCGCGAAGAGCAGTCGCAGATAGTCGTAGACCTCGGTGATGGTGCCGACCGTCGAGCGCGGGTTGCGCGAGGTCGACTTCTGGTCGATCGAGACCGCGGGCGAGAGGCCCTCGATGAAGTCGACGTCCGGCTTGTCCATCTGACCGAGGAACTGGCGGGCGTACGAGGAGAGCGACTCCACGTAGCGCCGCTGGCCCTCGGCGAAGATGGTGTCGAAGGCCAGGGAGGACTTGCCCGACCCGGACAGGCCCGTGAAGACGATGAGCGAGTCGCGAGGCAGGTCGAGCGAGACGTTCTTCAGGTTGTGCTCGCGCGCGCCACGGACGATGAGACGGTCGGCCACGCCGGTCCGCACCTTTCTTGAGAGAAGTGACAGGGGCGAGGCCCCCGTGCTTTCTCAGACTAGGGGGAGCCACTGACAACGCCGGTCGGATTCCCGGATGCATAACAATCCCCGGCTCTCCAGCATGCCCGACGCCACGCCCGACCATATAGCACGTGCATTCGATTTCCGGCACTGCTTCACCACCTTCACCCGAAGGTGTGGCGGAGCTAGGGTCAGGACCATGATTGATCACGCGCATGACCTGGCGTCTGTACGTGACGCGACCGAACGCTTGCTCATCGCAGTCGCCGAACTGGACAACGCGGCTGTGACGGAGCCGTCACGGCTGCCCGGCTGGACCCGCGGTCACATCCTCGCCCACCTGGCCCGCAATGCGGACGCCCTCGTGAACGTCCTCGAAGGCCGTCCCATGTACGCCTCCGCGGACGCCCGGGACAGCGACATCGAACGGGACGCCCCGCGCCCCCTCTCCGTCCAGCTCAGCGACCTGCGCGACAGCGCGACGCGCTTCCAGGAGGCGGGGGCCACGCCGGCGGACTGGTCACGCACGGTGGAGCTGCGCAACGGGGTCACCGACTCCGCGTCCCGGGTGCCGTTCCGACGCTGGATCGAGGTGGAGCTGCACCGCGTGGACCTCGGGATCGGGTACGAGCTGGAGGATCTCCCCGAGGAGTTCACCCAGCGCGAGATCGACTTCCTCGCCGACCGCTTCCGGGGCCGTCCCGACGTACCCGCCGTGCTGCTCGAGCAGGACGACCGTCGCCGGATCCCGACCGGCCGCGACGAGGCGGCTCGGATCACCGTCACCGGCCGCCGCGCCGACCTGCTGGGCTGGCTCGCGGGGCGCCGCGACGGATCCGGTCTGACCGTGGCCGGGGGCCCGCTGCCGGCCCTTCCCCCGCTGTAGTCCGCTCCGCCTCGGCCGGGCCCCTCCCCCGCTATAGGCTGAACGCCATGACGTACAGCGGAGCGGTGACGGTCGGCGGCCCGGCCGATGTGCACGAACTGCGAGACCTGATGATCACGAAGATCGCGGTCGGTCCCATGAACAACAACGCCTATGTACTGCGCTGCCGGGCCACGGACGAGCAGCTGCTCATCGACGCCGCCAACGACGCCGGCACCCTGCTCGGCAGCATCGGCGAGGACGGCATCGCGTCGGTCGTCACGACGCACCAGCACGGTGACCACTGGCAGGCGCTCGCCGAGGTCGTCGCGGCCACGGGCGCGCGCACGTACGCGGGACGGGACGACGCCGAGGGCATCCCCGTACCGAGCGACGTCCTGGTCGACGACGGCGACACCATCCGGGTGGGTCGCGTGGAGCTCACCGCACGCCATCTGGTCGGCCACACCCCGGGCTCGATCGCCCTCGTCTACGACGACCCGCACGGCCATCCCCATGTGTTCACCGGCGACTGCCTGTTCCCGGGCGGTCCTGGTCGGACAACACGTCCGGAAGAGTTCAACTCCCTGATGGACGGCCTGGAAACCAAGCTGTTCGACGTCCTGCCCGACGAGACGTGGATCTACCCCGGCCACGGCGACGACTCCACCCTCGGCACGGAGCGGCCCCACCTTGCGGAGTGGCGCGCACGAGGCTGGTAACCGTCCAACGACGACCGCCCCGTTTCGAAACCGAAGCGGGGCGGTCGCGCGTTCAGGCCCGTCCGCGCTCGGGGAGGGTCATACCCCACGGGCGGTGGCCTCCCGGTGGCAGTGGCCTCTGCGGTCTTCAGTTCGTCGACGGTGAAGACCTCGGGGACTGTGATGCTCGTGGCGCGAGGCCGGAGCCCGAGTGCGGCACCGACACGCGTCGCGGGCCCGCCCGCGTCACCGCCCGACGCGGCTGGTGAGCATGCGGATGATCCATGAGGCGCGCAGCATGGCGATATGAGTGGATTCACGAAGATACCCCCGTCGGTGACGACGCCCGACGCGGAGGAGACCAGGATCGGCGCGCTGCGGTTCACCGACGGGATTCCGGACGCGGACACATGCGAGAAGGTGTTCGACAATCTGGATCTGACGCACGGTGTGGACGCGTATCTCGCAGGTCTGCCGGGGGTGTCGGTCCGGGCGATCCGGCAGGGCTTCCTGGACGCTGGGGTGGCCGACAACACGGTGCTGCTGTACTCGGGCCTGATGGACAGCGCGTCGCTGTTCCTGACCGGCAACGCCGACACCGTGTACTTCCTGAGCTTCCTCGACCTCACGGACGGGCCGGTGACGCTTCAGGTCCCGCCCGGGTGTCTGGGCACGATCGACGACATGTGGTTCCGCTGGGTGACCGACTTCGGTCTGCCCGGGCCGGACCGCGGCGTCGGCGGCACCTATCTGCTGCTGCCGCCCGGTTACGACGGGCCGGAGCCTGAGGGCGGGCTGTTCGTCTACCGCTGCTCCACCTGGCAAGCCATCGTGCTGGGACGCGCGTTCCTTGAGGACGGAGACCCGGCGCCGACGGTCGAGCGCATCAAGGAGATGCTGCGGATCACCCGCTACACGCCCGGCAGTTACGGCACCAGCATCGGATCGTTCCTCCGGGGCAAGGCGCCGCTGGCGTCGATCTCCTCCGCCGGCCCGCCGGCCTTCACCGAGGGCACCGGCCTGGCGATCAACACCCTCCCGCCGAACGACTACTCCTTCTACGAACTGCTCGACACGCTCGTCCAGGAACAGCCCGCCGACTCGGTCGACCCGGAGGACGGCGGCGCGTTCCGCGAGATCGGCATCGCCAAGGGTCACGACTTCAAGCCCGACGAGCGGATGCGGCGGCTTCTGAAGGAGGCCGTCGCGATCGGCAACGCGAGCGCCCGCACGGTCGGTCTGCGTGCCCGCCCGCAGGAGGGCTTCTCGTACTACGAGGCCTCGGCCTGGTACAACCCGCTCTTCATCGGCGGGTACGACTGGACGTCCCCGCCGCCGGAGATCACCGCAGACGGGGTGCGGCTCGATGAGCACGTCTCGGGGCGGGCGCTGGACTCCCGCACCGCGTTCTTCTACATCGCCACCGGTGACTCACCCGCGATGTGCATGCGCCTGACGGGCGTCGGCTCCCAGTACCTGATGGTCGCCCTCGACTCCGCCGGTCAGCCGTTCGACGGTGCCCGTCACTACCGGCTGACGCTGCCGGCCGGGATCCCCGCCGCCCGCTTCTGGTCCTTCACCGTCTACGACAACCAGACCCGCTCCATGCTGCAGACCCCGCAGCGGTTCCCGTGGGCGGGCAAGCCAGACCTACCCGGGCCCGGCGGCGACGGCGAACCGGGACGGCACCATCACCCTGCACCTCGCCCCCGAGCGGCCCGGCGACGCGGCCGAAGGCACCTGGATCCAGACCACGCCCGGCAAGGGCTGGTTCGCCATCCTGCGCTTGTACAGCCCCGAACAGCCGTTCTTCGACAAGACCTGGCGGCCGAGCGAGGTCGAACCCGCCAACTGACACGGACGTTCAGCCGCACACGAGGAATGAAAGGAGCGACACGATGGCTACCCCTGACGCAGTCTTCATCTACATCGGCACCTACCCGAGCGGACCCGCCGCGCAAGCCGACTACGACGTCCTCAAGGACCTTCATGCGGTCGGTGCGGTCGGCTCGTACGATGCATCAGTCGTCACCAAGGACGAGGCCGGCAAGGTCCACGTCAACAAGGACGAGACAGCCACCCGGCACGGGGTCTGGGGCGGCGCCGCTGCCGGTGCGGTCGTCGGCCTGCTGTTCCCTCCGGCGATCATCGGTACGGCCGCCGTCGGGGCCGCCGTCGGTGGCGTGAGCGGTCATCTGTGGCGCGGCATGTCCCGGGCCGACGTCAAGGAGTTCGGCGAGCTCATCGACGAGGGGCAGGCCGCCCTGGTCATCGTCGGCGAAAGCACGCTCTCGCAGGCGCTGCAGCGAGCCCAGCTCAAAGCGGACAAGCATGTCGCCAAGGAACTCAACGTGAGCGCGAAAGACGTCGACAGGGCCGTCCAGCAGGCCGCCACTGAGGTCCGCTGACCTCCCGCCGCATCCGCTTCATGGGTGGGACCGCGCCACCATGCAACCAAGATCCATCGAGACCCTCAATACCGCAATGCGTCGCGGACCTCGGTGGTCACCGTGCCGGTCAGGTCCCGGTTGCTCCGAGCTGTGGCCTTGGAGGTCTTGCCGGCGGCGACCTCGGGGACGTCGAGGACGACCACGTCGGCCAGGTTGCCCGACTGGTCCTTGAAATTGACCACGATGATGTAGCTCCTCGACTTCGAGTCGTGGTTGGCGATGGTCACCGGGACTTCTGCCTTGCCGTCGGAGCCCGTCGTGACGCTGCCCAGGGTGACGTCCGACTTGGCGTCCAGGCCGCCCTTCACCTCGTCCAAAGCAGACGAGGCGGCTGCCTCCGCGGAAGCGGCCGCAGAAGCCACTGCGGAGGCTGCCGCGCTGCTGGCCGCAGAGGCAAGCTCGGACGCACCCGACTTCACCACCGAAGCCGCCGAGGAAGCGGGAGAGCTCGGAGACTCGTCGTCCGACGAACAGCCGGTCAGACCGGCCCAGCCGAGCATGACGGCCACCCCGACAACAGCAGATCGGCTGATCTGGCATTCCATGGCTTCTCCCACCTCGACGGACTTTCCCGTCCAGCGTCAGCCAGCCCGGCCGGCCGTACCAGCAGGACGCAGCACCCGGGTGACGTAGCTGACGACGGCTCTGGCAGCAACGGCGGCACCCGAACACCCGGGTCAGCTGCTTTGAGCCTTCGGGTGTGGAAGCCGCGGCACCCCCGCATCCCGTTCACCCGCCTCGCTGACGGTTAACCGTGGCGGGGCGCAGGGACACCGTGCGGCTCTGGGGGAACGGTTGCAGGAAGTTCCCCTCAATCGCCTGGACGTGAACATGAGCACGGCGTCGATCAGCGCGAGAAGCACCCGGTCGAGCCACCACACTCAAACCCGCCCTCATCATGATCGACAGAGCGACGGGCTTCTGAACAGCTAAAATGGGACAGCAGGCCCATCGAGCAGGCGTGGCTGTGCCCTCAGCCAGGTCTTGATCTCGGTCCCTCGGCTGCGAAGGACGCTCCCCATGACGTCGGAGACCACCTCGGTCGCGCAATCTGGGCAGGAATCGGTAGTCATCGCCAACTTCGACAACCGCCATCACGCCGAACGCATGCTGGTGTCGCTCGGGCGAGGCTTCCGCAGGAAGGCCCGCAAGGGCGGCACGACTGCTGTTCTGATCAGAGGAAACGCCGACGGCTCGCTGAGGGTGACCCAGTCTCGCGTACTGACGGCCAACGGTTTCGTGAACGCCCTTTTCCGCATCTCCCTCGCATGGATGGCCGGATTCATGGGTCTGTTCGCCTCCCTGAAAGGGGCAACGGTCGGGGCCCACGCCGCTGAAGCGCGTAAAGGTCACGTCGGATCCGACGCGCAGCAAGCCCACAGGATCCTCGCGGAAGCCGGCCCCGATGCCGCCGTCACGCTGGTTCGCTGCAAGGACACGGACACACGGCAGATGGTCGCCGCTGCAGCGGCCGAACGTGCGGAAGAGAGCTGGGATGGCCCGCTCACAGAGTTTCTCGCCGCCCTCGACCCCGGCAGCGCTCACGATTGGGTGCGCGCCGCTGTCGGTGAGCCCTCCCCCACACGCCGCGGCCAGTGACTGACAGCGCCGGCCCCGGGCCGGACACCCGGCGTGAGGCCAGACTCCCGCGCCGCATGATCGTGCGGGTTGTTCTGCGGATCGTGGGATCCGCCACTGCGCTGGTGACCTTGTACTTTCTGCTGCCCCTGGACCACTCCTCGGCCTGGTCCGCCGTCACGATGCTGGTGATCGGGCTGGTGGTGTTCATCGCCTTGGTCGCGTTTCAGGTGCGCTCGATCGTCCGGTCACCGTTCCCGGGACTGCGGGCCGTCGAAGCGCTGACCACCAGTGTTCCGTTGTTCCTGCTGTTGTTCGCCAGCACCTATGTCGTCATGGCCGCGATGTCGGCCAGTAACTTCGGCGGGCCGCTGACGCACACCGACGGGTTGTACTTCGCCGTCACCGTCTTCGCGACGGTCGGGTTCGGTGACGTTACGGCCAAGAGCGAGGCTGCTCGGCTCGTTGTCACCGGGCAGATGATCGCTGATCTTGTCATCCTCGGGCTCGCGATCAAGATCATCATGGGCGCTGTCAGTCGGCGCCGACAACCGGGAGGCGCCTCAGGCGCACAGCCCCCCGAGGAGATCCACCGCTAACTAGATGCCGCACGGGCGTTCGCCCCCCTGACCGAAGAAGCTTTCGGTCCGAGAACCGCAATGTGACCGCTGCTGGCGTCGCTATGGCTCGTAATCCCCAGGCCGACATGTTCGACGGGACATGGATGGGGGACGTCCCCTCGGTTGACGATCTGGGTGAGGGCTTCTACAAGAGGGCGCCCAAGCGGCTGCATGGTCTGGCTGTCGCGTACGAACGCGTCGCCTTCGAGGGTCCGTCCGCCATCGCCGACAGGGCGAGCGAGATCATTGACTCGGCGCACCGTCTGAGCGCTGGCCTCGAACTGTTCGCCAGGGAAGCGAAGGAGCAGATCGACCCCGACCACCCGGAGAGTCCCTCGCCAGCCGAGGTGGATCTCCTGCGCGCAGAGATCAACTTCTACGAGTTGCTGCTCGCCAAGTTCCGGAGGCAAGCCAAGGAAGCTCTGAACATCACGCCGTGAGGTACGGCCGGGGGCCCGACCGACCCCGGACGCTCTTGGCGAATTCGCGGAACCTTCCGACTGGACCACTGCCGTGCGGCTTCACCGCTCAGCGCAGACTCGTTCCGGCGGGTCCGGCCAATTCGCCAACAGGTCCGAATGATCTGCCGGGCCCGTACGGCATCCGCGCGCTCAGTCGCCCGTCCGCGCCCACTGGAGCTCAATGGTGCTCTGGTCAAACCCGGGGCCGCGCCGCGCCACCGGATGCACCCTCAACCGCAGGCCCAGGCCGTCCAGGACCCGCCGCTGCTGCGGCACTGCGAGCGCTTCCCACGTCTCCCCCGACTGCGGCCCCACGAGGCCGTCGAAGGCGTCGAGGTCGAAGGCCGGCCGCAACCGGCGCGCCTCGTTCTGCGCGTCCGTGATCTGCTTCGCTAGCTTCGCCGTGATGCGCCGCAACTGCTCACGGGTAATGATCCCGTCCGCGTACTCGTCCGCCGCCGCCTCCTGGCGCGCCTTCAACCCCTCCGCCCGTTCCAGGGCCGCCAGGGCTGCCGAGTCGTCACCGCGGAAGACCTCGGCCGCCTCGGGCCGCGACAGCACCCCGACAACCACCTGCCCCACATAGCGGTCGAGAGCTTCCTCGTTCCGGCCGACGCAGCCGCTCGCGTCGCAGACGTATGTCGGCTGCTTCCTGCCGCGCTTCGCATTCCCCCTCAGAGCGACCCGGAACACTGCTCCGCACGGCCCGCACGTGGCGACCTCACCCCACGTCAGCAGGTGCTTCCGCGCCCCCGGCAGCTCCCGCACCACGGCCCGCTCCGCGAACAGGTTCCGCAGCTGCGCGTACTGCTCGTCCGTGATGAGCGCCGGCCATGCCGCCTTGTACTCCACGCCCTGATGCACGCGGAGCCCCACGTTCGCCGGCCGCAGCGCGAGCTTCTTCACGCTGGTCTTGTTCCACAGCGACCCGTCCTCGTTCTGCCCGACCGCCCGCCGCTTGAGCTGCATCCCCGAGCCGGGCGACGGCACACCGCGCCCGTTCAGGTCAGCCGTGATGCCGATGAGGCTGCCACCAGCCAGCAGGCGGGTGACGATCTCCCGGACAATCCCGGCCTGTACCGGGTCCTCGACGTCATGGAAGCCACTGACCTGCCCCCGAGCGTCGTACTCGTACTGACGCCGCCACCCGTACGCCACAGCGCCGTTCGCCCGGCCCTCCTGGGCGCGCTCCAGGGCGGCCCGAGCCACCCGCTCACTCTTCACCTCGGACTCGGCGGTGTCGGACTCACCGAGGTTGGCGAGCTGCGAGCGGTCCGACGCCTTCGCCATGTTGAACAGGCCGCCCGACTCGAACGCCACCCAGCACCCCGCGTGCCGCAAGTCCTCGATCGCCTGCGCGCGCTCAACACGGCGCCGCCACACGCGCGACGGGTGGTAGCCCGCGACGATGACCCGGACCCCCGGTTCGCGGGCGGCTTCGATGGCGTCGGCCATCAGCCGGTCGTACTCGGGGCGTTCCTCGCCCGAGTGGGCGGAGACGTCGTTCTCGATGTACTCGCCGCCGACCTCCCAGCCGTTCTCCTCGGAGAACGTGCGCAGGTCGCTCATCTGCCGGTTGACGCCCCGTCGGCGGTCGCGGGGGTCCTCGGAGATCCGTGCGTACAAGAAGACGAGGGTACGGCGCGGAAGCGTCTTGTCACGGGAGAGGACCCTAGGGGTTCCCCGGCGGGGTGGGCAACACCCGCAAGGACCCGAAGGCCTTCGCCAGCCTGATCCACGACGTCGAGACGAAGATCTTCGCTGCGCTCCCCGACGAGACGTGGGTGTACCCGGGGCACGGCGACGACACGACGCTGGGCGCTGAGCGGCCGCATCTGCCGGAGTGGCACGCGCGGGGCTGGTGAGCGACCGTTGCGCGGGGCTCGTGAGCACCCGGCGCCCGGCTCGATGAGAGCTCGTCCCGCGTGCACCCTTCGCGTACACCGGCGCCGAGCGCGCGCTCCCGGCGCATGTGGGTTGCGCAGTCAACCGGGGGCAGCCTCGCACCGGATGACAGCCCCCTGTGCGGAGTTGGTGAGCCTCCGGCGCTGGGCCGACGAGTGCCCGGCGCGCGGGGCGAACGAGGGCCCGGCGCACGCGGCTGGTGAGCACGCGGCGCACGCGGACGGCGAGAGCCCAGCACGCGGGGTCGATCAGCGCAGGCGCGCGGCGGTGAGTGTGCGCCCCGCGTCCACTCCCCACACGCGCCCCGTGTGAACTCTTCGCACACGCCGGTGCCATGCGCGCGCTCCCGGCGCGCGTGGTTGCGCGGTCAACTGGTGGCAGCCCCGCACAGGACGACGGCTCCTGCGCGGTACGGGCCGCCGGTCCTTCGATCCCCGCCCTCGACCGGCGGCCCCGGCGAGCGTCGCGTCTCGGACGCGTTCACATGAACGCAACACCCGTTCCCACCATGCGGACGAATGCCGCCATGACCTCGACAAACGGGGCGGCGGACTGTCACTCTCCCGCCATGCCTCTTGCCTCGCGCGCGCTGCGCCGCGCCGTCGCCGCCGCGACCACAGCCCTGCTCGCCACCGCTGTCGGCTGCGCTCCGCAGCCGGAGGAGAAGGCGGCCGACACGCCTTCGGGGTCGGCCGCGACCACCTGCGCCAAGGGCAAGTTGGCGACCGAGACCTCCGGCAAGCTGACGATCGCCACCGACGAGCCCGCGTACGAGCCGTGGTTCAAGGACGGCAAGCCCGCGAACGGCGAGGGCTTCGAGTCGGCGGTCGCGTACGCCGTGGCGAAGGAGCTCGGCTATGACAAGAGCGCCGTCGTCTGGCAGAGCGTTCCCTTCAACAAGGCCTTCGCGCCCGGCGCGAAGACGTTCGACTTCGACGTCAACCAGGTGTCGATCAGCGACGAGCGCAAGAAGGCCGTGGACTTCTCGTCCGGCTACTACGACGTGCGTCAGGCTGTCATCGCCCTCAAGGACAGCAAGGCCGCGAAGGCGACGAGCCTCGCCGACCTGAAGGGCCTCAAGCTGGGCGCCCAGGTCGGCACCACCAGCCTCGACTACATCGACGACGTGGTGAAGCCGACGCGGGATCCGGCTGCCTACGCCAAGAACGACCAGGCCAAGTCCGCCCTGCAGAACGGCCAGGTCGACGCCATCGTCGTCGACCTGCCGACCGCCTTCTACATCACCGCGGCCGAGGTCACGGACGCGACGATCGTGGGGCAGTTCGAGAACCAGGGCGGTACACCGGAGCAGTTCGGGCTCGTGCTCGACAAGGGCAGCGCACTCACGTCGTGCGTGACGGACGCCGTCGACACCCTCCGTGAGAACGGCACGCTGGCCAAGCTCGAGCAGCAGTGGCTGTCCGACGCCGTCGACGCCCCCGTACTCAAGTGACGCTCACCAAGGACGAGTCCGGCCAGGAGAGCGAGGGGTACGTCCCCTCGCAGCGGCGCATCGACCGCGAGGCGTACAAGCGCGCCCGCTCCCGTCGCGCCACCGCCATCGCCGCGCTCTCGACCCTGATCACCGGCGTCGTGCTCTACCTGGTCGTCGTCAACGCACCCGGCTGGGCGCGCACCAAGGAGACGTTCTTCAGCGGGCAGTACGCGCGCGAGGCGTTGCCCAAGATCCTCGAAGGACTCTGGCTCAACGTCCGGCTGCTGCTGATCTGCGGTGCCGCCGTACTGGTCCTCGGGATGCTCATAGCCGTCGCGCGCACCCTGCGCGGCCCGGTGTTCTTCCCGCTGCGGGTGCTGGCCGCCGCGTACACCGACTTCTTCCGGGGCCTGCCGCTCATCATCAACCTGATGATCGTGGTCCTCGGTGTGCCCGCGCTGCGGCTGCAGGGTGTCACCGTCGACCCGGTCCTGCTGGGCGGAACGGCGCTGACGCTGACGTACTCGGCGTACGTCGCCGAGGTGTTCCGCGCCGGCATCGAGTCGGTCCACCCCTCGCAGCGCGCCGCGGCCCGCTCGCTCGGCCTCAACAACCGGCAGGCGCTGCGGTACGTCGTCCTCCCGCAGGCGGTACGCCGCCAGGTGCCGCCTCTGCTCAACGACCTGGTGTCGCTGCAGAAGGACACCGGGCTCGTGTCGATCGGCGGCGCGGTGGACGCCGTACGGGCCGCCGACATCATCGTCGGCCGCAGCCTCAACTACACGCCGTACATCGTCGCGGGCCTGGTCTTCGTGGCGCTGACCATTCCCATGACGCGGTTCACGGACTGGGTGACCGCCCGGATGGACCGTGAGCGGGCCCAGGGAGGATCCCTATGAGTGACGCCCCCGTGCTGCGCATGGAGTCGGTCCGCAAGACGTTCGGCGACTCGGTCGTGCTGCGGGACGTCGACCTGGAGGTCGCCCCGCACACGGTGACCGCGCTGATCGGCGCCTCCGGCTCCGGCAAGTCGACGCTGCTGCGGTGCGCCAACCTCCTGGAGGACATCGACGACGGCGCGATCTGGCTGGACGACGAGGAGATCACCGATCCGCGGGTCGACCAGGACGCGGTGCGCCGCCGTATCGGCGTGGTCTTCCAGGCGTACAACCTGTTCCCGCACATGACCGTCCTCGAGAACATCACCCTGGCTCCGCGCCGGGTGCACGGCGTGTCCCGCGCCGAGGCCGAGGCACGCGCGCGTGAGCTGCTGGAGCGGCTCGGCCTCGGCGGCAGGGCGGGCGAGTACCCGGACCGGCTGAGCGGCGGACAGCAGCAGCGGGTCGCGATCGTGCGCGCCCTGGCCGTACGTCCTCGGCTGCTGCTGCTCGACGAGGTCACCGCCGCGCTGGACCCCGAGCTGGTGGGCGAGGTCCTCGCCGTCGTGCGCGATCTGAAGGACGACGGCATGACCATGGTGCTGGCCACGCACGAGATGAGCTTCGCGCGCGAGGTGGCCGACCAGGTGTGTTTCCTGGACGGCGGTGTGGTCCTGGAGCGCGGCGCCGCCGAGCAGATCTTCGGCGATCCGCAGCAGGAGCGCACGCGGCGCTTTCTGCGGCGGATCGTGGAGGCGGGCCGGCTCTGAGAGGGTCACGAGGGCCGGCGTAAACGCTTACGCGTCCGCCTGCCCCGCCTCCACCAGCGCCGCTACCCGCTCCACCCCGAACACGTACCCCTGCACTCCACATCCGGCGATGACGCCGTTCGCGCGCAGCGAGACGTACGAGTGGTGCCGGAACGACTCGCGCTGGTGAATGTTGGAGATGTGGACCTCCAACACCGGAAGTCCGTCACAGGTGTTGAGCGCATCCAGGATCGCGACCGAGGTGTGCGAGTAGGCACCCGGGTTGATCACGATCCCGCAGTGGTTCAGCCGCGCCTCGTGGATCCAGTCGACCAGCTCACCCTCGTGGTTGGACTGGCGGAGGTCCACGGTGCCGCCGTGCGCGGCCGCCGCCTTGGCACACAGGGCCTCGACGTCGGCGAGGGTGTCGGAGCCGTAGATCTCCGGCTGGCGCTGGCCGAGCAGATTCAGGTTGGGGCCGTTGAGGATCATGATCGGGGCGTTGGCCAGGGTGCGGGGCACGGTTCCTCCGGTCCGTTCAGGGTGGGGCGATCCGGTGAGGACCGCTGCTCAGACCCGGTTTATCACGGTGCGGGGCCGGGGCGGCCGCCCGTACCCTCCCCGTATGACGACGCCCTCGTACCCGCCCAAGCCGTCACCCGGCGACCGCATAGCCGTGATCTCGCCCTCGTCCGGCCTGCCCGGGCTCTTCCCGCGCCCCCATGAACTGGGGCTGGAGCGGCTGCGCAAGGAGTACGGACTCGAACCGGTCGAGTACCCGGCGACCCGCAAGATGGGCTCCACGCCGCAGGAGCGGGCCGACGACATCCACGCCGCCTTCGCCGACCCGGACATCAAGGCGATCGTCGCGTCGATCGGCGGCGACGACCAGATCACGGTACTGCCGCTGCTGGACCGGGAGTTGATCGCCGCGAACCCGAAGCCCTTCTTCGGGATGAGCGACAACACCAACCTGCTCGCGTTCCTGCGCAACGCCGGAATCGTCAGCTACCACGGTGCGTCCGTGATGTGCGAGCTGGGCCGCCCCGGCGCCATGCACCCGCAGACCGCCGAGTCGCTGCGGGCGGCGCTGTTCACCTCCGGCGAGTACGAGTTGAAGCCCGCCGAGCGCTGGAACGACGTCAACCGCGACTGGGCCGACCCGGCGACCTTCGACGCGGAACCGGAGACCCGGCCCGGCACCGGATGGACCTGGGTGAACCCCGACCGGGTGGTCGAGGGCCGCAGTTGGGGCGGATGCCTGGAGATCCTCGGCTGGCTGCTGATGGCCGACCGCGAGGTCTCGCACGACCTGACCGAGTACGACGGCGGCGTACTCCTCCTGGAGACCTCGGAGGACCTGCCGAGTGCCACGGAGGTCTTCTCGACGATGCGCAACATGGGCGAGCGCGGCCTGCTCCAGCGCTTCTCCGCGCTACTGATGGGCCGAGCGAAGACCTGGTCCTTCGAGCGCCCCAACAGCCCGCAGGAGGCGGCTCGTTACGCCGCCGGACAGCGCGAGGCCGTGTTGCACGCCATGCGGGTGTACGCCCCCGACACCACGATCGTCCTCGACGTGGACTTCGGTCACACCGACCCACAACTCGTCATCCCGTACGGCGGTATCGTCCGGGTCGACGGTCCCGCCCGGCGCGTCATCGTCACCTACTGACGCGGGCCGCGACCCCGCACGCCCCCGTAACCCGCGATCACCGTGGGTAGTTGACGCGGCATGCACGACGTACGCACCGTAAAGGCACCCTCCATGCTGCGGCTCGCGGCCGCCTCGCTCGCCGGGACGGCCATCGAGTTCTACGACTTCTTCGTCTACGGGACCGCTGCGGCGCTGGTCCTGGGGCCGCTGTTCTTCCCGACGTTCTCACCGGTGGCGGGGACGCTGGCCGCCTTCGGCACGTTCGGCGTGGGGTTCGTCGCCCGTCCGCTGGGATCGGTGCTGTTCGGGCACATCGGAGACCGGCACGGGCGCCGACCGGTCCTGGTCGCCTCCCTGTTGCTGACGGGTGCTTCCACGGTCGCGGTCGGCTGCGTACCGACCTACGACACCATCGGCGTCGCCGCTCCCGTGCTTCTCCTCGTGTTGCGTTTTCTGCAGGGGCTCGGGCTCGGCGGGGAGTGGGGCGGGGCCGTGCTGCTGACCGTGGAACACGCGCCCGCCGAACGGCGTGGCCTGTGGTCGAGCTTCCCGCAGATCGGGCCCGCGCTGGGCTTCCTGCTCGCCAACGGCGTGGTGCTGGCGCTGTCGGCGACGCTGTCCGAGGCGCAGTTCGCGCAGTGGGGCTGGCGGGTGCCGTTCTGGGCGGCCGGGGTGCTGGCCGTGATGGGGCTGTGGCTGCGTTCCTCGCTCGTCGAGAGCCCCAGCTTCCTCGAGATCGACGACCACGCGCGCGTGCCGCTCGCCGAGGTGGCGCGTGACCACTGGCGGCTCGTCCTGCTGACCGCCGGGGCGCTCGCGGTCGGGTACGCGATCTTCTACGCCGTGACGACATGGTCCCTCGCGTACGGCACGGAGCGGCTCGGAGTGAGCCGTACCGTCATGCTGACCTGCATCATGGCCGCGGTGTTGGTGAAGGGCTCGCTGACGCCGGTGGCGGCACTGCTCGGCGACCGGTACGGACGGCGGCCGCTGTGCCTGGCCGGGTGTGCGGGCGCGGCCGGGTGGATGTTCCCGATGGTCGCGCTCCTCGCCACGGGAGAGCCGTTGCTGATGTTCCTCGGTTTCCTGGGCGCGATGCTCGCGTTCATCACCATGTTCGCGGTGATCGCCGCTTATCTGCCGGAGCTGTACGAGCCCCGGGTGCGCTGCACGGGCGCCGCGGTCGGCTACAACCTCGGCGGGGTCGTCGGCGGCGCTCTGACGCCCCTTGTGGCGACCGCGCTCGTCGAGCAGGGCGGGCGGGTGCCGTGGGGTGTGGGGGCGTATCTGACAGGGGTCGCCCTGCTCAGCCTCGGGTGCTTCGCTCTGCTGCCCGAGACGCGGCCGGTGCCGGTGGCGGCGGAGCCGGCCACGGGGTGAGCGCGCGCGGTGCGTAAACGCTTGCGCGAGCGTTTACGGCCGCCTGGGATCGGTCGTCCGGCGATCGACACGTCCATGGACCGACCGTCTGGCGATCGACCGTCCAGAGCATCCAGGGATCGAGCATCTTGGGGTTGAGCATCTTGGGGTGCACCTAGGGATTGATCGCCAGCTCCAGATACGCCGCGAACACCACCAGATGTACCCCTCCCTGGAGTGGCGTGGCCCGTCCGGGCACCACCGTCAGGGAACTCACGACCACGGTCAGCGCGAGCAGCACCATGTGTGTGGGGCCGAGGCCGAGCACGAGCGGGCCGGAGAGCCAGATCGAGGCGAGGGCCACCGCGGGGATGGTCAGACCGATGCTGGCCATGGCCGAGCCGAGCGCGAGGTTGAGGCTGGTCTGCACCCGGTCGCGGCGGGCCGAGCGCAGCGCGGCGATGGTCTCGGGCAGCAGCACCAGCAGGGCGATGATCACACCGACGACGGCGTGCGGCATGCCGGCTGCCTCGACCCCCGACTCGATGGTCGGCGACACGCCCTTGGCCAGGCCGACCACGCCGATCAGGGCCAGGCTCAGCAGCCCGAGGCTGATCCGGGTGGCACGGGCGGACGGTACGTCGGCGTGGTCCTCGGCGGCGATCACCTCGCCCTGGCGGCTGATCGGGAGGAAGTAGTCGCGGTGCCGTACCGTCTGGGTCGCCACGAACAGGCCGTACAGGACCAGCGAGGAGAGTGCCGCGAAGGTCAGCTGGACGCCGGAGAACTCGGGGCCCGGCTTGCTCGTGGTGAACGTCGGCAGGACCAGGCTGAGCGTGGCCAGGGTGGCGACGGTCGCGAGGGCGGCGCCGGTGCCCTCGGGGTTGAAGACCGCCGTGCCGTGGCGCAGCGAGGCGACCAGGAGAGTGAGACCGACGATGCCGTTGCAGGTGATCATCACGGCTGCGAAGACCGTGTCCCTGGCCAGGGTCGAGCTCTTGTCACCGCCGTCCACCATCAGCGTGACGATCAGGGCGACCTCGATGACCGTGACGGCAACGGCCAGAACCAGGGAGCCGAAGGGCTCGCCGACCCGGTGGGCGACCACTTCGGCGTGGTGCACGGCGGCCAGGACAGCTCCCGCAAGGACCACGGTCACCAGTGCGACGACCGCGCCGGGCAGGTCTCGGCCCCAGGTGAACAGCAGCATGACGACCGCGAGTACCGGCACGGCGGACGTCCATTGTGTCGTGGACGACCAGAGCCGAGCGATCATGCAGTGATCGTCGCAGAGGCGAACTGGCCCCGCACTCCAGGAGCGCGGGGCCAGTCGGCGTCACTTGAACGCGGTCACTGCTGAACGCCGTCACTGCGTCCGACGTTGTCAGGCCTCGATGCTGTCCTTCGCAACGCCTTCGTCCTCAGCCTGCGCAGCCTCGGCCGCCGCCTGCTTCTTGGACGCCCGCAGGCTGGTGATCGTGGTGACGATCAGGACCGAGCAGATCACGCCGAGGGAGACCGGGATGCTGATCTCCGGGACGTGGACGCCGGACTCGTGCAGCGCGTGCAGGACCAGCTTGACGCCGATGAAGCCGAGGATGATCGACAGGCCGTAGCTGAGGTGGACCAGCTTCCTGAGCAGGCCGCCGATCAGGAAGTACAGCTGCCTCAGGCCCATCAGCGCGAACGCGTTGGCCGTGAAGACGATGTACGGGTCCTGGGTCAGACCGAAGATCGCCGGGATCGAGTCGAGGGCGAACAGGACGTCCGTCGTACCGATCGCGAGCATCACGACCAGCATCGGGGTCATGACCCGCTTGCCGTTCTCCTGGATCCACAGCTTGGTGCCGTGGTACCGGTCGGCCACGCCGAAGCGGCGCTCGACGGCCTTGAGCAGCTTGTTCTCCTCGAACTCCTCGTCCTCCTCGTCGGCTCGGGCCTCCTGGATGAGCTTCCAGGCGGTCCAGATCAGGAAGGCACCGAAGAGGTAGAAGACCCACGCGAAGCTGGCGAGGATGGCGGCACCGGCGGCGATGAAGATCGCTCGGAGCACCAGGGCTATGAGGACACCGATCAGCAGCACCCGCTGCTGGTACTGCGAGGGAACCGCGAACTTCGCCATGATCAGGACGAAGACGAAGAGGTTGTCGACGCTCAGGGACTTCTCGGTGATGAAGCCCGCGAAGAACTCGCCGGACGGCTGGCCGCCGGCGAAGACGAGCAGACCGAGACCGAAGAGTCCGGCCAGGACGATCCAGACGATCGTCCAGATCCCGGCTTCCTTGATGGACACGTCGTGCGGCTTGCGGCCGATGAAGAAGTCGATCGCGATGAGGGCGGCAAGGCCCACGATCGTCAGGACCCACAGGGTCGGGGAAACATCCACTGCTGCCTCCGGCAGTACGTAACGGCAAGTAACCAGCGTCGTCGCGCTGCCGGAGGTCTCTTCCACCCAGGATGGGCCGGCGCCCCGGGATCAGGCCTGATCCGTATTGACGGGTACGCCGCAGTCGACAGGGAGTACTCCCCTCCGTGGGAACAACGGTACCCAATCACCAAGGAAAGGTAAAGCGATTAGCAAAGGAAAGGTCAAAATCGCTGGTCAGACGACTTTACGAGTACTTGGTACGAGCCGTCGCGACCTGGGTGAGCACCTGCTGGAGCACCTGACTGCCGGACGGTACGAGCGAGGGTTCGTACGTCCAGGCGTGCCCGACCCACGGGTCGGCGAGGTGGTCGTCGGGCACCGGGGTGAGTCGCAGCAGCGAACGCCACAGAGGGTCGAGCAACGGGCCGTAGCCGGCGGCCTCCTCACGGTCCGCGACCATCATCAGGTGGACTCCGACCGCCGAACCCTCGTCCGCGAGGTAGCGGAGCTGGGTCACGGCGCGGTCGTCGAAGCCGTGCGGGAAGTCGTTCACGATCAGCAGCTGCTCGGCGGTGTCGAGGCCGGGCGGGAGCGAGTCGGCCGCGCCCGCGCGCACCGCCATCTGCACCAGGTCGACGCGTTCGGTGAGCCGGGCCAGAACGTCCGACACCCCTGCCGCACCGACGGCGGGCGGGGCGGCGAGCACGCCCGTCCGCACCAGTGGCGCGAGCGCCTGCGCGGCCGAGCCTGCCGGGTCGATGACGTGCACGGTGAACTCGCCCGCCGGATACACGGCCAGGAGCCGGGCCGCGTGCGCCACCGCCGTCTCCATCGCGAGGCGTCGCAGGTCGTGGGAGTCGGTGAACGAGCCGTCGAGCGATCCGGCGCGTCCGCTGTCGATCCACAGGCCGCGCTCCAGCGGCAGGCGGACCAGCAGGGGTATCCGCAGCTCGGCGGCCTCGGGCAGGTGCACGTCGCCCAGGCGCAGGGCCATGGGTACCTCCATCGGCACGCGGTAGCCGTGCCACACGGGGTTGTCCCAGCGTGCGTACGCCGGCGGCAGCGCGGGCTCGACGACATCGGCCTCGGCGGCGAGCTGGGCCAGGTCCCGGTCGAGGACCGCTCTGGCCTGGTCGACGAGCTGGGCGTGCTTGGCCTGGGCCGCCTCGCGCGCGGCATCGCCCTGCCCGCCGAGCCGGCTGCGCGGGTCGGACAGAACCTGGTCGAGTTCCTTCTCCATCCGCGACTCGGCGAAGTCGACGGCACTGCGGTACGCGGCCATGGTGCGGGCCAGGTCCTCGAACATGCCCCACACCTGGTTGTAGAGCCGCTCGTCCATCGACCACCCGGTGGCGTCCCCCGCGACCGGCCGCGCGGGCTGCCCAGGCTGGGCCTTGGGCGCCGTCGGCGGAGGCGGCGGCGCTGTGTTCCGCCGCCTCGGGTGGCTGTAGTCGATCGGACCACCGGGGGCGGTGCCGGGCGGCTGGGCGACGGCGGCGGGATCCGCGGGCGCGGGTCCCTGGGGGTTCCGGGGCTGCGGTGCGGCGGCCGCCGGAGTGCTCTGTGCGCCGTAGGGCGAGGTGGGATCCTGCGGTGTACCGGCCACGGGATTGGCAACGGGATGGCTTGGTGTGCCGTAGGGCGAGGCGGGCTGCTGGGGTGCGCCGGGGGCCGATGTGACCGGCGGGACGTGCGGAGACGTGGGCTGCGGCGGGCCGCCGGGGGCCTGCGCCCCGGACGGGGGTGCGGGCTGCGGGGCGACGCCGGGAGTCTGCGCACCATACGGAGGTGCGGACTGCGGTGAGGCGCCGGGCGTCTGCGCACCGGACGGGGATGTGGGCTGCGGCGCGACGCCGGGAGTCTGGGTTCCGTACGGAGTCACTGGCAGTGGCGGTACGGCGCCAGGGGCACCCTGGGCAGTGGGGTCGACCTGGTCGGCACCGAGGACCGGTGCGGTCGTCCGGCGGGAGTGGTCGGCGTCGGCCGGGCGTGGCGGTGGCGGGAGCGAGCGGGCCGAGCCCTGGGCCACCGCTTCGTTGATGCCGCGCGCCAGCCGGTGGGCCTCGGACAGTCCCTGGTCGGCGAGGAGATCGCCGAGCCCGCCCGCGTACCCCTGGCCGACGGCACGCACCTTCCAGGCGCCCTGCCGGCGGTACAGCTCCAGGGCGACGACGGCCGACTCGGCGTCCAGACCGGTGATCGTGTAGCTGGCGATCTCGGTGCCGTCGAGGTCGGTGACCGCGACGAACGGGGCGGCGACGGCGCCGAAGCACACCGGTGCCGCCCTGCCCGCCGTGGGCAGGGCGAGCAGCACATCGACCCGGTGCACGGCCTCCGGCACGGCGCCGAGGTCGACCGCGAGGCGGTGGTCGGCGGCCGCCTGACGTGAGACCTCCAGCCCCGGCAGGGTGGGGGCGCCCGGGTGGGCGACCCACTCGACGCCGTGCACCTTGCCGTGCTCGTCGCCGAGCGTGGCCCCCACCACGACCGGCGTGCCGGCCGCGATGCGGATCTCGAGACGGGCCTGGGTGAGCGGGTGGTTCTGTCCCCGCGCCAGCTCGGCCGCCATCGCCTTCTCCCCCTGTGTCGTTGTGTCGTGTGCTGCCTGCCGCGCTGTCCTACAGGTGCGGCAGGATCGATGGCATCAGGTCCTGGAAGGTGCGACCGTTGGCCGGAGTACCGAGGGCCGTCATCGTCCAGCCGGGACCCGTGCGGTGCACCTTGGCCATGATCTGCGCCGTGTACGCGCCGCCGCCCGCGAGCGTGTAGCGGGCGAGCTCCTGGCCGTTCGTCTCGTCGACCAGACGGCAGAACGCGTTCTGCACTTCCTGGAAGGTCTGGCCCGTGAACGAGTTCACGGTGAAGACGATCTGGTCGATGTGGACCGGCACCCGTGACAGGTCGACGAGGATCGCCTCGTCGTCGCCGCCCTGACCCACGCCGCCGACCAGGTTGTCGCCGGTGTGGCGTACCGAGCCGTCGTCGCTCACCAGGTGTCGGAAGAAGACGACGTCGACCGGCTGCTTGTCCGCGAACAGGACGGCCGAGGCGTCCAGGTCGACCTCACGGGTACGCGAGCCGAACAGGCCGCGCCGGGGAGCCGCCTGCCAGCCGAGACCCATGCGTACCGCCGTCAGGCTGCCGCCGTCGGACTTCTGCAGGCTGATGGCCTGACCCTTGGTCAGATTGACGCCGCCACCGGGCGCGCCGCCCTTGGATACGTCCACCACGCGCTGATCCCCTCTCGTGTTTCCCCTGTTGCCGCGGGATCCGCGGATGACCAGCACCCTACGCAGGGCCACTGACAGTGCCGTACCCCGGTCCACACTTTGTGTCGGTCTTGCAACACAGCGCGTATCCACGGGGTGTCGGGCAGGTCCGGAGGCGCCGGTTCCGGTCGGTGACCGGCGCCCCGTCGGGCCGTCAGGCCAGGCCGGCTTCCCTCATCTGACGGAGTTCCTTCTTCATCTCGGAGACCTCGTCGCGCAGTCGGGCCGCGATCTCGAACTGGAGGTCGGCTGCGGCGGCGCGCATGCGTTCGGTCATCTCCTCGATCTGTTCGGCGAGCTCGGCCGCGGGACGGTCGGTCGGCACCGTCTCCTTGGACTTGCCCTTGGCGGCCTTGGTGCCCTTGGCCGCCTTGCCACCGAGGGCGGGCACGGGTGCCTTGGCGCCCTTGCCCTCCTTCAGCTTGCGGTAGCCGGAGCCGAGCAGCTGCTCGGTGTCGATGTCCTCGCGGGCGATCTGCGCGACGATGTCGTTGATCTTCTTGCGGAGCGGCTGGGGGTCGATGCCCCGCTCCTCGTTGTACGCGACCTGCTTCTCCCGGCGGCGGTTGGTCTCCTCGATGGCCTTCTCCATCGCCGGGGTGATCTTGTCGGCGTACATGTGGACCTGGCCGGAGACATTGCGCGCCGCGCGGCCGATGGTCTGGATGAGGGAGGTGCCGGAGCGCAGGAAGCCTTCCTTGTCGGCGTCGAGGATCGCCACCAGGGACACCTCGGGCAGGTCGAGGCCCTCGCGGAGGAGGTTGATGCCGACGAGCACGTCGAACTCGCCGGACCGCAGTTCGCGCAGCAACTCGACGCGGCGCAGCGTGTCGACGTCGCTGTGCAGATAGCGCACCTGGATGCCGAGCTCCAGGAAGTAGTCGGTGAGGTCCTCGGACATCTTCTTGGTGAGGGTCGTGACCAGGACGCGCTCGTCCTTCTCGACACGTCCCCGGATCTCGTGCACCAGGTCGTCGATCTGGCCCTCGGTGGGCTTGACGACGACCTCCGGGTCGATCAGGCCGGTGGGGCGGATGATCTGTTCGACGGCGCCGTCCGAGCGGGAGAGCTCGTACTTGCCGGGGGTCGCCGAAAGGTAGACGGTCTGCCCGGTGCGCTCCTGGAACTCCTCCCACTTCAGGGGGCGGTTGTCCAGGGCGGAGGGCAGCCGGAAACCGTGGTCGACGAGGGTGCGCTTGCGGGAGGCGTCGCCCTCGTACATGGCTCCGATCTGCGGGACGGTGACGTGGGACTCGTCGATGACGAGCAGGAAGTCGTCCGGGAAGTAGTCCAGCAGCGTGTTGGGCGGGGAGCCGGGCTGCCGGCCGTCGAAGTGCATCGAGTAGTTCTCGACGCCGGAGCAGGAGCCGATCTGGCGGAGCATCTCGAGGTCGTACGTCGTGCGCATCCTCAGACGCTGCGCCTCCAGGAGCTTGCCCTGCTTCTCCAGCTCGGACAGGCGCTCCCCCAGCTCCTTCTCGATGTCGTTGGCGGCCCGCTCCAGGCGCTCGGGGCCCGCGACGTAGTGGGAGGCCGGGAAGACGTACAGCTGCTGGTCGTCGCTGATGATCTCGCCGGTGAGCGGGTGCAGGGTGGACAGTGCCTCGATCTCGTCGCCGAACATCTCGATGCGGACGGCGAGCTCCTCGTAGACCGGGAAGATCTCGACGGTGTCACCGCGGACGCGGAAGGTGCCGCGGGAGAAGGCCAGGTCGTTGCGCGTGTACTGGATGTCCACGAAGCGGCGCAGCAACTGGTCACGGTCGACCTCGTCGCCGACTCTGAGGGGGACCATGCGGTCCACGTACTCCTGCGGAGTACCGAGGCCGTAGATGCAGGAGACCGAGGCGACCACGACGACGTCACGGCGGGTGAGCAGTGAGTTCGTCGCGGAGTGGCGCAGCCGCTCGACCTCCTCGTTGATCGAGGAGTCCTTCTCGATGTAGGTGTCCGACTGGGGGACGTAAGCCTCGGGCTGGTAGTAGTCGTAGTACGAGACGAAGTACTCGACGGCGTTGTTCGGGAGGAGCTCCCGGAACTCGTTCGCCAGCTGGGCGGCCAAAGTCTTGTTCGGCGCCATCACGAGCGTGGGGCGCTGGAGCTTCTCGATCATCCACGCGGTGGTGGCGGACTTGCCGGTGCCGGTCGCGCCGAGCAGGACGACGTCCTTCTCACCGGCCTCGATGCGCCGGGCGAGCTCGGCGATGGCCGCGGGCTGGTCGCCGCTGGGCTGGTACGGACTGACGACCTCGAAGGGCGCCACCGTGCGTTCGATGTGGGAAACGGGCCGCATGCCATCAACCGTACGACCCCCCACTGACAACGCGGCCGGATCAGCGATTCTGCGAGGTCACGGGGGTCTCGGTGGCCCCGGCCGGATCAGCGGTTCTGCGGGGTGCGGGAGTCCTGGAGGTCCAGGTCTCGGCGGGTGCGCAGGGAAGGGCGGCGGGCGGGCGGGTGGGGGACGAGCTCTCGCGCGGGGACGCCTGGCTTGTTCTCGACGGGTGTCCGAGCGGGCTTCCCCATGATCATCAGCGGATCGAACATCACGACGACGCCCGCCAGGAGCAGGAAGGCGAGCGGACCGATCATCATGGGCGCGATCAGGGAGGCCGCGGAGTCGCCCCCGGTGGGGGCCGTGGAGCTGTGCAGATGGACCCTGAGGGCGGCCATGCCGGTGTAGTGCATACCCGTCACGGCGAGCCCCATGACGAGGCTCGCACCGACGCTCCACAGGAAACCCCGCACCTGTCCGGCCGCCCACAGCGCGGTGGTGGCGGCCACGACCGCTATGACGACGGAGGCGGCCACGGTGAAGGTGTTGTACTCCAGCTTGCCGTTCAGGCGCATGCCGGCCATGCCCAGGTAGTGCATCGAGGCGACGCCCAGGCCGGTGATGGCTCCTCCGGTCATCAGGGCCGTGCCGGACGCCCCCCGGTAGCCGACGATGAAGATCCCCAGGCCCACCATGACGATGGCGACGCCAAGACTCGCGAAGGTCATGGCCCTGTCGTAGTGGATCGGCGCCTGCTCGACCTTGAAGCCCATCATCGCGATGAAGTGCATGGTCCATATGCCCGAGCCGATCGCAGCCGAACCGAGGGCCAGCCAGCCGGGGCGCCAGGAGTTGCTGACCAGCATGGATCTGGTGGTGCAGCGCAGACCGAGGGCACCGCCCAGGCAGGCCATGAGGTAGGCCACCACCGGTGTGACGAGTCCGTAGCTGAATCCGTCGACCGTGCCTTGCATGCGCGGCTGTCCTTCCGCCCTCTTGCGTCCCGGAATTCCCTGATGTTCGGCCCCTCCCAGGACCGGCCGAGCGGTCAGGGTCGACGCAGAGAGTATGACTCCCACCGGAATGGTCGAACGATTTTCCGGCAAAGAAACACGCCCTTGCCCCAGTTGTGCGGTACCCGTGAGCGGCCTTGGGGCAACTCCATTCAAGTTGTGGCCATTGTGTAGCCCTCTTCCGTTGACTCTCTGCTGTCACAGTTGAACTGTCCGTAATAGCTCGACGCGAGGAGTGCGCATGCACGCGCGCACAGTTGCCGCCACGACCACCGCGCTCCTGGGAGCCGCCGCCTTCCTGCCTCCCACCCCCGACGTCAGGACCGACGGCAAGCGGCCTGCGGTCATCGCCCACAGAGGCGCCTCCGCCTACGCACCCGAGAACACCCTGGCCGCCGTCGACAAGGCGGCCGGGCTGGGCATCGACTGGGTCGAGAACGATGTCCAGCGCACCAAGGACGGCCGGCTCGTCGTCCTGCACGACGACAATCTGCGGCGCACCACCGACGTCGAGGAGGTCTTCCCCGACCGGGCGCCATGGAAGGTGCGGGACTTCACCGCCGCCGAGATCGCGTGCCTCGACGCGGGGAGCTGGTTCGGCCCCGCCTACGCAGGGGCGCGCGTGCCCACGCTCGAGCAGTATGTGCGTCGCGTCGAGGTTCACCACCAGAAGCTGCTCCTGGAGATCAAGAACCCGGACCTGTACCCGGGCATCGAGCGCCAGACCCTCGAGGTCCTCGGCAACGAGGGGTGGCTCGACCGGCGGCACGTCGCGGGCCGGCTGATCGTGCAGAGCTTCAGCGCGGCCAGCGTGCGCGCGGTCCACAAACTGAGGCCCGACGTCAAGACCGGGCTCCTCGGTACGCCGCCCGTGGCGGACCTGGACTCGTACGCGACCTTCGCCGACCAGATCAACCCCTCGCACGGCTCCCTCTCCTTGGGGTACGTCTCGGCCGTCCACGCCTTCACGGGTCCGCACGGCAGGCCACTGGAGGTTTTCGCCTGGACCGTCGACACCGCTGCCGCCGCCCACCGGGTCGCCGGCTACGGCGTCGACGGCATCATCAGCAACCAACCGGACCTGGTGGGCGCCGCGCTGCGCTGGGGCTGACCGCCCCCGCCCGAGCAGCCCCACGGCCCCGGGAGGCTCCCCGCGCTTCCCCGGGCGTTGTCAGTGGCGGGTCGTACGGTGGGTCGCATGAGCAGCCCTGGGCAGTACGAGCAGCAGGTCGTGTGGACCGTCGTCGCCACCGCCATCGGTCCGCTGCTGCTGGCCGCGACCCGCGAGGGTCTGGTCACCGTGGTGTTCCACGCCACGGACGCGGTCCGCGACAAGGCGCTGGACCGGCTCGCCTCCCGGCTGGGCCGCGAGCCCGTCGAGGCACCCGGCTCCCCGCTGCTGGCCGAGGCGATACGCCAGGTGGAGGCGTACTTCGCCGGTGAGCGGCACGATTTCGAGCTGCCGCTGGACTGGTCGCTGGTCTCGGGCTTCAACCGGCAGGTGCTGCGCGAACTGGCGTCCGGCGTCCCGTTCGGAACGGTCGTCGGGTACGGCGATCTGGCGGGGCGCGTGGGTCAGCCGGGCGCTGCCCAGGCGGTGGGTGTGGCCATGGGCTCCAATCCGCTGCCGGTCGTCGTGCCCTGTCACCGGGTCGTGGAGAGCGACGGCGGCATCGGCGGGTTCGGGGGCGGCCTGGAGACCAAGCGGAAGCTGCTGGCCCTGGAGGGCGTGCTGCCCGAGCCGCTGTTCTAGCCGAGGCCGGTCCGACATCCCCCGAAGGCAGGCCACGCCACCCGCGCGTGGCCCCCTCGCCCGCTAGTCGTAGTGCCGCGCCTCGAAGACGTTCCCGTCCGGGTCGCGGAAGTAGAAGCTCCGCCGGGCCGGTCCGCGGGCACCGAAGGAGTCGTACGAGAAGTCCGAGACGGGGACCGACCGCTCTTCCAGGCGGGCGCGCAGTGCCTCGAAGTCGTCGGCGGGCAGGGCCAGGCAGACGTGGTTGACCGGGTGGCCCGCGCTGTCGGCGGCGCCGGGGACCATCTGCATGCGCTCCGCCATGGAGAGCGGCATGAGGTCGAGGATGGTCTCGTCGTTGAGCCGTACGGAGGGAAAGGGTTCCGTCCCCGCGGCGAATTCGGTGAGCCTCAGGGGTTCCAGGCCGACCGCCTTCTCATAGAAGTCGGCCGCCGCCACCGGGTCGCGCACCCAGAGGACGACGTGGTCGAGACGTGTGGTGTTGTCCGTCATGGACCCCAGGCTGGTGTCGTCCCCCACAGGCCGCAAGTGTTTGGCGGGGTGCGCCGCCCGCCAGAGATGAGGGAAGACCGAACGACAGGAGGCAGGCACGTGGTGCTGGTGGTGTCCGAAGAGGTGCGTGACGCGATCGACGCGCGTCGACCGGTGGTGGCGCTCGAGTCCACGATCATCGCGCACGGGCTGCCACGCCCGCGCAATCTGCAGGTGGCGCTGGAGCTGGAGGACGTCGTACGGCAGGAGGGTGCCGTGCCCGCGACGATCGCCGTGCTGGACGGACGGCCCCATGTCGGCCTGGACAAACAGCAGTTGGAGCGGGTCGCGAACGAGGACGGCATCCGCAAGCTGGGCCACCGCGACCTGCCGCTCGCGGTGGCCTCCGGGGCGAGCGGGGCGACCACGGTGTCGGCGACCGCGCTGCTGGCGGCGCTGGCGGGCGTGCGGGTGTTCGCCACGGGTGGGCTCGGCGGGGTGCACCGGGAGTGGACGGTGACGCAGGACGAGTCGGCCGACCTCGGCCTGCTGGCCCGGACGCGGATCACCGTGGTCTGCGCGGGTGTGAAGTCGATCCTGGACGTGCCGGCGACCCTGCAGCGGCTGGAGACGCTGGGCGTGGCGGTGGCCGGGTACGGCACGGACCGGTTCCCCGGCTTCTACCTGTCCGACTCGGGGCATCCCGTGGAGTGGACGCTGGACAGCCCCGGTCAGGTGGCGGACGTCATGCGGGCGCAGGACGCGGTCGACGGGCCCGAGTCGGCGCTGATCGTCGCCAACCCGGTGCCGGAGGAGGAGCAGCTGGATCCCGAGTTGCACGCGCGCGTGCTCGCCGACGCGCTGCAGGCGTGCGAGGCGGACGGGATCACGGGCCAGGGAGTCACGCCGTTCCTGCTGAACTACCTGGTGCGGCACACCGACGGCGCCTCGCTGACCGCGAATCTCGCGGCGGTGCGCGGCAACGTACGGCTGGCTGCGCAAATCTCGGCGGCCTGGGCCGGGACGTGACGGCACGGCGGCCTGGGCACGGTGCGGCCACGGCGGAGCACCCGCGCAGTGGAGTGCAGCCGGATGCGCTCCTGGTCGTCGGGGACGTCGTGACGGATGTCGTGGCCCGGCACCGAGGTCCCCTCGCGGCGGGTACCGACACGGCCGCGACGATCCGGACGGTGCCGGGCGGCGCGGGCGCCAATGTGGCCTGCTGGGCGGCTCACGTGGGCGATGCCGAGGTGCGGCTGCTCGGACGAGTGGGCACGGATTCTGCCGCCTGGCACGAGCGGGAGCTGGTCGCGTGCGGTGTACGGCCCCGGCTGGTCGTCGACTCCGATGCGGCGACCGGGACGGTGATCTGCCTCGTCGACGCGGGGACAGCCGCCGAGCGGACGTTCCTCACGGACAGTGGGGCGTCGCTACGGCTCGCGCCCGACGACTGGTCGGACACACTGCTCGACGGGGTCGCGCGGCTGCACTTGTCGGGCTACCTGCTGTTCTCCGAGCCGAGCCGCGCGCTGGTGGCGGTCGCAATGGAGGCGGCACGCGCGCGTGGGGTACCGGTGAGCCTGGATCCCGCGTCGGCCGGTTTCCTCGTGGAGCTGGGGGTCGACCGCTTCCTGGCGCTCGTCGAGGGCGTCGACGTACTGCTGCCCAGCCGTGACGAGGCATGCCTGCTCACGGGATTGACCGAGGCGGCGGACGCGGCGGCCAAGCTGAGCCGCCACGTTCCGCTGGTCGTCGCCAAGCAGGGCGCGGAGGGCGCGCTGGTGGCCCGCTCCGGCACCGTCGTCGCGCACGTCCCGGCGGTACCGGCGACGCCCCGGGACACCACCGGAGCGGGCGACGCCTTCACTGGCGCCTTTCTCGCCGCCCTCCTCATGGGCGCCGGGCCCGAGGCCGCGGCGGCGGAGGGGTGCCGGGCGGGTGCCGTGGCGGTCGAGTGGGTGGGGGGTCGGCCGCCGGTGGACGGCTGACGGGAGCGGGCGGCTCGGATGCGTACGGCCACCGTTCCGCCTTCGCGGGCTGACGGCGGCGGTTCACGCCCGTCTCCTACGGCTTGCGCCCCCACGACGAGATCATCGGTGCCGTGGCGAGGTCCATGCTGCCGGAGGCCACGTTCGTGAGGTGCCGGTCGATGTCCTGGTCCGTGGCGATGCCCGCGGTGACGAGCTGGTCGCGGATCTGGCGGATCGTGGCGGATTCCAGCGCGGCGCAGGCGGGCGAGGTGACCGGGAAGTACGCGTCGGCCTCCACCCGGCACAGGCCGGCCTCGCGGAGCAGGCGCGGAAGTCTGCGGCCGTAGGCGAGGTCGGCACCCCGGTCGGCGAGCAGTTGGCGGAAGCCCTGCCGCAGCCTGTTCGCCAGCTCCTGCTCGGGGCCGTGCTCGTCGGGGCAGAGCAGGGGCTGCAGGGCGGGGTCGGCGTCCTCGACCAGCATCCGTCCGCCGGGCCGCAAAGCCTTGACCATGGATCGCAACGCCCTTTCGCGGTCCGGTACATGGACGAGGACGAGGCGGGCGTGGACCAGGTCGAATTGCTCCCCCGGCGGCTCGTGCGCACCCACGTCGTGGACGCGTACCTCGACCGGCGGCCGGGCGGCCGCGGCGAGGCGGGAGGTCTCGATGTCGGTCGCGACGACCCGTCCGGTCGGGCCGACCTTCTTGGCCAGCCAGGACACCACGGAGGTGCCTCCGGCGCCGACCTCCCAGCACCGCCAGCCCGACCCGATGCCGAACGCTTCGAGGTGCCGGAAGGTCGTGGGGTCGAAGAGGGTGGCCAAGGCGTCGAAACGCTCCGCCGCCTCGTTCTGCCGGTTGTCGAGGAGATACCCGTCGGTTCGCGTCATGCCGTGATCATCCCAGTTGCCCGTCTTGTTCGGAGCGGTCGACGCGTCGCCTGCGACGAGATGGCGGACGCCCGGTCCGCAGGGTCCGCCGTGTCCACGGCCGAGTCCGTCGTCCACAGCCGGGAACAAAGCGGAACCCTCTGTTCCCACAGGCTTACCCGGTCCACACCCCGAGCTGGCAAACTGGCTCGCCAGGGCGCGGAAACGCGGCGCGAGGGAGATCCACGCAAGGAGATCCAGATGTCCATGGCAGGGAATCTGCGGAAGGTCACGAGCCTCAGCAGGGTCGGCGGCCTCCGCAAGGTGGCACGGCTGGCACGGCGGCGCCCGCGCGTCGACCTGAGCCACCCGGCCCGGTCCCCGCTGGGCTCGTCGGTGGTGAACTGCGTGACGTACCGGGACGGCGTCCGGGTGCCGGCCGGCGTCGATCTGGTGGACGCTGTCGAACGGGTGCGCAAGAACCGCGACGGCTTCGTCTGGCTCGGCCTCCACGAGCCGACGGACGAGGAGTTCGCGGGTATCGCGGAGCTCTTCGACCTGCATCCGCTGGCGGTCGAGGACGCGGTCGAGGCCCACCAGCGCCCCAAGCTGGAGCGCTACGACGAGACGCTGTTCGCCGTGTTCAAGACGGTCTGCTACGTGGAACACGAGGAGCTCACGGCGACCAGCGAGGTGGTCAACACCGGCGAGATCATGGTGTTCGTCGGCCACGACTTCGTGATCACGGTACGACACGGACGGCACGGCTCGCTGGGGCCGCTGCGCGAGGAGCTGGAGGCCGCTCCCCAGCAGCTCGCCAAGGGACCGGCCGCGGTGCTGCACGCACTCGCGGACCACGTGGTCGACGACTATCTGCACGTCACCGATGCCGTGCAGGCGGACATCGACCTGGTCGAGATGGCCGTCTTCGCGGAGAACGGCGCGCGGGTCGACGCCGGGCGCATCTACCAGCTCAAGCGTGAACTCCTGGAGCTGAAGCGGGCCGTGGTCCCTCTCGGCCGGCCGCTCGAGGATCTCGCCACGCGGCCGATCCGGGTGGTCGATCCGGAGATACAGGCCTACTTCCGCGATGTCTCCGACCATCTGCTGCGGGCCAGGGATCAGATCGCCGCGTTCGACGAACTGCTCAACTCGATTCTGCAGGCGCACCTCGCGCAGGTGACGGTCGCGCAGAACGAGGACATGCGGAAGATCACGGCGTGGGCCGCGATCATCGCCGTGCCGACGATGATCTGCGGGGTGTACGGCATGAACTTCGAGCACATGCCGGAGCTGCACTGGCGGTACGGCTACGGCATGGTGATCGGCGTGATATCCGTCGGATGTCTGGCGCTGTACCGCGGCTTCCGGCGCAACGGCTGGCTCTGACGACCGGGACCACAGCCGCCCGCCGACGGGGTCGGTGTCAGCCGGGTGTCCTGGCGTAGACGCTCTCGGCCCAGGTCGCGATCTGGTCCTCCGCCAGGTTCCGGGCCAGGTCGGCCTCGCTGATCATGCCGACCAGGCGCTTGTTCTCGATGACGGGGAGTCGGCGGATCTGGTGCTCCTGCATCTCGTGGAGCACCTCGCTGACATCGGCGTCGGCGTCGATCCAGCGTGGGGTTCCGTGGGCCATCTCGCCCGCGGTGACCCTGGCCGGGTCGTGGCCCATGGCCACACAGCCGACGACGATGTCGCGGTCGGTGAGGATGCCGCAGAGCCGCTCGTTCTCGTCGCTGATGGGCAGTGCTCCGACGTTCAGCTCGCGCATCAGCTGGGCGGCGCGGTCGAGGGTTTCGTGGGCGGGGATCCACTGGGCACCACGGTGCATGATGTCTCCGGCAGTGGTCATGGGGTACCTCCCGGTGCCGGGCGGCCGGCGCGGCGCGAGGGAGAGCACCGCAAGTCCCGGCGTCCTACATTCTCGCCGCGCGACCAGACGCACGCACCCCGGACCTCCCGGCCGGACCGAGAGGGCCACGATCTTCGTCGGCGGGACGACGCGGCTGCCCCCCCCGGACCTCGTCGTCCTTCTCGGCGGGCGGGCCGATGCCGAGGCGCTTGTGCGAGAGGCCGTGCGGGGGGGCCGCTTGCCTCGTCCGAGGTGCGAACCTCCGCGGCGTTCCCCGTATCGGCCTCTCGGTCTTCGACCCCGCAACCCCTGAGGGCTCGGATCAGCCCTTCCACGCCGGGTGTCGTGGGTCGTCGGCGCGTACCAGGACGTCGGCCGTGGCGGCCGGGTCGGTCTCGCCCTGGTAGCGCTCGAAGGCGGGGAGGGTCCAGTGCTCGGCCTCGGGGGTGCGGCGGCGCAGGGCGCCGGACGAGAGGAGGACGTGGACGGTCAGGTCGAAGGGGAACCAGTGACGCAGCAGGAGGGGGCCGTGCAGCAGCAGGAAGCCGCCTGGCGGGAGTTGGACATAGGGGCTGCGGGTGGCGCGGTCCGTGGCGGGGTCCCACAGGTCGGGCAGGACGCGGCCGTCGCCGCCGGGTTCGAGGGAGCCGAAGACCTCGCGCCAGAGGGCACCGGTGTCGAACCAGCCGTCGTAGTAGGCCTCCACGTCCTGGTGGCCGTACTCCAGGCGGAGCGAGGCGGGACGCAGGAAGCCGTGGGTGCCGACGACCAGCGAGCGGCGGCCGCGTACGCGCAGGGCCTCGCAGACGCGGTCGGCGAGGTCGCCCGGGCGGGCGGCCGGGGCGCCGTCGAACGCGATGCGAGGCCAGGGGCTGCCGTCGGCCGGCTTCAGGTCGAGGAGTCGCTCGGCCAGGAGGTCGCCGAGCCGGTCCCAGGTGATCGCTTCGAGTCGCACACGGCCCATGATGCGTCAGGCCCGCGGCGACGGGTCGCCACCGGGCTGTCCGCGAAGCTGCTGGGGGTGAAGGGGCGGCCGGGTCGCCTGGCTGCCGGTGGTGGACGGCCCCGAGGCGTTCCCGCCGGGGACGGCCTTTCGCGCCGGTGCGCACGGCAGGTCCGCGGCGCCTGCGGGAGGAGGCGCCGGCCTGGTCGACCGAGTGCTGCCCACGCCGGGCGGCGGCCGGTACCGCCCGTTGCGCGCACCGGGCGGTACCGGCTCGGGGCAGCGGGTTACCGAGGGTGCCGGGGCACGGCCACGGCGGACGCCCTGCCGTATGCCTGTCTCCCGTGGCCAGTGGCGGCGCAGCGTCGGACACCGGTGTCGAGACGCCGACGCCGCGTCGGACGCCGGTGTCGGTGGTCTGCCCGGAGGGCACGGGCGTGGCGGAGTCGGGCGCTGAGGGCGTAGTTCCGGACGTCGGCGGCGGGAATGAAGAGGGCATGGCAGCTCTCGCAACTCCCCCGCCCCGGACCGGGCTCCTCGTCATCCAGCCGCTGCGGAGACGGCACTGCGCGGAGTGCCGCGGCGGGCCGTTGTCACTGCTCGTGCTGGAGGGCGGTGCGCCGCGCTGCCTCGACTGCGCGGATCTCGGGCACCTGGTGTTCCTGCCGCGTGGTGACACGGCGCTGACGCGCCGGTCGCGGGAGGAGAGTGCGTTGTCGGCGGTGGTCGTACGGTTCAACCGGCGCAAGGGCCGTTACGAGCGGCAGGGCGTCCTCGTCGAGGAGGCCGCTCTCGCCCGGGCCGAGAGGCGGTGCCTGGCGGACGCGGAGGCCCGTCGGCGACGCCGGGTGCGGGATGCCGCGCGGCGGGCGGCTCAGGACCTGCGGTTCGCCGATGCCTTCGCGTCGGAGATACGGCGGCTCTTCCCGGGGTGCCCGGCGGACCGGGCGCGGGCGATCGCCGAGCACGCCTCGGCCCGGGGCAGCGGGCGGGTCGGGCGGAGTGCGGCGGGTCGCGCGTTGTCCGACGGGGCGGTGGTCTCGGCGGTCATGGCGTCCGTACGGCACGTGGACACGCCGTACGACCAGTTGCTGATGAGCGGTGTGGCACGGCATGAGGCGCGACGGCGGATCGCGGCGGCGGTGGAGACGGTGCTGCGGGGGTGGCGGGCGGAGGGGACGGCGGGAGCGGCGGCGGAGGTCGGCTGAGGGGCGGGCGTTGCCGGCGGAGCACTGGACGCTCGCGCATGCCCTCGCGCGGTTCGGGCATGGTTCGTGGGTCTGGGCGGGGATTCACTTGTGGTGACCGGTGGTGCTGGGCGGCGGCGGGTGGGAGCCCGGCCGGATGTGGGAGTGGGTGTCGGGATGATCGAGGGACCGTATTTCGCGCTGACCGTGCTGGGGGTGCTGGGGACCGCGCTGGTGGCCGGGGTCTTCTGCGGGTTCTCGACGTTCGTGATGCGGGGGCTCGCCGCGTTGCCGCCCGCGCAGGGGGTCGCCGCGATGAACGCGATCAATGTGAGCGCGGTGCGTCCGGCGTTCATGGTCGTGTTCGCCGGGTCGGCGGTGCTGTGCGCGGTGATCGCGGTGGTGACGTTCGTGCTGTGGCCGGACGAGGGGACGGTGGAGCTGCTGGTGGGCAGCGGGCTGTACCTCTTCGGCGTGTTCGGGCTGACCATGGTGGCGAACGTGCCGCGCAACGACGCGCTGGCCGAGCTTGATCCGGGCAGCCGGGAGGCGGCCGCGTACTGGCCGACGTACGTCCGGGAGTGGACGCTGTGGAACCACGTCCGCACGGTCGCCTCGGCCGCCGCGGCGGTGGCGTACCTGCTGGCTGTCACCTGATTGCAGAGGGCCTGCCGACGGGCGAGAAGGCTCTGCACGCGTGACCGATGGGACGTATCGTGGCCGAAAGATGCTTCGAAAGAGTGCCGCCCGATGACGCACGGCCACGTCGGACGCGCAAGCGTCGCACGCGTACGCAAGGAAGACGCTCATGGCCGATCCCAAGGGATTCATGACCACGCCTCGCCAGGACTGGCCGCGCAGGCCGGTCGAGGAGCGAGCCCGGGACTGGGACGAGGTGTACGTCCCGGGGGCGCTGCTGCCCATCATCAGTAAGCAGGCCGACCGCTGCATGGACTGCGGCATCCCCTTCTGTCACGACGCCTGTCCGCTCGGCAACCTGATCCCCGAGTGGAACGACCTGGTGTCGCGGGAGGACTGGCGAGCCGCCGCCGACCGGCTGCACGCGACGAACAACTTCCCCGAGTTCACCGGCCGGTTGTGCCCGGCGCCCTGCGAGACGGGGTGTGTGCTGGCCATCAACCAGCCGGCGGTCACCATCAAGAACGTCGAGGTCGCCATCGCCGACCGGGCCTGGGAATCGGGGTTCGCGCCGCCGCGGCCGCCGGAGCGGCTGTCCGGGCGGACGGTCGCGGTGATCGGGTCGGGGCCCACCGGGCTTGCCGCGGCACAGCAGTTGACCCGGGCGGGGCACACGGTCGCCGTGTACGAGAAGGACGACCGGCTCGGCGGGCTGATGCGGTACGGCATCCCCAGGTTCAAGATGGAGAAGCACCATCTGGAGCGGCGGATCGAGCAGATGCGGGCCGAGGGCACGAAGTTCCGTACGTCGACCGCGGTCGGGCGGGACATCGGGGCCGCCGAGCTGCGGGCGCGCTACGACGCCGTCGTGATCGCCACCGGAGCGACGGCCTGGCGTGAACTTGACGTACCGGGGCGGGAGTTGGTCGGCATCCACCAGGCGATGGAGTATCTGCCGCTGGCCAACCGGGTGTGCGAGGGGGACCTGGAGGTCTCGCCGATGTCCGCCGCCGGCAAGCATGTCGTCATCGTCGGGGGTGGTGACACGGGGGCCGACTGTCTGGGCACGGCGGTGCGGGACGAGGCCGCGTCAGTAACGCAGTTGGACATCTACGCGCAGCCGGGCGCCGAGCGGGACGAGGACACCGATCCCTGGCCGACGTACCCGAAGGTCTACCGGCTGTCGGCCGCGCACGAGGAGGCCGGCGTGCTGCGGACGGCCCCGGCGGCGGACGCGGACGCGCGGCTGTTCGCGGCGTCCACGCTGCGCTTCACCGGGGACGCCGACGGACACGTACGGTCACTGCATCTGGTCGAGGTCGACGCGCGGCGCCGCCCCGTGCCGGACACCGGGCGGACCCTGCCCGCCGACCTCGTGCTCCTCGCCCTCGGTTTCTCCGGGCCCGACCGGGCCGACGGCCTCGTGGACCAGTTGGGGCTGGGGCTGGAGCCGCGCGGGACGCTCACGCGGGACGCCGGCTTCGCGACCAACGTGCCCGGCGTGTTCGCCGCCGGTGATGCCGCGCGCGGTCAGTCGCTGATCGTGTGGGCCATCGCGGAGGGGCGGGCGGTGGCGGCGGCCGTCGACCGCCACCTGACGGGGAGTTCGCGGCTGCCGGCACCGATCGGTCCGTACGACCGGCCCATGGTCGTGTAGGGCCCGACCGCCTAGCTGTATTGATCACGAGCGTTGTTAACGCTGACCGGGCTTGAACATGGCGAAGGCCTCCGTGTGTGGTGGAGGTGTCGAATCTTCACCGCACGGAGG